>CAZYUT010000001.1:0-57595 GCA_964650735.1 uncultured Hyphomicrobiaceae bacterium
TCGGCAAGGCGAAGGTCGTGCGCGCCGGCGATGCGGTGACCATCGTGTCGTTCTCGCGCGGCATGGTCTATGCGCTGGAGGCCGCCGAGCAGCTCGCCGCGGAAGGCTACGAAGCCGAGGTGATCGACCTGCGCACCCTGCGCCCGCTCGATATGGCCACCGTGATCGAATCGGTTAAGAAGACGAACCGCCTCGTCGTCGTGCAGGAAGCCTGGCCGATAGCGTCCATCGCGTCTGAGGTTTGCGCGCAGGTGGCGCGTGAGGCGTTCGATCATCTCGACGCGCCGCCCACGCCCGTCACCGGCGCGGACGTGCCGATGCCTTATGCCGCCAACCTGGAGAAGCTGGCGCTGCCGAGCACCGAGCAGGTCGTCGCGGCGGCGAAAACGGTCATGTATGTTGATTAGTGCCGCGCCGGCGCGCGGGCAGGGGGGTGCATGCCAGAGGCCAGTTTGATTGATATCACGCAGTTGCGGATCATGGCCGCCGATACCGTGCTGTCCGTGGTGTCCATCGTGTTCGGGATCATTTCGGCCTATATCACCGGACTGTTCTTCTTCCTGAACCGCGCGCCCCTCCTGCTGCGCTCGCTTGCTTTTGCGCTGCTGAGCATCGCCATCTTTTTCGTTGGCGCGATTGCGCTGGCTGTCAGCCCCGTGGCTGGCGGTCTGGTTGGCCCGGGCCGCGCCATCGACCAGGCGACCGCTGCAACGATATCGGCGATCCAGCGAGGCGACTTCACCCCGGCATTTTCGTTGATGGATATCCCGGTCGGCTACCTCGCCGGCCTGATCATCGGCCTCGCACTGTTCGCGGCGGTTTATCTCGCACTGCTCTACATGACATTTTTCTACCGCTGGCCGAAAACAGATGCGCCAGCCTAAGCCATCGGCCCGGAGACCGCGCATGGAGATGACATTCGGCGAACTTACGCAGGGGCGCATAGATGCGATGAGCTTCATCCTCGGCCTGTTCTCGATGTTCTTCACGATCTGCTCGGCCTACATTGCCGCGCTGTATTTCTTTTTGGGCGTCGCGCCGTTTGCCCTGCGCCTTCTAGCCTTCTTCGTGTTGACCGTCAGTTTCCTGTTTCTCGGCGGCATGGCGTTCACGGTCAGCGATCTGGTCGAAGTGGTCATCTCGAACTGGGAACAGGCCGACATTCCCTTCTACAGTCAGCAAACGGTGCGCGAATGGCTGACGCATCTGGGCGGGAGCTTCCAATTATACTACATCGGCGCATTGCTCGGCTGGGGCTGTGCCTTTATCGTTTACCTCGCGCTTGCCTATCTGACCTTCGGATACCGCTGGCGACCCGCCGCCGCGCGATGATCAACCGATAAATCCGAACGGATAACACCATGCCCATACCGATCCTGATGCCCGCGCTGTCGCCCACCATGGAGGAGGGCAAGCTCGCGAAATGGCTGGTCAAGGAGGGCGACAGCGTCGCGCCCGGCGACATCGTGGCGGAAATCGAGACCGATAAGGCGACAATGGAGGTCGAGGCGGTCGACGAAGGCACGCTTGGCAAGATCCTCGTCGATGAGGGGACCGAAGGCGTCGCGGTGAACAAGCCGATCGCGGTGCTGCTCGGCGAGGGCGAGGACGAATCGGCGCTGGCAAGTTTCGACCCGAGCGGATCGCAGACCAAGGCCGAGCCGGAGCCAGCCGGGAGCCAGGCAGCCGGCGGGCCGGGCGAAGCCGCATCCGCAAGCCAAGGCGCTCAGTCCGCGCCGCAAGCCGCACAGTCGCCGAATGGGCAGGCCGGGCGCGTGCGCGCCTCTCCGCTGGCGCGGCGTCTTGCGCGCGCGCTCGGGCAGGAACTGGCGAAGCTGCACGGATCGGGGCCGCACGGGCGCATTATCAAACGCGATGTCGAAAAGGCTGCCAAGGGAGCGCCCGCGGCACCCGCGTCTGCCGCCGCAACGGCCGCGCCGGGTGTCCCGACCACCACGCCGAAGGCGATGACCGACCGGCAGATCATGGCGATGTTCGAGCCGGACAGTTACGAACTCGTCCCGCATGACAACATGCGCAAGACGATTGCTGAGCGCCTCACGGTCGCCAAGAGCACGATCCCGCATTTCTATCTGTCCATCGACTGCGAACTCGACTCGCTCATGGCCGCGCGCCAGCGTCTGAATGCGCGTGCGCCGAAGGAAGGGGAGGGCGCTTACAAGCTGTCGGTCAACGATCTCATCATCAAGGCGATGGGGCTGGCGCTGCGCGATGTGCCCACGGCTAACGCGGTGTGGACCGACAGCGGCATCCTCATCTCGAAGCATACCGATGTGGCAGTCGCCGTCGCGGTCGAGGGCGGCCTATTTACGCCCGTTTTGCGCGACGTGGCGGAGAAGAGCCTCGTGCAGTTGTCCAACGAGATGCGTGATCTCGCAGACCGTGCGCGAAAGAAACGGCTCGCGCCGCACGAATATCAGGGCGGCACGACGTCGATCTCTAACCTGGGCATGTATGGCATCCGCCGCTTTGATGCGGTGATCAACCCGCCGCACGCGACGATCCTCTCCGTCGGCCAGGCTGAGCGGCGTCCGGTCGTCAAAGGTAGCGAAATCGAAATCGCCACCGTCATGGCCTGCACACTGTCCTGCGACCACAGGGTGGTGGACGGCGCGCTCGGCGCGCAACTGCTTGCCGCGTTCAAGGGCTATATCGAGGAGCCGGTGACGATGCTGGCCTGACACGGGCCATAGACCAACAGGGGGCATGCATGGCCGAAACATCCTTTGATCTTGTCGTTATCGGCGCCGGGCCAGGCGGCTATGTCGCTGCGATCCGCGGGGCGCAGCTCGGCATGAAGACGGCTGTTATCGAGCGCGAGCACCTTGGCGGCATCTGCCTGAACTGGGGTTGCATACCGACGAAGGCGCTGCTGCGCACGGCCGAGGTGTATCATCTGATGCAGCATGCCGATCAGTTTGGTCTGAGCGCCAAGGATGTCGGCTACGATACCGAGAAGGTTGTCAAGCGCTCGCGCAAGATTGCCGGGAAGCTCGCGGGCGGCGTCGGCTACCTGCTCAAAAAGAACAAGGTGACGGTGATCGACGGCGAGGCCAGGCTGGCCGGCAAGGGCAAGGTCACGGTCTCGGCCAAGAACGGCGGCCCGAACGAGGTCACGGCCAAGCACATCATCATCGCCACCGGCGCGCGGGCGCGCACGTTGCCGGGCATGGAACCGGACGGCAAGCTCATCTGGACCTACAAGGAAGCCATGGTGCCCGACATCATGCCGAAATCCGTGCTGGTGATCGGCTCCGGCGCGATCGGCATCGAGTTCGCCAGCTTCTACCGAACGATGGGCGCGGAGACGACGGTCGTCGAGATCATGGACCGGATCGTGCCGGCCGAGGACGAGGAAATCTCCGCGCTGGCGAGAAAGACCTTCGAGAAGCAGGGCATGACGATCCACACCGAGGCGAAGGTGGAAAAGCTTGAGCCCGGCAAGAACAAGGTCAAGGCGACGATCCAGACCGCGGACGGCAGAAGCGAGGAGCAGACATTCGAGCGGGTCATCCTCGCGGTCGGAATCACCGGCAATGTCGAGGGGATCGGACTGGAAAACCTCGGCGTAAAGGTCGAAAAGGGCCACATCGTCGTCGACGAGTGGAGCCATACGGGCGTCGAGAACATCTACGCCATCGGCGACGTGACTGGTCCGCCCTGGCTCGCGCACAAGGCCAGCCATGAAGGCGTCATCTGCGTCGAGAAGATCGCCGGGGTCAACAACGTCCATCCGCTCGACACGACGAACATTCCGGGCTGCACCTACTGCAACCCGCAGATCGCATCGGTCGGGATGACGGAGGCCGAAGCGAAAGCAGCCGGGCATGAAGTCAAGGTCGGCCGCTTCCCGTTCCAGGGCAATGGAAAAGCCTTGGCGCTCGGCGAGGATCAGGGCCTCATCAAGACCGTCTTCGATGCGGACACCGGCGAACTGCTCGGCGCGCACATGATCGGCGCGGAGGTCACCGAGCTGATCCAGGGCTACGGCATCGCCAAGACGCTGGAGACCACCGAGGCCGAACTCATGCATACGGTGTTCCCTCACCCCACTCTGTCCGAAATGATGCACGAGTCGGTCCTCGACGCCTACGACCGGGTCATTCACATTTGATTGCGCAGAGCGTGCGGTCTACAACCTCGGGAATCCAAGTGGGTGTCTGTCTGGCCATTCGGCACGTCCTGTGAGGTGGGGAGGGCTGAGAATGCTGCGCGCGATCGCTGCACTGCTGCTCGCGGTTGCCCTGCTGCCGCTGTCGGCGCAGGCGCAAGATCTCTGGCGCGCGGGCGCATCGGTGTCGGTGGTCGCGCAGGGCGAGCCGGATGTCTGGGTGGCCGGCGCTTGGGTCAGCGTGCGCGGGCAGACGGCGCGCGATATCTGGGCCGCCGGTGCAATTGTCGAGATCAACGCGGAGACAGGGGCGGATGTCTGGGCGGCGGGCAGCCGCGTGACGATTGGCGGCCGCGTGGGCGAGGCGCTCACCGCCACCGGCGCGGAGGTTGACGTCTCTGCGCGCGTTTCTGGTCCGTCTCGTGTCGCCGGCGCGCGGGTGACGTTCGCGCCCCGTGCCGTGCTCAATGGTCCGGTTCGCGGCGCCGGCGCGCTGGTCGATTTCCGCGCCCGCGGAAGCGGCAATATCAGTCTGTCCGGCGCGGAAGTCACCTTCGATGGCCAGACCACCGGCGATGTCGTGATCCGCGCGGAAACAGTGCGCATAGGCGCGCAGGCTGAGATCGGCGGCAATCTGGAGATTTATTCAGATCGGCGGCCCGAAATCGCCCAGCAGGCGCGCATCGGCGGGCGGCTGGTGACGCTCGGGCTTGAGGATGCCGACTGGCCCGACGGCGGCGGTTTCCCCGCGCTGCTCGCTGGTCTGATCGCGCCGGCGATCTTTGCCATCAGCGCGTTTATCCTCGGCCTGGTTGCCATCTGGCTGGTGCGTGGAGCAGTGGAACAGACCATCGACACCTTCATGGAGCGGCCGGGCGGCAGCCTGCTGCGCGGCCTGCTGACCCTGGTGGCGGTGTTTATCGGCGCGGGCGCGCTGGTGGCCCTGTTTGTCGGCTTCCCGCTGGGGCTTGCTGTACTGTTCACCGCGCCGGTGCTCATCATCACCGGGCTGGCGAGCGCAGGCCTGAGCCTTGGCGAATGGATCGCCAACCGCGCAGGCGAGCCGACGAGCGTGGGCGGACGCATTGGCCTGATGGCGCTTGGCGTTTTCATCCTCGCGCTGGTCGGGCTTATTCCGATGGCCGGGGTGCTGCTGGTATTGCTGGCGATCCTGATGGGCCTCGGTGCGGCGGTGATCACCGTGCTGTCGCGGCTGCGTCCGGAGACCCCGCCTGCGGGATATTGAACGGCGCGGCGCCCGGCCGCATCCCTTTACCGCTTGAAGCGGGACGCCTATTTCTGAAACAATCATAGAGCGGGCGCGATTGAACCGCATAGGACAACCATGGTCACAATTCTCGACACACGCGAGCAAGCTGCGCCGACCAATGACCGCGCCGCGCTGCGCCACCCGGAAAAGCGCAACCGGCCCGACACGCCGGTCCAGCGCAAGCCGGAATGGATTCGCGTCAAGGCGCCGGTCTCAGAGGGCTATCACGAAACCCGCAAGATCATGCGCGGGCTGAAGCTCGCCACGGTCTGCGAGGAAGCGGGCTGCCCGAACATCGGCGAGTGCTGGGAGAAGAAGCACGCCACCATGATGATCATGGGCGAGGTCTGCACCCGCGCCTGCGCCTTCTGCAACGTCACGACCGGCCGGCCTGCGCCGCTCAACCCGGATGAGCCCGCGCATGTCGCTGAAGCCGTCGCGGCGCTGGGCCTCAACCATGTTGTCATTACCTCGGTGGATCGGGACGATCTCGATGATGGCGGGGCCGGGCATTTCGCCGCCGTCATCCGCGCCATCCGCGATACCGCGCCCGGGACCACGATCGAGGTTCTGACGCCGGACTTCCTGCGCAAGGACGGCGCGTTGGAACAGGTCATCGCGGCCCGGCCCGACGTCTTTAACCACAATCTGGAGACGGTGCCGTCGCTCTATCTGACTATCCGCCCCGGCTCGCGCTACTTCCATTCCCTGCGGCTGTTGCAGCGCGCCAAGGAGCTTGATCCCAACATGTTCACCAAGTCCGGCCTGATGGTCGGGCTGGGCGAGACGCGCAACGAGCTTCTGCAGGTCATGGACGATCTGCGCAGCGCCGATGTCGATTTCCTGACGATAGGCCAGTATCTCCAGCCCACGCGCAAGCACGCCGCGGTCAACCGCTTCATCCCGCCGGATGAGTTCGCCGCGCTGGAGCGCACGGCCTACGCCAAGGGTTTCCTGATGGTCTCGGCAAGCCCGCTGACGCGCTCGTCCTACCATGCTGGCGAGGATTTCGCACGGCTGCGCGCCGCGCGCCAGGCGGCAAACGCCGGAGCGCAGCTGGCATGACGCAGTTCCGCACCACCCGCCGCGTGGCGCATTCCGCCGACAACATGTTCGCCCTCGTGGCCGATGTGGAGCGGTATCCCGAGTTCGTGCCCCTGTGCGAGCGGCTGCGTCTCAACGAGCGAGAGCAGCACGCGGAGGGCGAAACGCTCGTGGCTGAGATGACCGTGGCCTATCGCTTCCTGCGCGAATCGTTCGTCACCCGCGTGCAGCTGCGCCCGGAGCAGCGATATATCCTCGCGGAGTATGTCGACGGCCCGTTCCGGTATCTGGAGAACCGGTGGACCTTCACGCCCATCGGCGCAAATAGCTGCGAGATCGGCTTCGATCTGGCTTACGAGTTCCGCTCGCGGGCGCTGCAGATGCTGATGGGCCAGGTCTTCGATCGCGCTTTCCGAAAGTTCGTGACGGCCTTCGAGGCGCGCGCGGACCAGATTTATGGCAAGGCCGACTGGCGGGTTCGCACCGAAAACGTCTAGCCTGGCTACTGACGGGCGAGTTGTATTAGCCGGTCGAGCGCAGTCGCAACAGTGTGCTCACGCACCACATTTCGGCCCACATTGCCGAACTCGCAGCGCTCGACAAACACCTCCAAGCCGTCCGCGGTTTTGCGCCCAAAGCCAATGAACACCAGCCCGACCGGCTTTTCCGCCGAGCCGCCGCCCGGCCCGGCAATGCCTGTGATGCTCACCGCCAGATTGACGGGCGCGCGCGCAAGCACGCCCGCGGCCATCGCCCGGGCCACCGGCTCCGATACCGCACCATGCGCGGCCAGCAGGTCCGCATCGACGCCGAGCATCTCGACCTTTGCCGCGTTGGCATAGGTCACGAAACCGCGCTCGAACACGCTGGATGAGCCAGGCACAGCCGTCAGACACGCCGAGAGCAGTCCGCCGGTGCAGGATTCGGCCGTGCCGATCAGGAGCCCGCGTTCCCTGCACAGCTCGATCAGCACGCGCGCCTGTTCGCTCAGCCGGCCGTCTAGCATGTCTCCTCTCCGCTTGCCGGCACGGTCACGCTCGCGCTGGCCATCGCCGCAATACCCTCCCGGCGCCCGGTGAAGCCGAGCTGCTCGCTGGTCGTTGCCTTCACGCTAACCCGAGCAACTGCCACCCCAAGGATCTCCGCGATCGCCGCGCGCATGACTTCGCGATGGGGGCCGATCTTCGGTTCCTCGCAGATGAGCGTAACGTCCACATTTACGATGCGCCCGCCGCGCCGCGCGACCTCGCCAGCGGCGTGCTCCAGGAAAATGTGCGAGGCTGCACCGCGCCACTGCGGGTCGGAGGGCGGGAAATGCGCGCCGATATCGCCCGCGCCCACCGCGCCCAGGATCGCATCGGTGAGCGCGTGAAGACCCACATCGGCATCCGAATGCCCGGCCAGCGAGCGCTCATGCGAGATCGGCACGCCGCACAGCCAGACGGTGTCGCCGGGGCCGAAGGCGTGCACGTCGAAGCCTGTGCCCACCCGAGTCTCGGTTGGTTGCGCGATCAGGCTCTCGGCCAAGGCCATATCCTCCGGGCTGGTGATCTTCAGATTGCGCTCAGACCCCAGCGCCAGCGCGACCGGAATCCCAGCCCATTCCGCGATGCTGGCATCGTCCGTGAAGCTCTCATCCGTTGCCGCAGCCGCTTCATGCGCGTTGCGTATCGCCTCATAGGCAAAGCCCTGCGGCGTTTGCGCGCGCCAAAGGCCGGTTCGGTCCACCGTGGCTTCAATCATGCCACCTTGGCCGCGTTTGAGCGTGTCGGCAACCGGCATGGCCGCGACACCTGCGCCGCGCGCGCGCGCGCTGTCGATGACCCGCGAAATCACCTCAGGCGGCGTGAGCGGGCGGGCGGCGTCGTGAATGAGCACGATCTCGGGCCTGATCTCTTCGAGCGCCCGCAGGCCGTTGAGCACCGAGTGCTGCCGTTCCGCGCCGCCAGGGACCGGCGGCAGCAGCTTGGCCCGGTCGGGCAGGGCGCTTGCAGTCGACTCATAGAAGTCGCGATGCTCTTGCGCGATCACGGCCAGCACGCGATCCACCCGGGGATGTTCGCAAAACAACCGCAAAGTGCGCGTCAGCACCATCTGGCCGCTCAGGCGGGCATACTGTTTCGGCGGCGCGCCCGGCGTGGCAGCGCGCGTCCCGCGTCCGGCTGCGACAATCAATGCGGCGGTGGTCACGCTGGGCTCACTCCTGGTCTGAAGGGCCGCAATTTATGGCCGCACCGCCCGATTGCCAACGGATTTGTCAGCGCGGTAAACCGGAGGAGAGCGAGGCGAGAACATTTGTTCTTGCAAGTTGCCTATTGAATAAGCGACCCATTGATGTGCATAATTTGGCAGCACTGATCGGAGTGGAATGGTGGACCTGGCGATCCAGATCGGCAATTTGCGGTTGCGCAACAACGTGTTGCTTGCGCCGATGTCCGGCATAACGGACTGGCCGTTCCGCGTCATGGCGCAGGACTATGGCGCCGGACTGGTCGTCTCGGAAATGGTGCAGGCGCAATATCTGGCTGATCGCAAGCCTGACGTGCTGCTGCGCGCCGAGGGCAAGGGCATTTCGCCGTTTGCCGTGCAGCTCGCCGGGCGCGACCCTTACTGGATGCGCGAGGCGGCGCGGCTCGCGCAGGACATGGGCGCCGATCTCATCGACATCAATTTTGGTTGCCCCGCGCGCAAGGTGACAAGCGGACTGTCGGGTTCGGCGCTGATGCGCGAGCCGGAACTGGCGCTCAAGCTGATCGAGGCGGTGGTCGGCGCGGCGCGCGTGCCGGTCACGCTCAAGATGCGCATGGGCTGGGACCACGAGAGCCTGAACGCGCCGGGACTGGCCCGTGCGGCTTATGATGCGGGCGTACAGATGGTCACAGTGCATGGGCGCACGCGCTGCCAGTTCTACAAGGGCACTGCGGACTGGACGTTTATCCAGCGGGTCAAACAGGCTGTGCCGATCCCGGTCATTGTCAACGGCGATATTTGCAGCGTGGCTGATGCGCGCGAGGCGCTCAGGGCCTCCGGTGCGGACGGCGTCATGATCGGGCGCGGCGCCATCGGGCGGCCCTGGGTGTTGGGCCAGGTCGCGGCGGAGCTTGCCGGAAGGCACACGCCGGCAGAGACGCCATTGCAGCGGGCCTCCCAGATCGCGGCGCACTACGAACGGGCGATCGCGCATTACGGCAAGGCGCTTGGCGTGCGCTGTGTGCGCAAACATGTCGCCGCCTACATCGATCACGCGCCGGTGCCGGAATCCCAGCGCGCGCAGGCGCGGGCCCGCCTGATGCGCGAGCGCGATCCGGACCGGGTGCGTGATGCGCTGGCAGCGCTTCATGCCGAACCGATGACGGAGTTGGCAGCATGAATCCAAATCATCTCGCCCAGGTCGCGGGCGAGGAAACGCGCGATGGTATGCGGGGTGAAAGCGAACGCTTCACGGATTATGAAGCCCTGCTCAACGCCATGCCGCATCCGGTGCTTGTTCTCGGCCCAGAGAACGAAGTGCTGGCTGCAAATTTTCCTGCTGAGGTATTTTTCGGTGCGAGCGAGAACGTCCTGCGCCGGCGCGCGGCCGATGACCTCGTCGCCTTCTCCTGCCCGCTGCTCGCCCTGATCCGCCAGGTTCGCCAGACCCATGCGACCGTAAACGAATACGGCGTGGAACTGACCATGCCGGACGGCGCAAAGGATCGCGTCGCCGACGTATTCGCTGCGCCGCTGATCGAGCATGACGGCCTGGTGATGCTCATGCTCCAGCAGCGCACGATGGCGCAAATGATCGAACGCCAGCTTACCCATCGCGGTGCGGCGCGATCCGTTTCGGGGCTGGCGGCCGTTCTCGCCCATGAGATCAAGAACCCGTTGTCCGGCATCCGCGGCGCGGCACAACTCCTCGAAGCCGGCGCTCAGCCTGAGGATCAGCAACTCGCCCAGCTCATCTGCGACGAGACCGAGCGCATCTGCAAACTCGTCGAGCGTATGGAGGTCTTCGGCGACGAACGCCCGCACAAAAGCGAGCCGATCAACATCCACACCGTGCTCGATCATGTTATGCGCATCGCGGAAAGCGGCTTCGCCCGGCACATCAAGTTCGTGCAGGCCTATGACCCATCGCTGCCGCCGGTGCCCGGCAACCGCGACAAGCTGATCCAGGCGATCCTGAACCTCGTGAAGAACGCCGCCGAGGCGATCGGCCGGGACCGCGCCGACGGCCAGATCACGCTGGCGACCGCCTTCCGCCCCGGAATCCGCTTGAGCTTGCCGAACTCCAGCACGCGGGTGAGCCTGCCGCTGGAGATCAGCGTGATCGACAACGGCCCCGGCGTGCCCGAGGAAATTCGCAGTTATCTCTTCGATCCGTTCGTCACGACCAAGCCCAAGGGTACCGGCCTTGGCCTCGCGATGGTGGCGAAGATCGTCAACGACCACGGCGGCGTCATTGAATGCGACACCGAACAGCGCCAGACAGCCTTCCGGCTGTTGATGCCGATGCATCACGAATCGCGGCGCGGCCGGGCGGCAGATGAGTGAAGGGGACCATGAGCCACGGCAGTATCCTGATTGCTGACGACGATGCCGGCATCCGCACGGTGGTCAACCAGGCGCTCGCGCGCGCTGGCTACAGTCCGCGGGCAACCGGAAATGCCGCGACGCTGTGGAACTGGGTCAAGCAGGGCGACGGGGACGTTGTCATCACAGACGTCATCATGCCCGATGAAAATGCGTTCGACCTGATTCCGCGGATCAAGAAACTGCGGCCCGAACTGCCGATTATCGTGATGAGCGCGCAGAATACCTTCATGACCGCCATCACGGCGGCGGAGCGCGGCGCTTACGAGTATCTGCCCAAGCCGTTCGACCTCAAGGAGCTTGTGGCGGTCGTCACGCGCGCGCTGAAAGAGCCGAAGAAGCCGGCGGCGATGCCGCCCCATCCTGCGGACGAGCAATTGCCGCTGGTAGGCCGTTCGGCCGCCATGCAGGATGTCTACCGGGTCATGGCGCGGCTGACCCAGACCGACCTGACGGTGCTCATCACCGGCGAGTCGGGCACAGGCAAGGAGCTGGTCGCCCGCGCCCTGCACGACTATGGCCGCAGGCGAAATGGCCCATTCATCGCGATCAATATGGCGGCGATCCCGCGCGAGCTGATCGAATCGGAACTGTTCGGCCACGAAAAGGGCGCGTTTACCGGCGCGCACGCCCGCTCGGTCGGCCGCTTCGGTCAGGCCGATGGCGGCACGCTGTTCCTCGACGAGATCGGCGACATGCCGATGGAGGCGCAGACGCGGCTCTTGCGCGTGCTGCAGGAAGGCGAATATATGCCGGTCGGCGGTCGCACGCCGATTCGCACCGATGTGCGCATCGTCGCAGCGACGAACAAGACGCTCGATGCCCAGATCGCGCAGGGCCAGTTCCGCGAGGACCTCTATTACCGGCTGAACGTGGTGCCATTGCGCGTGCCGCCGCTGCGCGAGCGTGCCGAAGACGTGCCCGATCTCGTCCGGCATTTCCTCGCTGCCGGAGAGAAGCGCGGGCTGCCGCCAAAAACGATTCAGCCCGAGGCCATGGCTTTGCTGAAACGCTACCATTGGCCGGGAAACGTGCGCGAGTTGGAAAATCTGGTGCACCGCCTCGCGGCGCTTTACGCGCAGGATGAGATCACAGCCGATGTCGTCGCAGCGGAACTGCCGGGCGCAGGCGGGCGCGAAGCGTCCGGCGAGGGCGACGAGGACGCAAGCCTGTCGGCGTTTATGGACCGCTATCTGACCGATTATTTCGCGCAGTTCGGCGAGGAGCTGCCCCCGCCCGGGCTTTATGAGCGCGTCATCAACGAGGTCGAACAGCCGCTCATCAGCGCGGCGCTTGCGGCAACCGGGGGCAACCAGATCAAGGCGGCAGCGCTGCTTGGCCTCAACCGTAATACGCTGCGCAAGAAGATCCGCGAACATGACATCCGTCTCGTCCGCTCGCTTGCTTGATCACGGCTGCGGACGCGAAATGCGAGAATGGATTCGCCACAAAGGTGCATTGCGCAACACCGGACGTTAGCGCTAAGAAAACGACGCCATCGGGGGCCAAGGCGGCAAATCCGCCACATTTTTTGCCGATTTGGCTGGCAACCATGTTCTCAAATTGCAACATTGTTGCATCCAGTCATCTATTCGTCGCGTTTTCAGTTTCCCCGTGATGAACGGGCCGCGCGGTGTATGTCTGCGTCGCGGCGGCATTGGAAGGTTGAAACATGATCTGCGCGTGCCAGCGGCGCGAACCGCCTGTCGTGCTTCGTCGCCTTAGGCTCAAAACTTGTTCGCCTTGGTCGCCGGCTTTTCGCCGAGAGGGCCGGCGATGACGGTGGCGCGCCACGAAGAGGCAGCTGCCGCGTTTCCCGCGGGCGAGCCGCAGAAACGCGCTGGCCTCACCGGGCGGCGGATCGGCCTCGCCATCGTCTGCCTCGCGCTGTTCTCCGGCTTCTCGACCTACCTGATCCTCACCGGCCTCACGCCGATCATCCCGACGCATGGCGTTGTGGTCAGCATGCTCCTCGTGAACGGGGTGCTGATCGCCGCGATGCTCGGCATGGTCGGCTGGCAGCTTCTGGGCCTGTGGCGGGCGCGCAAGCAGCAGGCGGCTGCCGCACGGCTGCACACGCGCATCGTCGGGCTGTTCAGCGTGATCGCGCTCATGCCCGCGATCCTGCTGGTGATTTTCGCCACGCTCTCACTGGATCGTGGTCTGGACAATTGGTTCTCGACCCGCATCCAGTCGATCATCGCCAACTCGATCGATGTGGCCAGCGCCTATGTCAACGAACAGGGACAGGTGATTCGCTCCGATGCGCTTGGCATGGCGCGCGAGCTTGAGTCTTCGGTTCAACTGCTCAGCGAAGACCCCGAAGCCTTCGAGAAGTTCCTGACGGCGCAGGCAGCGTTGCGGGCGATCCCGGTCGCCTATGTCATCGACGGCGCGCGCGAGCCGGTCGCCGAAGCCTCCAGCCGCAGCGAGATCGGCTTCCGGAAGCCGCCGCCCCAGGCGCTGGATGCCGCCGACGAGGGACGGATCGTCGAGTTGGCCCTTCAATCGGACGGCGCGGTCGGCGCGCTGACCAGGATTGCCGGGACCGAGGACCGCTACTTATACGTGATCCGCCCGGTGAACCCACGGGTTCTGGGGCACTTGCGCACGACCCGCGCCAACGCTGCGGAGTACAGTCAACTGGAGCAGCGCCGTGCGGGCATCCAGGTTGCCTTCGCCGCCATGTTCATCTCGATTTCGCTGACCTTCCTGCTTGCGGCGATCTGGGCAGGCTTGTGGTTCGCCGACCGGCTGGTTGCGCCGATCCGCCAGCTGATTGACGCGGCCTACGCCGTCTCGCAGGGCAATCTCGATGTTGCCGTGCCGCCTGCGAGCAAGAAGGAAGACGACGTCGGCAAGCTGAGTACGGCTTTCAACCGGATGACGGCCGACCTGCGCGCCCAGCGCAAGGAACTCGTCGACGCCAACCTGCAACTCGACGAGCGCCGCCGCTTCACCGAGGCGGTGCTGTCCGGGGTGACGGCGGGGGTCATCGGCCTCGACCGGAAAGGCAAGGTGACGCTGGTCAACCGCTCTGCGCTTGAACTGCTGGGCACGCGTGAGGACAGCCTCGTCGGCAAGCCGCTGGACAAGACGTTGCCCGAATTCGCCGAATTGATGGGCGAGGCAAAGAAGCAGGGGAAGAAGCCGGTCCAGACGCACATCAAGCTGCTGCGCGAGGACGGCGAACGCAACTTCGCGGTGCGCGTCACGCGCGAGGCCGCGCGGGATAAGGGTTACGGCTTCGTCGTCACTTTCGACGACATCACCGAGCTGGTGGTTGCGCAGCGCACGTCCGCCTGGGCCGATGTCGCGCGGCGCATCGCTCACGAAATCAAGAACCCGCTGACGCCGATCCAGCTCTCGGCCGAGCGCATCCGGCGCCGCTACGGCGACCAGATCGAGGGCGACCGCGAGGTGTTCGACCGCTGCACCGATACGATCGTCCGGCATGTTGGCGATATCCGGCGCATGGTCGACGAATTTTCCGCCTTCGCGCGGATGCCGAAGCCGGTCATCGAGTCCAACGATGTCAATGATGTCGTGCGCGAGGCGCTGGTCCTGTTTCAGATGAGCAACTCGGAAATCGCCTATAAGCTAGACGTCGCCGATACGCCGGTCGTCGCCAATTGCGATCGGCGGCTGCTCACCCAGGCCATGACAAACCTTATCAAGAACGCCAGCGAAGCTGTCGAAGCGGCGGCCCAGGCTCAGCGCGAGGCGGGCCGCGACTATGCCGGCCGGGTCACCGCGCGCGTCACGGCGCACGACCAGTCTGTCCTCATCGAAGTCATCGACAACGGCTGCGGCCTGCCGAAGGAGGACCGGCACCGTCTCGTCGAGCCCTACGTCACGACCAGGCAGAAGGGCACTGGCCTGGGCCTTGCCATCGTGCAGAAAATCGTCGAGCAGCATCAGGGGGCGCTTGATCTCGGCGATGCCGAGCCGGCAGCGGATACGGAAGCTGGCGCAACCCGGGGGGCGCGGGTCAGCATCACACTGCCGCTGAGCGAGGCGGGCATGACAGCCGCCGAAGGGCGATCGGGGTCTTCACAACAACGCGGAGCGCGCAAGACCGCGCGCGAGAAGCAGGGAGTCTCTCATGGGATCTGACATACTCATCGTCGATGACGAAGCCGATATCCGCGAACTGGTCTCCGGCATTCTCGAAGACGAGGGACACATGACCCGCCTGGCCGCAAACAGCCAGGAAGCCCTGGGCGCGATCGAGGAGCGCAAGCCGTCGCTGTTGATCCTCGACATCTGGTTGCAGGGCAGCCAACTCGACGGTCTGGAAATTCTCTCCCGGGTCAAGGCGCAGCACCCCGATCTGCCGGTCATCATTATTTCCGGTCACGGCAACATCGAGACGGCGGTAACCGCCATCAAGCGCGGCGCCTATGACTATATCGAAAAGCCCTTCAAGGCTGACCGGCTTGTGCTGGTCACCGCGCGCGCGCTCGAAAACTCTAAGCTCAAGCGCGAAAACCGGGAGTTGAAAGAGCGAAGCGTGGTCAGCTTTGACCTCATCGGCAAGTCCAGTGTCATCAATCAGCTCCGCCAGGCAATCGACCGGGTCGCGGCCACCAACAGCCGGATCATGATCACAGGCCCGTCCGGCTCAGGCAAGGAACTGGCAGCACGCGTGCTGCACGGCCAGTCGCACCGGGCAGGCGGGCCCTTCGTCGCGGTGAATGCAGCGGCAATGGCTCCGGATCGCGTCGAGATCGAGTTTTTCGGCACCGAAGCCAATGGCGCGGCCCCGCGCAAGGTCGGCGCGCTCGAAGAAGCCCATGGCGGCACGCTCTATATCGATGAAGTGGCCGACATGCCGCTGGAGACCCAGGGCAAGCTCTTGCGCGTGCTCGTCGAGCAGAAGTTCCAGCGCGTCGGCGGCGGCCCGAAGGTCCATGTGGACGTGCGGATCGTCTCGTCCACTTGCCGCGATCTGCACGGTGAAATGAGCGCCGGGCGCTTCCGCGAAGACCTGTATCACCGCCTCAACGTTGTGCCGCTCGCCGTGCCGGGCCTTGTGGAGCGGCGCGACGATATCCCGCTGCTCGTCCACCATTTCGTTGGCCAGGTCAGCAGCGCGACCGGCCTTCCGCCCCGCCGGGTCGGCGATGATGCGATGGCCGTGCTGCAATCGCAGGACTGGCCGGGCAACGTCCGCCAGCTTCGCAATGTCGTCGAGCGGCTGATGATCATGACCGGCGGCGACCCGGACAAGCCCATTACGGCGGATATGCTGCCCGAAGACGTGGTCTCCGGCGCGCCGCTGTCGCCGAATGGCTCCGGCGGCGAGCACCTCATGTCGCTGCCGCTGCGCGATGCGCGGGAAATCTTCGAGCGCGAATATCTTATGGCTCAGATCAACCGCTTCGGCGGTAATATCTCGCGCACCGCCGAGTTCGTGGGCATGGAGCGCTCGGCCCTTCATCGCAAGCTGCGCGCGCTCGGCGTCTCGGCCGGCGAACGCGCCGCCCCCGCCCGGCACTGATCCGCGCCAGCGCAACCCCTGCCAGACGGTCTCCTAGAGGGCTGACAAACCGGCGCATTTCCGGTAAACCGGCGTTTCGTCGTCCGGTTGTGGCGAGCGCCGCCACACCGGGGCGGCCGGGAACACATCATGCGCATTCTCATTTGCGGCGCGGGGCAGGTCGGCTTCGGGATCGCTGAGCGCCTATCCGCCGAAAACAATGACGTCTCCATCGTTGATCAGGACCCAAACCTCGTCCGGCGCATGGGCGACCTTCTGGACGTGCGCGGTTTCGTCGGCAGCGCCTCGCACCCTGACGTGCTCGACCAGGCGGGCGCGCGCGACGCCGACATGATCATCGCCGTAACGCACTCCGATGAGGTCAACATGGTCGCCTGCCAGGTGGCCCACTCGCTCTTCGACGTGCCAACCAAAGTCGCGCGGGTCCGCGCGCAGAGCTACCTCGAGCCACACTGGAGCGATCTGTTCCTGCGCGAGAATCTGCCGATTGACGTTGTGATTTCGCCGGAGATCGAGGTCGGCGAGATGATCTTGCGCCGGCTGCGCATGCCCGGCGCGTTCGAAGTGCTTGGCTTTTGCGACAACGAAATTCTGGTCCTCGGCATCCGCTGTGAAAGCGACTGCCCGGTGATTGACACGCCGCTGAAGCATCTGGGCGAGCTGTTCCCGGACCTTCCGGCGATCGTGGTCGGGGTTTACCGCGATGGCAAGCTGTTCGTGCCGCGCAGCGACGATCAACTGCTTGCAGCCGATGAGGTCTATGTCGCCACGCTGGCGCCGCAGACGGAACGGGTGATGAAGATCTTCGGCCATGAGGAACGCCGCGCCCAGCGCGTGATCATCGCCGGCGGCGGGAATATCGGTCTGTTTGTCGCGCGCCGGTTAGAGCAGACGCAGCGCGATGTGCGCCTCAAGGTGCTGGAGTACAATCGCGAACGCGCCGTCCAGATCGCCGAGCAGCTCGACCGGGCCATCGTGCTGAACGGCAGCGCGCTGGACGAGGAACTGCTTCGCGAGGCTGGCGTGGAAAGCGCAGACATGATCGTGGCGCTGACCAATGATGATCAGGTTAATATTTTGTCGAGCGTGCTTGCCGGGCGGCTCGGTTCAGCGCGAAACATGTGTCTGATCAACAGTACCGGCTACATGACCATCGTGCGCTCGCTCGGCATCGATGCCTTCATCAACCCGCGCGGCGTCACCGTCTCGCGCATTCTCCAACATGTCCGGCGCGGGCGGATTCGCGCGGTGCAGACCGTGCTCAACGGGGCAGGGGAGGTGATCGATGCCGAAGCGCTGCCCACCTCGCCGCTGGTCGGGCGCGCGCTCAATGAACTCGACCTGCCGGACGGTATTCGTATCGGCGGCATCCGCCGCGGCCACGCGGTGATGGTGCCCAAAGCCGACACGGTCATCGAAGCTCATGACCGCATTGTCATTTTCGCCACCAAGGACCGCGTCCACGAAGTGGAGCAACTCTTCCGTGTCAGCCTGGACTATTTCTAACGGCGCAAACGGCGCCAGAGCACGGGGATATCCGGCGGGCCGGGCATGAACGGCGCGCTCATCGTTTTTGTGCTGGGCTGGCTGCTACTGGGCCTTGTCGTGCTCATGCTGCCGGCAATAGCGCTGGCGGCCGGTGTGGCTGAGGCCGGGGCGCTCGAAGCGTTTCTGATTTCTGGCGGCATCACCGGCTTCGCCGGGGGCGCTCTCGTGACCGCATTCGGCGGCCAGCGCATGGTCGCGGACCGCAAGCATGCCCTGACGATTCTGCTATGCGCCTGGACAGGCGTTCCGGTGTTCGCCTCGCTGCCGTTTCTGATCCTCACGCCCATGACCTGGAACGCGGCGCTGTTCGAGTCGGTGTCCGCCTTTACGACCACCGGCGCCAGCGCTTTCCCCCGGCTCGTGGATGTGCCGCAGAGCCTTATTTTATGGCGCGCGCTGCTGCAATGGGCCGGCGGCTTGCTGACGCTGATGAGCGCGATCGCGATCCTGCTGCCGCTATACGGCGGCGAAGACTTTGACCTCAGCCGGGCCGAGCGCGTAAGCGAGTCAGGCGGCAGCCGCAAGCAGAGCAATTATGCGCTACGCGTCATTCTGCCGCTATATACGGGCCTCACGCTCACCTGCCTGATCCTGCTGCTATTCGCCAATATTCCGGCTTTCGATGCGCTCTGCCTGACCTTGTCGACCGTATCGACCGGGGGCTTCATGCCCCGCGACGGCACCATCGCGCTTTACGGCTCCGTGGCGGCCGAACTGGTGCTTACGGTTTTCATGTTCCTCGGCGCGGTGAGCATCTTCTGGACCCACAAGTTGCTTGGCGGACGGTTCGTCTGGGCCGGGGGGAGCCGGGAGCCGATTTCCGTGATGCTGGCCGTCTTCGCTGGTGGTCTCGTGCTCGCAACCTTGTTGTGGCTGCGCTTTCCGGTGAGCGATGCCGCCTGGATACAGTATGTCCCGCTGGGGCTGGCCGCAGCCGCCTCGCTGGTGACGACCACAGGGTTTCCGATCAGCGAAGAGGTTTTCGAGTTGATTCCCTTCGTGCTCATCGTACTGGTCTGCGCAATCGGCGCGGGGCGGCTGTCCACGGCTGGCGGCATCAAGATTTCGCGGCTGGCGATGATGCTGTCTCAGTCCTATAACGAGTTGAACCTGCTGCTTTTTCCGCACAGCATTCATCCAACCGTGCGCACCGCCGGCGCGCTGCGCCAGGTGACGATCGGAACGGTCTGGACGCTGTTCTTCCTGACGATGCTGGTCCTGGCGCTGCTGATCGTGATGCTATCGGCGACTGGGATGGGCTTCGAGGCGGCGATGCTCGCGGCTGTGACTGCGATAAGCAACGCTGGGCCCTTCTATGAGATCGGGCGGCTTGCGCATCTGCCGGCTGACGCCCCTGCCATCTGGGAGATGAGCCCGGTTGCACATGTGCTGCTCTGCGCAGCGATGATCCTGGGGCGGATGGAGTTACTGGCTGTCCTGTCTTTGGCGCGGCTTTTGCTCCAGCGGGAATGACGGTCTTGCGCTGCTGGCGCAATCCGCACCCGGCGGGTTGTGCACCAATGCCGTCAAACAGACGTAATCTATTTGTCGAAATCTCGTGCGATACCTACCTACTCGAAAGGCCGGCGAGAGCAAGCGGCGCGAACAAGGCAACAAATGGAGAAGAAACGCGCCTTTCGCAGTCCGGCTTCCTGAATTCCATCGTCGGGATCGGATACGTTAAACAGGCGGTCTCAAGGCCGCGCCAAAAAAAAGCGGAAAAAGACGTTATGGCTTCAGATCGCGGTCAAACCCTGCAGGACACGTTTCTCAATCATGTAAGGAAAAATAAGGTACCGCTCACAGTGTTTTTGATCAACGGGGTCAAACTGCAAGGTATCGTGACATGGTTTGATAATTTTTGCGTGCTGCTGCGGCGTGACGGTCACTCTCAACTCGTTTATAAACACGCTATTTCAACGATCATGCCGACGCAGCCGGTCAACTTGTCGGAGACAGAAGAAAAAGAGTGAGGAAAGACACGCAGACGATTTCGAACACGCAAAAAGACGCCCCCCGGCGGAATAGGCAGACCGAGCCGATGTCGACGGCCAAGCCGCGCACCGAAGCGGTCGTGCTCGCGCCGGCGCTGAAGGGACCGCGCGGAGCCGGCCGGGGCGATCCCCAGGCCCGGCTGGACGAGGCGGTTGGTCTTGCGCGCGCCATTGGCCTAAGGATCGCGCAAAGCCTGGTGGCCCCGGTGTCGCGGCCGCGCCCCGATACACTTTTTAGTGGCGGCAAGGTCGAGGAAGTGCGCGATCTGGTGGCGCAAATGCAAGCGCAGGTGGTGATCGTCGACCATCCGCTCTCGCCGGTGCAACAGCGCAACCTGGAGCGCGCGTGGCAGGCCAAGGTGCTGGACCGCACGGGGTTGATCCTCGAAATCTTCGGCGAGCGCGCGCAGACCAAGGAAGGCCGGCTTCAGGTCGAACTGGCCCATCTGAGTTATCAGAAGTCGCGGCTCGTGCGGTCCTGGACCCACCTTGAGCGGCAGCGCGGCGGCCGGGGCTTCATGGGCGGTCCGGGCGAACGCCAGATCGAGGCGGACCGCCGGCAGATCCAGGGGCGCATCGACGTAATCCGGCGGAAGCTCGCCGAGGTGCGGCGCACGCGCGGGCTGCACCGCGCGGGCAGAAAGCGCAGCGCAAATCCAGTGGTCGCGCTCGTGGGCTACACGAATGCAGGCAAGTCAACGCTGTTCAACCGGCTGACAGGCGAGACAGTTACCGCCAAAGATCAGCTTTTCGCCACGCTCGACCCAACCATGCGCGCGGTCCGGCTTGCTGACGGGCGAACCGCGATACTCTCCGACACGGTCGGGTTCATTGCCGATCTGCCCACAACGCTGGTTGAAGCGTTCCGGGCAACGCTCGAGGAGGTCGTGGAGGCTGACGTGATCCTGCATGTCCGCGATATTGCCTGCGAGCAAACCGAGACGCAGAAGCGGGACGTCGAGGCTGTGCTGGACGAATTGGGAATCGATCCGGCTCCGGAGGCGGGCCGCGTCATCGAGGTGTGGAACAAAGCCGATCTGCTTACGCCGGAAGACCGTGCCGCGCTGACGAACCAGGCACAGCGGCGGGAGGCTGCGCCGGTGCTCATCTCCGCGACGGCAGGTGAAGGGATCCCGGAGCTGCTCGAGCAATTGGCAGGACGGTTTGCGCAACGTGCCGATGACGCCTATCGGCCCGCCGCCGAATAGAGCAGGGCATCAGCCTTCGGGGCGCTCGGCCCGTTTGGCGGCGCGCCAGAGTTGCTCCAACTCATCCATCGATGCGTCGGACATGGTCCGGCCTGCCGCATGCAGCTGCGCTTCCATGTATTTGAAGCGCCGCGTGAATTTTCGCTGCGCGGCGCGCATGATCTCTTCGGGGTCCTGATCCAGGAAGCCAGCCAGCCGCGCCATCGTGAACAAGACGTCGCCAAGCTCCTCCGCGACCCGCTCCGGCGGCCCGCCGCCGACGATCTCGGCTTCCAGCTCGCCCAGCTCCTCGCGGATCTTGGCGAACACGGCTTCAGGCGATGACCAGTCAAAGCCGGCGCGCGAAGCCCGCCGGTGCAGCTTCCAGGCGCGGGTGAGGCCGGGCAGGGCCAGCGGAATGTCGTCCAGCGCGCTTTCGGGTTCCGGGCGCCCCTTCTGCGCACGTTCGCGCCGCTTCGTCTCTTCCCAGATACTGCGGACATCCTCCGGCCCTGCTGCCTGATGTCCGCCGAAAACATGCGGATGCCGCCGGATCATCTTGGCGGCAATGGCCTCAGCGACGTCATTAAAATCGAACGCGCCGCGCTCCTCCGCCATCTGCGCGTGATAGACCACCTGGAGCAGCAGATCGCCGAGTTCCTCGCGTAATTCCGGCATATCGTCTTTCGCGATCGCCTCGGCGACTTCGTAGGCTTCCTCGATGGTATAGGGCGCGATCGTCGCGAAACTCTGCTCGCGGTCCCACGGGCAGCCGGTTTCGGGATCGCGGAGCGCCGCCATGACCGCGCGCAGCCGGTCGACGGGCGTCTTCGCCGCGGCGATCCGTTCGGCGGGCGCGCTCGGTGTGTCGCTGTCGTCGTCGTCGCGCGCCATGGCTCCCTCAGACTGCGCCGGCCCGGCTGGTTAACCGCCCGTTACTCTCCGTTCCGCGATTCGCATAAGACACATTATGGAAAATTTCACTATGCCAGCGTCAGCCGCCGCCGGTTTCGGTCTCCTTCATCAGCATCCGCTCCAGCAGCCGCACGCCGAAGCCGGCGCCCCAGCTCCGGTTGATGTCGGTGGACGGCGCGGAAAAGGCGGTGCCGGCGATGTCGATATGCGCCCAGGCCACGCCGTCCTGAACGAAGCGCTGAAGAAACTGCGCCGCCGTAATCGAACCAGCCCAGCGCCCGCCGATATTCTTCATGTCCGCGACCTTGGAGTCGATAAGCTTGTCGTATTTCTTGGATAATGGCATCCGCCAGACTTTTTCGTCGGTTTCGGCCCCTGCATCGACCAGAGCATCGCACAGCGCGTCATCATTGGCGTAAAGCCCGGCGTATTCGTGCCCGAGCGCCACGATGATCGCCCCGGTCAGCGTGGCGAGCGTGACCAGCCGCTCGGGTTTCCAGGTTTCCTGCGCGTACCACATGGCATCGGCGAGGACCATCCGCCCTTCGGCGTCGGTATTGAGCACCTCGATGGTCTGGCCGGACATGGACTTCACGACATCACTGGGGCGCTGGGCGGTGCCGCTTACCATGTTCTCGGTCAGTCCGAGCACGCCGACCACATCCACAGGGGCCTGCTCCTTTGCGAGTGTGAGCATAAGCCCGGCAATGCATGCCGCGCCGCCCATGTCGCCTTTCATCTCTTCCATGCCTTGTGCAGGCTTCATGGAGACGCCGCCCGTGTCGAAACACACGCCCTTTCCGACGAACACGGTCGGCGGGCCCTCGGGCGCACCGTCCCCTCGCCAGCGCAGGCTGACCAGCCGGCTGCCCCGCGCGCTCCCCTGCCCGACCGCCAGCAGCGCGCCCATGCCCAGCTCGCGCATCCGGTCCTCGTCGAGCACGTCCACCTCAAGTCCATGCTCCGCCAGCGCACTGACGCGATCAGCGAACTGCTCCGGCCCAAGCTCGTTCGGCGGTTCATTGACCAGATCGCGCGCGAAATAGACGCCCTCTGAGATCGCGCGCAGGGGCGCGAACGCCGCTTCGGCGGCGGCGGGATCATCGCAATGGATCACGATCCGAGTGAGCGAGGGCATGACTTTGTCTTCGCCGTCACCGTCGTCATCGGTGTTTTTCTTGCTTTTATACTTGGTGAATTCATAGCTGCGCAGGAGCATGCCGAGCGCAACTTGGGCCGCGTGTGCAGGCTCCAACGTGCTGGTGTCGCTGGTCTCCAGCCACAGACCGGCGCGTTCGACGCCCGGATCGATCCGGCCGCGGATGAAGCCGCCAAGATTGATCCATGCCTGCGACGGCTCTGCGGTGATGCCGCCAGAGCCGACGACCACCAGCCGCTCGATGGCATCCAGCCCGGCGGGGGCCAGCAAATCGAAAGCGGTCTTGTTCTTGCCCTTGAATCTCGCGATGCCCGCCGCGCGGGAGAGCACGCCGCCTGCAGCCTTGTCCAATTCCACAGCGGTCGGCGCCAGGCTGGCGTTATCTCCGGCCATGACGATAACCGTTCCGCCAGGCTGTTCGTCGATGGAAGCGAAGGCAATCTCAAGATTCGACAAAATGGGTGCTCCAACTTTCCTGATGGCCCGCACGGCGCGTCGCTGGTCATACGGGGCGCGCCAACGCACGGACCTCAAGGCTTGAGGTTGACCCACGAGTAAAACGTGATTTTCGAGGGGATGCAACCGCCCGCCGCGCCCTCGCGCGCCGAAAAACCGCCACGTTGGCATGGTCTGCAACGTCTCAAAACAAAGCAACAGTTCACCAGCCGCAAACCCGCTCCATGGACACGATCAGCCGCTACATCTTCAAACAGACGATCACAGCGATGCTGATGATCCTAGCGACGCTGACGCTGATCGTGTGGATGACCACGGCGCTGCGGCAGATCGACGTGATGACCGAGCAGGGTCAGGGTTTCCTGATCTTCCTCAAGATTACCCTGCTCGCTATCCCGAATCTCGTGACTATTGTTGCGCCCATCGCGCTGTTGATCTCCACCACGCACATTCTCAACCGTCTCCACAACGACAGCGGCATCATCATCCTGACTGCGGCTGGCGGAACTGTGTGGCGGCTGATGCGGCCCTTTCTCCTGCTCGCGGCAGCAGTGTCCGCCTTCGTCCTGATAGCCAACGCCTATCTCAGCCCGTACAGCTTGCGCATGCTGCGCGACTACGTAACCGAGGTGCGCACCGACCTGATATCGCAGGTGATTCAGCCGGGAAATTTCGTCACGCCGGAGCGCGGCCTGACCTTCCATATTCGCGACCGCGAAGATGACGGAACGCTGCGCGGTCTCATGGTCGATGACTCGCGCGACAAGGGACAGAGCCTGACTTACCTCGCCGATCGCGGCCGGGTCATCGAGCAGGACGGGCAGCCCTTCATCGTCATGCGCGAAGGCCACATCCACCGTGTCGATGCGGACCGGGAGGACATCCAGGTGATCGCATTCGACAGTTACATCTTCGACATCTCAGAGATGGGGCCGAAGCGCGGGCAGCAAAGCTACAAGGTCAACGAGCGCGTTCTGCCCGCGCTGCTGACCAAACAGGGCGACCACGACTGGCGCTTCGACAAGCAGCCGGGAGAGTTCCGCGCAGAACTTCATGACCGGCTTTCAACCCCTCTGTATCCGATCGCCTTCGTGCTTATCGCCGTCGCGATGCTCGGCTACGCACGCACCACGCGGCAGGGGCCGGGTCATGCGGTGGCCCTGGCCTTTGTCACTTGCGTCGCCGTGCGCGGGGCGGGATTGGCCATGAAGAATGTGGCGGTCCAGCAGGCCTGGGCCGTGCCTGTGCTTTACGCGATCCCGATCTGCGCGATCATCGGTGCGTTGATCCTCGCCCAGCGGAACATGCGCCCGCACAATGCGCGTAGCTTCGAGATCAAGCCGCCGGCATGGCTGCGAACGCTTCCCTTACGAGTTCGCGGCGCGCGCGGCCGCAGCGTGGCCAGCGGCGGCTGAGGCGCAGGGGAAGCGGGCATGGGAACGCTGGATTTTTATATCGCGAAACGGTTCGTCGTTTCGATACTCGGTGTGTTCGCCCTTTGTCTTGGGCTCATCTTCTTCATCGACTTCCTAGAGCTTCTGCGCGAAGGAAGCGAAAGAGACGGTGTGCCGCTGTTGGGGCTGGTGGCCATCGCGCTGCTGCGGTTGCCCAAGTTTGCGGAGCTCACCCTGCCCTTCGCGGTGCTGATCGGCTCGATCGCCGCCTTCATGGCGCTCAGCCGCACCTCAGAGCTGACGGTCGTGCGCGCCGCAGGCATCTCGGCCTGGCAGTTCCTGCGACCCGGTCTCATCGTGGCGCTCGCCCTCGGCGTCCTGTCGACCGCAGCCTACAATCCGCTCGCCGCGTTCTCCAAAGCCGAGTCCGACCGGATGATCGGCAAGGTTTTGGGCGAGGAAAAAGACACGCTGTTGCGCGAAGACCGGCCCGCATGGCTTCGGCAGAACGGCGCCGATGGCCAGTCAATCATCTATGCCGGAAACGTCGCGGACAGGGGCCTGACCCTGAACGCGATTACGGTGTTGCAGTTTGACAGCAACCGCAAATTTCTTGAGCGTATCGAGGCTGATGCCGCCCGCCTCGAGCCTGGGTATTGGGCGCTGGAAAATGCCCGCGTTACAAGTGAAATTAGCGGCACGCAGACATATCAAACCTATTTTGTCAGTACTCATCTTGAGCGGCAGCACGTGATGAACAGCGTAACCTCGGCGAAAGGCGTGTCGTTCTGGGAGTTGCCGCGATTCATTGAATTTGCTGAACGGGCGGGACTAGATTCTGAGCGGTATAAACTTGAGTTCCAGCAGCTTCTCGCTCGGCCAATACTGTTGGCCACGATGGTGCTGATCGCCGCCACCTGCTCCCTTCGATCCTTCCGTTTTGGCGGCATTCAGACTATGGTCGTCACCGGAATAAGCGCGGGGTTCGCGTTCTTTGTGTTCTCCGAACTTTCGCGCAAGGTGGGGGTGTCTGGATTGGTGTCGCCGACGGTTGCCGCGTGGGCGCCAGTCCTCGTTGCGTGCTTCCTTGCAGCAACGGTTCTGCTTCATCAGGAGGACGGCTGAGAAATGCGCAGAGGCTTTGCTGAACGCATGGCTCACTCAGCAGGCATAATGTGGCTTGCACTCGCGCTGGTGCTCGTGGCCGTCAGTTCCGCGCCCGTTCCCGCTGGCGCGCAGGACAGCCTCATCGAGCAGTCGTTCGGCGAAGTGGACCCGCAGCAGCCGCTGCTGCTGCAGGCGGATAATCTCATTTACGACCGCAAGAATGACCGGGTCATTGCCGAGGGCAATGTCGAGGTCTACTACAACGATTACAGTTTGGTCGCCGACGAACTCATCTATGACCAGCGCGCCGGCACGCTCCAGGCGGTCGGCAATGTCCGTATCAAGGAGCCTGACGGCGCTGTCGTGAAGGCGGATCGGATCGATCTGACCGACGACTTCAAGGATGGCTTCGTCCGTTCGTTGCGGATTGTGACGTCGGACGAAGAGCGCATCGCCGCGCGGCGCGCTTACCGCGAAGCTGGTGAGACGACGGTGTTCGAACAAGGCGCCTACACGCCGTGCAAGGTTTGCAGCGACCCCTCAGGCGATGGTCCGCTGTGGCAGATCAGAGCACGCAAGATCATTCACGATAAGTCGGAAGGCAATATCTATTACGAGGACGCCACATTCGAATTCCTCGGCCTTCCGCTCGTCTACATCCCGTACTTCTATCACCCCGATCCAACGGTGACGCGGCGCTCCGGCTTCTTGACGCCAACCATCCGCCAATCGGACGAACTGGGTTTCGCCTACGAGCAGCCTTATTACTTCGCGCTGGCGCCCAACAAGGATCTGACGCTTGCGCCTGTGGTGACCACCCAGGCCGGTACGCTGGTTAAGGCGGATTGGCGACACCGGCTTGAGACGGGACAGTACCGCGTGCTGCTTGCGGGCGCCTATAACGAAGACCCTTCTGAAGACGCTCCGACCGATAGCGATTTCCGCGGGACAATCGAAACCCAGGGGCATTTTCGCATTGGCAGCTTCTGGAACTGGGGCTGGGACATCACAGTCGAGTCGGACGATACTTTCCGGCGGTTTTACGACATCGACAACAAGACCGAGACCGAGCGGACATCGGAAGTCTTTCTTATTGGCCAGAGCGACAGGAATTATTTCAGCGCGTACGCCTATAATTTCGGGACTTTAACGGCGCAGGATGACGCTGAAGATTTGAATGATCGTGACACGGTCGTGCATCCCGTGATCGACTACAATTATATCGCGGATGGCCCGGTGCTTGGCGGCGAACTCGCCTGGGATACCAACGTCGTGTCGCTCACACGAGATGACGGTCCGGAATCGCATCGCATCGTAAGCGAGGTATCGTGGCGGCGGACTCTCACCGATCCGATTGGTCAGCGCATAACGCCTTTCGCGCAAGCCCGCGCGGATGTATACCGCTTTAGCGAATATGCGTTCGTCGACGAGGACGAGGTGACACAGAACCGTCCGAGCGATACCTTCACCCGCCAAGTTGTGACGGGCGGCGCTGATTATCGCCTGCCGCTAGTGCGGCATTCGTCATGGGGATCGCAAGTTATCGAACCGGTCGCGCAGGTGATCTTCCGCGCAGACAACGAGGACGGAACACAGCCGCCGAATGAGGACGCACAAAGCCTTGTTTTCGACGACACGCTTCTGTTCGATATCGATAAATTCTCCGGCTACGACCGTCTGGAGACCGGCACACGGGCCAATTATGGCGTTCAGTACACGCTGCAGTCTCACTACGGCTTCAGCATGCGCGCCGTGGCAGGCCAAAGCTACCAGATCTCCGGCTCCAACGCCTTCGACGAGGGCACCGGTCTTGAGCAGACTTACTCGGATTATGTTGCCGGCATGTACTTTGACATCCCGAGTATGTTCAGGCTGGTCGCCCAGGCACGCTTCGACGAAGAGTCGTTTGACATGCGGCGTTTCGACCTGCGCGGGTCGGGCGGATATGGGCCGGTGCGCGGGGCGGTGACCTACGTAAAGGCGGATCCGCAACCTGGGCTCGGTGTGTTCGAGGATCGCGAGGAACTGCTTGCGTCTGCCGCCTTGCAGGTGACTGACCTGTGGTCTGTCTTCGGCGATATCCGCTACAATTTCGAGATCGACGAAGCCATTGAGCAAAGCGTAGGCGTGAAATACGCCTGTGATTGCTTCATGATGTCGGTGACTTACACCCGTTCGGAGATCGAGGACCGCGACATCGAGCCGGAGGAAACGATCCTGATAGGCTTCGAGTTCAAGAACCTTGGCGGAGCTGACGTACAGACCGATGTCACGGGCGGCTTCTCGGCCACGGATGGCGGCAACTAGAGCCGGCGCAAGTTTCCCGGCCAGAAATGCTGGGGAGTGTCGCCGCAGCAAGTTTGCGCCACACTCTTTTCAGACACAGTTGCGTGCTCTTGATGCGTTCCTCCACGCGGACAGCTTAGCGGTGGGGCGGCGCCTGAGGAAAACGAGACGGACCTGAACCCATGACGTTTCGATCCATACTTGTGTCGGGCGCTGTAGCCCTTGCCTTGGCTCTGGCGCCGGCCGTCAGCGAGGCCAGCAACCTCAGCTACGTGGTGAAGGTCAACGGCGAGCCGATCACCTCCTACGACGTCTCACAGCGCCAGAAATTCCTGGCATTGACCAGCGGCGCGCTCGGACGCCGGATGCGCGGTCTTCTGGACTCGCCTCAGACGCAGCAGGAATTTCAACAATTCATCCAGCAGCGGCGGCCGCAATCTCGCGCGGAAGCCCAGCAGCTCCAGCAGGAATTCGTGAACCGCCTGCAACAGCAAGTGATGGCGGACATCAACCGGCAAACCCGCGACGAAGCCATCGAGCAACTTATCGACGAGCGCTTGATGCTTCAGGAGGCAGAACGCCAGCAGGTCAGCGTAAGCGAGGCCGAGATCGATCAGCGCCTCACCCAAATGGCCCAGGCGGGCAACCAGGATCGCACCGTGGAACAGTTTCTGGGCGCGTTCCAGAAGCAGGGCGTCGAAGCGGCGACCATGCGCGCGCAGATCAAGGCTCAGCTGGCCTGGCGAGACACCATCCGCAAGCTCTACGGCTTCCGCATTGCCTCACTGGTTGGCGCAAGCGATGACGCATCGGCGCAGACAGCGGCTGAAAACGCGCGTGAGACGGTATTTGACGTGCACCGGATCCGGCTGGCGGCCAGCGGCGGTGAAGGCGCGATCGCGCGGGCTTATGTGAAAGGCCAGTCGATCCGCAAGCAGTTCTCGTCTTGCAGCGACCTGAACAGCCTGGCCCAGCGTGCGGGCGGCGCGACACTGGAGCGCCACGCTGGAAAAAAGGCCGCCTTTTTCCCGCGCGATGCCCGGCCGCTGTTGCTGCAGGCCAGTGCCGGACAGATGCTGCCGCCAATGGTGTCCGAAGGAGGCGTTGACTTGTACGCCGTGTGCGCTAAGAAGGCTCCGGAAGTTGAAAACACGAATGACGGGTCCACTGACTCGCGTGCGGATCGGCGGCAGGAAGAATTCCAAATCTATGCCCGCCGGCACCTGAAGGACCTGCGTCAGGACGCGCTGATCGAGAGGCGCTAGAGACGTTTGGGCGCTTCAGCGCTGCGCGCGCTCCGTCCAGATCGGTTGTCGGACGATGGCTGTAACAAATCGCGCCGATCAGGCAGAGCCGCTCGCCTTGACCATGGGCGACCCTGCCGGCATCGGACCGGACATTGCCCTGAAGGCCTGGTCCTCGCGGCGCAAGAACCCGGTCCCGCCCTTCGCGCTCATTGCCGACCCGGTGCTCATCGCCCGGCGCGCTGCAGAGTTGAGTTGCGACGTAGTCGTTACGGAAATCGAAACACCGCATCAGGCAGCCGAAACCTTTTCAGAGGCCCTGCCTGTTCTGCCCGTCTCAAAACCGGTCCGCTCGTTCGACGTTCAGCAGCCCGCGCCTGAGAACGCCCCGAGCGTGATCGCCGCGATTGAAATGGGCGTTGATCTTGTGCTTGCCGGCAAGGCCTCGGCGCTCGTCACAAACCCGATGTCGAAGGCGGTGGTCGCGGCAGCCGGCTTCGGTTTCCGTGGGCATACCGATCACCTCGGCGCCCTCGCCCACCGTCACGGTCTGAACGCGACGCCGGTGATGATGCTCTGCGGCGGGGGGCTTCGCGCCGTGCCGGTCACGGTCCATATCGCTCTGCGCGAGGTGCCCGAGGCGCTGACGGCCGAGCGCATTATCGAGGCCGGCATTATCACCTATCGCGCGCTCATCGAGGATTTCGGCATCGCCGAACCGCGCCTCGCGCTCACTGGCCTCAACCCGCACGCCGGCGAGGACGGCACGATGGGCACCGAAGAGCGCGATATCATCGATCCGGCCATCGCGGCGCTGGCGAATGAGGGGATCGACGCGCTTGGGCCGCTGCCCGCCGACACGGCCTTTCACGCCGAAGCACGCGCGCGGTACGACGCTATCCTCGCAATGTACCACGATCAGGCGCTGATTCCGGTGAAGACGCTCGCCTTCGACGAAGGGGTCAATGTGACGCTCGGCCTGCCCTTCGTGCGCACATCGCCCGATCATGGCACCGCCTTCGATATCGCCGGAACCGGCAAGGCGCGGCCAGACAGCCTGATCGCTGCGCTGAAACTGGCAGCGCAAATGGTCGAGACCCGGCGCGCCCGGAAAGAGGCGCCCGCGTGAGCACGCCCGACGGGCTGCCGCCGCTGCGCGAGGTGATCGCCGAACTTGGTCTGACCGCGCGCAAGAGCCTTGGGCAGAATTTCATCCTCGATTTCAACCTGACCCGGCGCATCGCCCGCGCGGCTGCGCCGCTTGAGGGCGTGACAGTGCTCGAGATCGGCCCGGGGCCGGGCGGGCTCACTCGCGCGCTGCTGCTGGAGGGCGCCGCGAAAGTCATCGGGATCGAACGCGACCCACGTTGCCGGCCAGCGCTTGAAGCGATTGCGGCGCATTATCCCGGGCGGCTGGCGATCGTCGAGGGCGATGCGCTCAGCGTGGATCAAGCCGCGCTCGTGCACGACTCCCCCGGCCCGGTCAGGATCGTCGCCAACCTGCCCTATTCGGTAGCAACACCGCTTCTGGTCGGCTGGCTCTCGGCGGAGCCGTGGCCGCCCTGGTATGACCTGCTGTGTTTGATGTTTCAGCGCGAGGTGGCCGACCGGCTGGTCGCTGCGCCCGGAAACAAGGTCTACGGGCGGCTGTCGGTGCTCGCACAGTGGCGCTGCGAGGTGCGCTTTGCCCTGACGCTGCCGCCGGCCGCCTTCACGCCGCCGCCAAAAGTGTCTTCGGCTGTCGTGACCCTGACCCCGCGCGCCGCCCCTGAACCGGCCTGCCGCCTGAAAAGCCTGGCCGCCGTCACCGCCGCGGCGTTCGGCCAGCGGCGCAAGATGCTCCGCGCCAGCCTGGCCCGGTTGGGCGTCGATGTCGAGGGGTTGCTGGCCGATGCGGCCATCGCGCCGACAGCGCGCGCAGAACAGCTCCGCGTTGCGGATTTTGCGCGGCTGGCCGCGGCTTATGACGCCCGCAAAGAAGCGAGCCGTTAAAGATCATCCTGCAACTGCTGAACGAGGCGGGGAAGTCGTGTCTGCCGCTCGCGGCGCAGACGTTCTGCGCGCAGGATCGCGCGCAGACTTGCGAGGCTCTCATCGAGAGCATCGTTGACGATCACGTAACGGTAGTCTTGCCACGCGTCGATCTCGCGCGGCGCGCCGGCAAGGCGGTTCTCGATCGCCTGCTGGCTGTCGGTTGCCCTGCTGCAGAGCCGGTGGCGCAGCGCCTCTGCCGAGGGCGGCAGGATGAACACGCACACCACATCATCCGGCGCAGCCTTGCGCAGCTGCGCCCCGCCTTGCCAGTCAATATCGAACAGAACATCCGACCCGGCCTCCAGGCTCCGCTCGACTGGCGCCTTCGGCGTGCCATAGAGATTGCCAAACACATTGGCCCACTCGAGAAGCTCGCCGCGGTCGCGCATCGCCGTGAATTCTGCGGGCGTGACAAAGAGATAATCGACGCCGTCGGTTTCTGTCGGGCGGGGCGGGCGCGTTGTCACGGAAATCGATGGGGCGATGCCGGTTTCGATCTCCAGCAGCTTGCGCGCGAGCGTGGTTTTGCCCGCGCCGGAGGGTGAGGAGAGTACGAGCATCAGCCCTTTGCGTGGAGGCGCCTGGGGCGCGGGCGCGGTTTCACCGGTCTCGTGCATCTGCGATCCGCTCAAATATCAGAGGTTGAGCCACGAGCCATAGCGCGAACCGGACCGCAATCACAAGGCCCTCAACGGGGCGCCCGGACTGGAAGCGGTATCGATAATTGGGCCGAGACAGGCACGGCTTCCTCAGCCATCGCCGCCATGGCGCCGCCCGCCTGGGCGGCTTCGGCCTCTGCGGCCTCCTGCTCGGCGCGCATTTGCGCCTCGATCCGGCGCCACTCGGCCACGTTACGGTTGTGCTCGGCAAGCGTCTCGGCGAACGCATGGCCGCCCGTGCCATCCGCGACGAAGTACAGCGCTTCAGTTTCGGCAGGACGCAGCACTGCCTCGATGGCCGCGCGTCCCGGATTGGCGATCGGCGTGGGCGGAAGCCCGCGGATCACATAGGTGTTGTACGGCGTTTCCTTGACGATTTCGCTGCGATAGATCGGGCGGCCCAGCGACCCCTTGCCGCCGACCAGGCCATAGATGATGGTCGGGTCGGACTGAAGGCGCATGCCCTTGCGCAGCCGGTTGATGAAAACGCCGGCCACCTTCGAGCGCTCATCCGCGACGCCGGTTTCCTTCTCAACGATCGAGGCGAGGATGAGAGCTTCTTCCTTGGTTTGGATCGGCAGATCCGCGTCGCGCGTCGGCCAGACCTTCTCCACGAACTCGTCTTGCGCCGCACGCATACGTGCAATGATGTCGCTGCGCGGCGTGTTCCGCGCAAAGCGGTAAGTATCCGGCATCAGGGAGCCTTCCGCCGGGACCTCCGCGATCTCGCCCGTCAGCTCATCCGTGGAGCGCAGCCGCTCGACCACCTGTAAGCTTGTCCAGCCCTCAGGGATCGTCACCTGATAAAGGATCGCGTCGCCTTCGATCAGCGTGTCGAGCACAGAGCGCATCGTCGCGCCGCTCCCGATGGCATAGTCGCCGGCCTTCAGCTTGGCCTGTGCGCTGAAATAAAGGACCGCGGCCATGAAGATGCGCCGGTCGTGAATGATGCCTTCGCGTTCGAGGCGGCTGGCGATCGCGTTGACGCCCTCCCCGCGCGGGATCGTGATGACGGTGTCGTGCGCTAGCGGGCCGGCGCTGTCGAACTGCATTTTCGCATAGTAGAATGCGCCGACCAGACCGATCATGCCGACGAACAGCGCGGTGAAGGCCGCGTTCATTAGCGCGATGAGCGGGCGCTGGCGCTGACGCTTGGGCTTGCGGCCCTTGGGGGCCTCGGGCGGCCGGTCGGGTTCCAGCGCTTCCGAAGGGCTGCGCGGCAGGACGCTAAAGTCGTTGCGCCCGCCGACATAGCTATCGGAGGCGAAACGCTCATCGCTGTCCCAGTCGTTGGAGCCAATCGGCATCGTGACGAACACCCTCGCGTTGCGGCGGCTCAATCGAAAACCGCACACAAATTTCCTGTTAAATATGGCAAGAGGGCGGTCGCCCCGCCCAGGGCATCGCGCCACCGCGCGCTCAGTCTGCGCGCCGGATGATCAACGAAGCGTTGGTGCCGCCAAAGCCGAAAGAATTGCTCAACACCGCGTCCACGCGCGCCTTCTTCGCTTCGTGCGGGGTCAGGTCGATTGTTGTGGCGATCGACGGATTGTCGAGGTTGAGCGTCGGCGGGATGACGTCGTCGCGCAGCACCAGCGTCGCGAAAATTGCCTCGGCCGCGCCAGCGGCGCCGAGCAGGTGGCCGACGGCCGACTTCGTCGAGGACATGATCAACCCGCTGGCCGCTTCACCGAACAGCCGCTCGACAGCGCGCACTTCGATCTCGTCGCCCATCGGCGTGGAGGTGCCGTGTGCGTTCACGTAACCGATTTCGCTTGGAGTCATGCCGGCATTGCGCAAGGCGGCCTCCATGCAGCGATAGGCGCCGTCGCCATCTTCTGCAGGCGCGGTGATGTGATAGGCGTCCCCCGAGAGGCCATAGCCGACAATTTCGCCATAGATCGGCGCGCCGCGGGCCTTGGCATGCTCGTAAGCTTCGAGCACAACAATGCCCGCGCCTTCGCCCATCACAAAGCCGTCGCGGTCGCGGTCGAATGGGCGCGAGGCACGCTGCGGCTCCTCGTTGAAGTTGGTGGACAACGCGCGCGCCGCGGAGAAGCCAGCCACCGACAGCCGGCAAAGCGGCGATTCCGTGCCGCCGGCAACCATCACGTCGGCATCGCCAAGCGCCACCAGCCGGTAGGCATCGCCGATCGCGTGCGTGCCCGTGGAGCAGGCTGTGACGACCGCGTGGTTCGGTCCCTTGAAGCCGTAACGGATCGACACGTAGCCGCCAGCCAGATTGATCAGCCGGCCGGGGATGAAGAACGGGCTTATGCGCCGCGGCCCCTTCTCCGCCATCAGCAGCGAGGCATTCTCGATCCCCTGCAGCCCGCCGATGCCGGACCCGATCAGGACGCCCGTGCGGACCTGGTCCTCGTAGCGGTCCGGTTTCCAGCCTGCATCGCGAAGCGCCTGTTCCGTAGCCGCCATCGCATAGACGATGAAATCATCGACCTTGCGCTGCTCCTTCGGCTCCATCCAGTCGTCGGGGTTGTACTCGCCTTCGCCAGTGCCCTTGGGGATGAAGCAGGCCACCTTGCACGGCAGATCGTCGGTTGGAAACGCATCGATGCGGCGCGCGCCGCTTTCCCCCGCCACGATACGGCGCCAAGACGCATCGACGCCGCAACCCAGCGGCGAGACAAGCCCCATCCCGGTGATGACGACACGTCGGAAGGGAACAGATGGAGGCGTGTGGGCCATAAACGACTCACCAGAAGGATTGAAGGGAATACCCCGCCCGTGGATCACGGCCAGCGCAGAGACAATGGTCCGGGCTGGCCGGCCTGCGGTATTCCAGGCAGATCGCGAAAGTCACGAACCGGCGTTCTCTTCCAGGAACTTGATGGCGTCCCCGACCGTCTGGATGGTCTCGGCCGCGTCGTCCGGGATTTCGCAATTGAACTCTTCCTCGAACGCCATGACCAGCTCAACCGTGTCCAGGCTGTCCGCGCCCAAATCGTCGATGAAACTGGCATTCGGCTGCACTTTTTCGACTTCGACGCCAAGATGCTCCACGACGATCTTTGTTACGCGTTCGGAGATATCGCTCATTTTCGCCTCGCTGTGATGAGAATGTACTGAACAATAAGCCATAGAAGGGATTTAGACTTGGGCCGGGCCGGCGCGCAACCCTTTACGCATTCTTGCTCCGCTACGGGGCGGATGGCGGCTGCGGCCCGTCAACGGGTGACGCGCTGCCCGCGCTGGGGCACAGGTCGTTAACACGTTTCCATTTTTCTGACCAGTCGTCCAGTTCCGTTCCCCTGCCCTGGCAACAGGAACGCTCGGCGGTCGCAGCAAAGCGGCTGTCATCGGTTCAGACCATCGCCATGCCGCCATTGACATGCAAGGTCTCGCCGGTGACGTAGCCGGCCTCGTCGCTGGCGAGATAGACCGCAGCGGCGGCGATGTCGCCCGGTTTCCCGAAGGTGCCGGAGGGAATGGCCGCGGCGATCGTCTCCACCTGCTTTTCGGTGAGTTCGCCAGTCATCGCGGTTTCAATGAAGCCCGGCGCAATGCAGTTGGCAGTGATGCCACGCGCCGCCACCTCGCGGGCAAGCGACTTGGTCATGCCGACCATCCCCGCCTTCGACGCGGCGTAGTTGCCCTGCCCCGGGTTGCCAACGACGCCAGAAATCGAAGCGATGTTGATAATGCGGCCGAAGCGGCGCTTCATCATGCCCCGCAACGCGCCCCTGCAGATCAGGAAGGTCGCGGTCAGGTTCACCTGGATCACCTGGTCCCACTCCTCGTCCTTCATGCGCATAAAGAGGTTGTCGCGCGTGATGCCGGCGTTATTCACAACAATATCGAGGCTGCCAAGCGCGTCTTCGGCCTGGCCCGGCAGGGCAATGACCGCCTCGCGGTCGGACAGGTCGCACGGAAGGGTCGCCACACGTTCGCCAAGCTGCGCGGCCAGATCGTCCAGGCGTTCCTTGCGCGTGCCGGACAACGCCACATGGGCGCCCTGGCGGTGCAGCGCCGTGGCCAGTTCCGCGCCAATGCCGCCGGTTGCGCCAGTGACCAGCGCGCAGCGTCCCGTCAAGTCGAACATCACCAGCCTCACCCTGCCTGCTCATTGCGCATCGCGGTGGCTTTCACTCAAGCCCGTGCGCCGAAAGCCCCGCTCACTGCGGCGATATCCTCAGCGGTGCCGACGGATGCCGCGTCAAGATCGCGCGAGATGCGCCGGGCCAGCCCGCTGAGCACCTTGCCCGCGCCGATTTCGTAAACGCGGGCAATGCCCTCACCCGCGAGGAACTCAATGGTCTCGCGCCAGCGAACCGTGCCGGTGACCTGCTCGACGAGACGCTCGCGTAGCTCATCTGGGTCCGTGACCGGGCGGGCCAGCACATTGACGACCACCGGCACGCTCGGCGCCTTGAACGTCACCTCCGAGAGCGCCTCGGCCATGCGATCCCCGGCCGGCTGCATCAACGCGCAATGGAAGGGGGCACTGACGGGCAGCAAGACGCTGCGCCGCGCGCCGCGCTCGCGCGCAAGCTCCACGGCGCGGTCGACGGCTGCCTTCGATCCGCTGATGACCACCTGTCCCGGCGCGTTGTCATTCGCCACCTGACACACATCGCTGCCGGCCGCCTCCCGCGCCACGTCATACACTTTGTCAAGGTCGAGGCCCATGAGCGCGGCCATCGCGCCCTCGCCGACGGGCACCGCCTGCTGCATGGCCCGCCCGCGCGTGCGCAGCAGCCGCGCCGCATCGGCGATGCTCAAGCTTCCGGCGGCGGCCAGCGCAGAATATTCGCCGAGCGAATGGCCAGCAACATAGCGCGCCTGGTCGGCCAGCGAAAACCCGTGCTCATTCTCCAGCACGCGCATCACGGCCATCGATACCGCCATAAGCGCGGGTTGCGCGTTTTCGGTCAGCGTCAACTCGTGCTCCGGGCCGTCGCGCATCAGCCCCGACAAGTCCTGCCCGAGGACGTCGTCGACTTCCTCGAAAACGGCGCGCGCCGCCACGAAGTTGCGAGCGAGGTCAACGCCCATGCCGACGTGCTGGCTGCCCTGGCCGGGGAATGTGAATGCCGCCTGCGTCATCTGTTCCGGTTCGCGGTGGGATCGGGTGGTCCGGCTTGTTTGTTTTCTTCGTGGTTGTTGGCGTCGGATGAAGCGGCCTGCCGCAAACCCGCCCTTCCTGCGCGCAGCCTTCCAGCGCCGCGCGTTAACCCTGTCGATGTGCGCTCAAAGACACTGTTTGCAGCCGGCTTGTCAAGACCGGCGCCATCTGCAGGCTTCAGCGGTTGACGGACGAACCTCGGCACTCCCTTCGTTTATGGCAATTTTTTGTTGCATCGCACCCCCCTGGCGCACTAAATATCGCGTCAGTTTCGGCTGAAGGCTGAAAGGCCGCCATTCGGCGTGCCCGTGTCTTCACTCTTTTGACGGTCTTCCTTTGAGCCTTTCCGCAGTTCAGCACCGGGCTCGAAAGAGGCTTTGCGCCGAAACAAACCGAAAATGGAAAGGCGATGGATCATGCCACAGTATGAGCATGTGTTTCTCGCGCGGCAAGACGTGTCCGCGCAGCAGGCGCAGAGCCTGCTTGAAGACTTCTCCAAGATCATAACCGAGAACGGCGGTCAGGTTGCCAAGACCGAGTACTGGGGCCTGAAGCCGTTGGCCTACAAGATCAACAAGAACCGCAAGGCGCACTATCACATGATGAACATTGAGGCTCCGCATGATGCGGTCGCTGAGATGGAGCGTCAGATGCGCCTGTCGAGCGATGTCATCAGGTTTCTGACGCTGCGCGTCGAGGAGCTGGATGAGAAGCCATCGGCAATGATGAAGCGTTCTGATGACCGGCGCGGTCCGCGCCGCGGCGGCGACAGGGGCGATCGCTTCGACAGAGGCGACAGGGGTGATCGCGGCGACAGGGGCGATCGTTTCGATAGAGGCGATCGGGGTGATCGCGGCCCGCGCGGAGGTCAGGAATGACGGATATTTCCCAGCTCCCGGTCCGGCGTCCGTTCCACCGGAGGCGCAAGACCTGTCCGTTTTCCGGTGAGAACGCGCCGAAGATCGATTACAAGGACATCAAACTGTTGCAGCGGTTCGTCTCCGAGCGCGGCAAGATCGTGCCGAGCCGGATAACCGCCGTTTCAGCCAAGAAGCAGCGTGAACTGGCACGAGCCATCAAGCGGGCGCGTTTTCTGGGTCTTTTGCCTTACATCGTGAAGTGATCCGCCGGTCCGCGGCGGGGGGTTGGGACGGCGCCGGTGCGCCCGTCTCTAACCGCTAAAACAGAGCGGGACAGCTTGTGATGAACAACCCTGCCGTTATCGGCGCGCTCGCCGGCTTGGTGTCTGCGCTGCTTTTCGTATCCGCCGCGGCCAGCGCGGTCGCAGCGGTCCTGCTCGTCTACATCACCCCCTTGCCGCTGATGATTGCGGGGCTGGGCTGGGGCATTCGCGCAAGCGTGATTGGTCTTGGCGTGGGAATGCTGGCAGCGGCGGCGCTGTTCAGTATCAATGTTGCGCTCACCTATGCGTTCATGCTGGCAGGGCCGGCGGCGGCGCTGGTCTATCTGGCGCTTCTTAGCCGGCCGGACCCTCGCGGCCCCGGCGGGCTTGTCTGGTATCCGCCCGGCCGCCTGATCGCGTGGGCCGCGCTGATGGGCGGCGCGGTGGGCGGCGGCTCGGCAGTCGTGCTGGCTGCCGGCATGGGCGGTTACGAGACCGGCGTGCGCGAGCTTTTCAACCAGACGCTGTTGCCTGCGCTGCAAGAGGGCGAGCAGGAGCTTACCGACGAGCAGATCACCCAGACCATCCAGTTCATAGGCGCCATCCTGCCGGGCGCTGTGGCGGCCGTATGGCTGCTGATCATGCTGATCAATACATGGCTCGGCGGCAAGATCGCATCGGTTTCCGGCAATCTGATCCGGCCCTGGCCGACGCTTACGGATATGGAATATCCGCGATTTCTGCCGATAACGTTTCTTTTGGCGCTGATTGGCACAACGATATTTGCGGGGCTGACGGCGGCAATCGCCTCGTCGTTCGTTGGCGCGATCCTGCTGGCCTATCTCGTGATGGGACTTGCCGTGATCCATGTGATCACGCGCGGCAGCACCTTCCAGCCGCTGATCCTTGTGCTGCTCTATGTGGGCATCGTGCTGGTCGGCTGGCTTGCGCTGCTGGTGGCGCTTCTGGGTGTGGCCGAGCCGCTGCTCAGGCTGCGTCAGCGCGTCCAGCAAAGACGGGATGCCTCCGGGCCTCCGAATGGACCGCGGCCAGATTAGGCGCGGGTCAGCGGCGAGCCGTGCTGCGTTTTATTGTTCCAGGATAAAAGAACGGAGAATGACGTCATGCAAGTGATCCTATTGGAAAGGGTCGGCAAACTCGGCCAAATGGGCGATGTGGTCACGGTCCGCGATGGCCACGCCCGCAACTATCTGCTGCCGCAAGGCAAGGCCCTGCGCGCCACGAAGGAAAACATCGCCCGCTTCGAGCGTGAGCGCGCGCAGATCGAGGCGCGCAATCTGGAGCTGCGCAAGGAGGCCGAGGCGATTGCCGAGAAGCTCGATGGGCAGAGTTTCGTGGCGATCCGCCAGTCCAGCGACACCGGCCAGCTCTATGGATCGGTGAGCACGCGGGACATCACGGAACTGGTGGCGCAGACCGGCATCATGATCAACCGCAGCCAAGCGCTGCTCGACCGGCCGATCAAGACGCTGGGCCTGCACCAGGTGCGCATTCAGCTGCACCCGGAAGTCGATGTGCGTATTACGCTCAACGTCGCGCGCTCGCAGGACGAGGCCGAACTTCAGGCGCAGGGGCAGGATGTGACGGCCATCCGCGAGGAAACCGAGTACGAGCACGTCTCGCGCGAGCAGCTTGAGGAGGAGTTGTTCGAGGAGGGCGTCCAGCCCGAAGGCGAGGGCGAAGCGGAACGGACCGGAGACAGCGGAGAGACCGAAACGCCTGCACAGTAAGATTTTGCCTATCCGAGCCAGGCTCAGCGCAGATTTCCCCTTATGGCGGGGGAACAAAAAGTTTGCTAACGTCGTTAACATGTATGCAGCGTCCCAGCGCTGTGGTTGGGAGCAATAAACGACGAGCAACACCGCGGGCCGAAAATGTCTCCGCTCTGGTTACTGCTGGACCGGGTCGTAACCTCGGGTAATCTGATTTTCATTGACGCTGATGGCCGCAAGCACATCTTTGGCGATAACGCCGGCCCAGAAGTCGTCGTAAGGCTGCAAGACAAAACCGTCGAATGGCGCATCGCGCTTGATCCTGGGCTGGCGATGGCCGAAGCCTTCATGGATGGCCGTCTAAATCTTGAGCAGGGAAATCTTTACGACTTCCTTGAAATCCTGATTGAAAACACGAAGCGACGTTATCCGCCAGCCAGCAGCCGCATGCTCGACCATATGCGTTACGCGACGCGGTGGATACGGCAGTACAATCCGGTCAGTCGCGCGGCGCGGAACGCTTCACATCACTACGATATTCCGCCGGAAATCTACGACCTCTTCCTCGACCCGGACTGGCAGTACTCGTGCGCCTACTTTGCGCATCCCGACGTGGACCTCGCTGAGGCCCAGCGGGCCAAGAAGCGTCACATCACGGCGAAGCTGCGGGTTTCGCCGGGCCAGGAGGTTCTGGACATCGGCTCAGGCTGGGGGGGCCTCGGGCTGACGCTCGCCAAACTGGCAAATGCGCGCGTCACCGGCATCACGCTCAGCAACGAGCAGCTTCGCCGTGCGCGGGATCGCGCGAAGAAAATGGGGCTGGATGGTCAAGTCCGCTTCGAGCTTCGCGATTATCGCAAGGTTGAGCAGCAGTTTGACCGGATCGTTTCGGTCGGCATGTTCGAGCATGTTGGCGTGAACCATTATCAGGAATTCTTCAGTAAGGTTTGCAGTCTCCTCAGGGACGACGGAGTGGCGCTGCTGCATTCGATCGGGCGCTCCGATGTGCCGGGCATCACCAACCCGTTCATCGAGAAGTACATCTTCCCCGGCGGCTACATTCCATCGTTCAGCGAGGTTATCCCTGCCATCGAGCGCGCGGGACTGATCGTCTCCGATATCGAAATCCTGCGCCTGCATTACGCGCATACGCTGCGCGCCTGGCGCGATGCGTTCATGTCCCGGCGCGACGAGGCCAAGCGGCTCATGGGCGAGCGCTTCTGCAGAATGTGGGAGTTCTATCTGGCCGGGTCGGAGCTCGCCTTCCGCCATCAGGGGCTGATGGTGTTCCAGATTCAGCTCATCAAGCAGGTCGACGCGCTGCCGCTCACGCGGGATTACATGCTCGAGGGCGAGCGCCGCCTGCAGGCGATCGAGACCGGCGAGGGCCAGCGGCCGCGCCTTGCCGGAACCTGAGGGTCGGCGGGCGCGCAATGGATCCGCCGGCAAGCGACCGGCTCAATGGGTTCGGCGATTCGCCACGGTCAATTTCTGGCGGCGCAAATCTCGTTGGATCTGTGCATATCGCGTATAGCGTGGACGTGGCGGCGATACATGCCACGCCGCGACGAGGAATCGCGATATGCCTTGATCCTATGAGCACGAACCACGCAAATGCCGCACTTGCGCAGGACAACGCCCTGCCCTTCCGCCAGCCCCCGCACAATATCGAGGCGGAACAGGCGCTGCTGGGCGCGATCCTCATCAACAACAATGCTTTCGACCGCGTATCCGGCTTCCTCGCTGCGGAACACTTCTACGATCCGCTGCATGCGCGCATCTTCGACACGGCCGCCAAGCTGATCCAGGCGGGCAAGCAGGCGACGCCGATCACGCTCAAGACGTTCTTCGAGGCCGAAGAGCCGATTGGCAGCCTGAGCGTGCCGCAATATCTCGGGCGGCTCGCCGCCAGCGCCGTGAGCGTGCTGAATGCACATGATTACGGGCGCACGATCTACGATTTGTCGGTCCGCCGGAACCTCATCATCGTCGGTGAGGACATGGTCAACACGGCCTACGACTCGCCGGTTGACATGCCGCCGGAAGCGCAGATCGAAGATGCCGAGCAGCGGCTGTTCGAGCTGGCCGAAAAAGGCAAATACGGCTCCGGCTTCATGTCCTTTTCGACCGCGCTGACCGACGCCATCGAGATGGCCTCGCACGCTTATGAGCGCGACGGGCATCTGTCCGGCCTGTCGACGGGTCTGCACGATCTTGACCGGACTATGGGCGGGCTGCAGAAGTCCGACCTTGTCATCCTCGCCGGCCGCCCGTCGATGGGCAAGACCGCGCTCGCAACCAACATCGCCTTCAACGTCGCCCGCGCGCACCGTACCGAGATCGACGCCGCAGGCAATGACAAGACCGTCGACGGCGGCATCGTCGGCTTCTTCTCGCTGGAGATGTCCGCGGAGCAGCTTGCCACGCGCATCATCGCGGAGCAGGCCGAGATCCCATCCGAGAAGATTCGCCGAGGCATGATCGACGAGGCCGAGTTCCGCCGGCTGGTCGAGGTCACGCAGGCGATGCAGAGCATTCCGCTTTATATCGACCACACCGGCGGCATTTCGGTCGCGCAGCTTGCCGCACGCGCGCGCAAGCTCAAGCGCCAGAAGGGGCTTGATCTCGTCGTGGTGGACTACGTGCAGTTGCTCTCCGGTTCCTCCAGACGCGCCTCGGACAGCCGTGTTCAGGAAATTACCGAGATCACCACGAGCCTCAAGGCGCTGGCGAAGGAGCTGGATGTGCCGATCCTCGCGCTCTCCCAGCTTTCGCGCCAGGTCGAACAGCGCGAGGATAAGCGCCCGCAGCTTTCCGACTTGCGCGAGTCCGGCTCGATCGAGCAGGATGCCGATGTCGTCATGTTCGTGTTTCGCGAGGAATATTACGTGCAGCGCCAGGAGCCTTCGACCACCAAGGTCGAGGAGCACCAGAAATGGCAAGATGAAATGGACCAGGTGCAGGGCATCGCGGAGGTCATCATCGGCAAGCAGCGCCACGGCCCGACCGGCACCGTGCGCCTGCAGTTCAGCGCCGACGTGACGCGCTTCTCCGACCTGGCGCGCTCCGGGCAGGAACCGCATGGATGGCGCTGAGCAAACCCTGAGCGCGATATGGCCGCCATCGGGGGGGCGGATCACGCCTGATCCGCGCGATACCGCGCTGCTGCTGATCGACCTCGATGCGCTGCAAGCGAATTACCGGCGGCTGCGTGACATGGCGCCCGGCGCGGAAACGGCGGCGGTCGTCAAGGCCGATGGCTACGGCCTCGGCGCGCTGGCTTGCGCGCGGGCGCTGGCGAAGGAGGGGGCGCGCACCTTCTTCGTGGCGACGCTTGCTGAGGCGCGCGATCTGCGCGCGGCGCTGCCAGAAGCGATCATCTATGTGCTCGACGGACTTGCGCCGGGTGCGGCGGAGCATTTCGCCTCCGCGCGATTGCGGCCCGTGCTCGGCGACCGGGCGGAAATCGAGGAGTGGGCCAGTTATTGCCGCGCGGCCGGCTATGCGGGACCAGCGGCCATCCATCTTGACACCGGCTTCAACCGGCTTGGCCTCGATATGGCGGGCGTGAACGCGCTGGCCGAACGCGGTGACCGTCTGGACGCGTTCGACCTCGCGCTGGTCATGAGCCATCTCGCCTGCGCCGATACGCCGAACCACCCCAAGACAGATGCGCAGGCCGCGCTGTTCGATGAGATGCGCGCGCTGCTGCCCCCCGCCCCTGCCAGTCTCGCGGCCTCGGGCGGCATTCAACTCGGTCCGCGCTATCATTACGACCTGACCCGCGCGGGCGTGGCGCTCTACGGCGGACAGGCGCTGGGTAACGCGCCGCCCATGCAGCCGGTCGTCACGCTTCTGGCGCGCATCGCCACGGTGCGCGAGGCCGAGGCCGGCGAAACGGTCGGCTACGGCGCGGCACGCACCCTCTCCCGCCCCTCGCGGATCGCTATTGTCACCGCTGGCTACGCTGATGGCTATATCCGCCTGCTGGGCGGCAGCGACGCGCGGGCGGGCGCGCACGGCTTCATCGGCCCGCACAAGGTGCCGGTGCTGGGGCGCGTCTCGATGGACCTGACGGCCTTCGATGTCACCGACGTGCCAGGCGCGCTGGCGCGGCGCGGCGGCTGGATCGAGCTTCTGGGCCCAAGGCTCACGGTCGATGAGCTGGCCGCCCATGCGCAGACCATCGGCTATGAAGTGCTGACGAGCCTTGGCCCGCGCTACACCCGCCATTATCTCGGCGGCTGAACCTGATGGCCCGCGCCACAACGGTTTACGTCTGCCAGAGCTGCGGCGCGTCTTCCACGCGCTGGGCTGGCAAATGTGCAGCCTGCGGCGCGTGGAACGCCTTGAGCGAGGAAGCATCGGCCGCGCCATCCGGGGGCAAGCGCGCGCGCAAAAAGTCGGGCGGCGTCAAGCTGCTGCGCCTCGATGAAGGCGGCGGGCAGATCGCGCACGCTCCCACCGGCATCGGCGAGTTCGACCGCGTCCTCGGCGGCGGGCTGGTGCCGGGCTCGGCAGTGCTGCTCGGCGGCGACCCTGGCATCGGCAAGTCCACTCTCCTTCTGCAGACCGCCGCCGCCATCGCGGAGGCCGGGCAGAACGCGCTCTACTTCTCGGGTGAAGAAGCCGCGGATCAGATCAGCCTGCGCGCCGACCGGCTCGGCGTGGCTTGCGCGCCGCTTCGCGTCGCCGCCGAGACAAATGTCGAACGCATCCTCGCCACCCTTGAGTCCGAAGGCCCGGCCGATCTCATCGTCATCGACTCCATCCAGACGCTATGGTCCGAAACCCTGGAATCCGCGCCAGGCACGGTCAGCCAGGTCCGCGCGTCGGCGCAGGCGCTTATCGCCCATGCCAAGCGCAGCGGCTGCGCGGTGTTCCTCGTTGGTCATGTGACCAAGGACGGCCAGATTGCCGGCCCGAAGGTCGTCGAGCACATGGTCGATACGGTCCTCTACTTCGAGGGCGACAGCGCCCAGCATTACCGGCTGCTGCGCTCGGTCAAGAACCGGTTCGGCCCCGCCGGCGAGGTCGGCGCGTTCGAGATGCGCGGCAACGGCCTGCTCCCCGTCAGCAACCCCTCGCAGCTTTTTCTCGGTGAACGCACTGAAAGCGCGCCCGGCGCAGCGGTCTTTGCAGGCGTCGAGGGCACGCGCCCGCTGCTGGTCGAGATCCAGGCGCTGGTCGCCCCCACCGTCTTCCCGTCGCCGCGCCGCGCGGTCGTCGGCTGGGACGTGGGCCGGCTGGCGATGCTGCTCGCCGTGCTGGAGGCGCGCTGCGGCATTAGGCTCAGCGGCCACGATGTCTACCTCAATGTCGCGGGCGGCTTGCGGGTCGGTGAACCGGCGGCTGATCTCGCGGTCGCCGCTGCCCTCATATCGGCGCTTTCCGGCGTTGCACTGCGCGCCGATTGCGTTTATTTCGGAGAAGTCAGTTTGTCCGGCGCGATCCGCACGGTACGCCAATCCGATACAAGACTGCGCGAAGCAGCAAAGCTGGGGTTCGGCGCGGCCGTCGTGCCGGCGTCTGCTGAAATCGACGAGGGCTCATGCGGGCTGGATTTGGCGCGCGTGAGACATCTCAACCAGTTGGCCGCGCAGCTTGCAGGCGCGGGTTAGCCAGCGCGTTCCACTTCGGTTTGAGGCCGTGACGACGGGCACGTCGCGCCGTCGCGCATGGAGAGGGGTTTCGGGGCAATGCCGATCCAGTGGCTCGATGTCATCCTGATCGTGATCATGTTCATCTCTGCGTTTCTGGCCATGCTGCGCGGGCTGACGCGAGAGATGCTGTCTATCGTCTCATGGGCGCTGGCCGCTGTTGCCGCGCTATTCGCTTACCCGGCCTACCGGGACGTCGCGCGCCAATATGTCGAGCCGCCGATGCTGGCCGACGGCGTGCTGATCGGCACGGTCTTCATCGTCACGCTAATTGTCGTCAGCCTGATCACGGTGCGCATCTCCGATTACATTCTCGATAGCCGGGTGGGCGCGCTGGACCGGACGCTCGGCTTTGTCTTCGGGCTTGCGCGCGGACTGATCCTTGTCGTCATCGCCTACGAGCTTTTGAGCATGCTGGTGCCAAAGGACACGCATCCGCGCTGGGTCACGGAAGCGCGCTCGCTGCCCGTGATCGAGAGCACCGGCGCGGCGATTATCTCGCTTCTGCCGGACAATCCGTCTTCGGTCTTCCGTGAGGACGGCGATCCCGGTTGATGTCCTCTGGAGCCGCGACTTGTTGCCAAGACACCGCCCGCGACCTGTGGAAGCGTCACAAAACTGACATTTTGACATTGCGTGCGGCGCGACAATGCGCATATTGGCAGTGTGCACATTGGGTCGTGCGCGACCTGCAGCTCCAACGGGTGATGGAGCTTGGCTGATGGCCGCTGACAGCTTCCTGCATGACGACAAGCTCCGCGAGGAATGCGGGGTGTTCGGCATCTTCGGGCATGAGGATGCCGCGCCACTAACGGTGCTCGGGCTTCACGCCCTTCAGCATCGCGGGCAAGAGGCCGCCGGCATCGTCACCTATGACGGCGAGCATTTTCATTCCGAACGCAGGCTCGGCCTCGTCGGAGACCAGTTTACCAAGAAGTCTGTTGTCGATCGGCTTAAGGGCCAGGCCGCTGTCGGGCATGTGCGCTACTCGACCACGGGCGAGACAGCCATGCGCAATGTCCAGCCGCTGTTCGCCGACCTCTCCGGCGGCGGCTTCGCGCTGGCGCACAACGGAAATCTGACCAATGCGCTCAAAATACGCCGGGAGTTGATTGCGTCCGGCGCGATTTGCCAGTCGACTTCGGACACCGAAGTGATCATGCACCTGGTCGCCCGGAGCCGGAAGAAACGCCTGGTCGAGAGGCTCATCGACGCGCTTGTGCAGATCGAAGGCGGGTATGCGCTCGTTGCCGTGACCAACAAGAAGCTGATAGGCGCGCGCGATCCGCTGGGCTTGCGCCCGCTGGTGCTCGGCAAGCTGGACGGCGCCTATGTTTTGGCCTCTGAAACCTGCGCGCTGGATATCATCGGCGGAGAATTCGTTAGAGAAGTTGACAATGGCGAGGTGGTCGTCATCACGAAAGACGGCATTGAAAGCCACCGGCCGTTCCCGCCGCGCGCCCCCCGGCCCTGCCTATTCGAATATATCTATTTCGCCCGCCCTGATTCGATCATCGGCGGGCGCAGCGTTTATGAGGTCCGCAAAAGGTTCGGCGGACAGCTGGCGATGGAAGCTCCGGCCAATGCCGATTTGGTCGTCCCGATCCCCGATTCCGGCGTGCCTGCTGCGATCGGCTACGCCCAGCGTTCCGGCCTTCCCTTCGAACTCGGCATCATCCGCAACCAGTATGTCGGCCGCACCTTCATCGAGCCGGAGCAGCGGATCAGAAAGCTGGGCGTGAAACTGAAACACAGCGCCAACAGCGCTGCCATTCGCGGCAAGCGGATCGTGCTCATCGACGACAGCATCGTGCGCGGCACCACCTCAATCAAGATCGTGCAGATGATGTATGAAAAGGGCGCCGCAGAAGTCCACATGCGCGTGGCCTGCCCGCCGATCATCTATCCCGATTTCTATGGCATCGACACGCCGGAAAAAACGAAATTACTGGCGTCGCATCACTCGCTCGACGAGATGCGCGATTTCATCGGCGTGGAAAGCCTGGCTTTCCTGTCCGTGGACGGCATCTATCGCGCCCTCGGGTATGATGGGCGTGACGCGGTCAACCCGCAATTCGCCGATCACTACTTCACCGGCGACTACCCCACGCCGCTCGTCGATCAGGATGACAACCAGCTCCACCGCCAGCTTTCTCTGCTGGCCGAAGCAAGCTGAGCCCCATGTCAGACGCGACTGCCCCGCAATCCGCGGCCAAGCGGCTAGCCGGACGCACCGCCGTCATTACCGGCGCTTCCCGCGGGATCGGCCGGGCGGTCGCACTAGGCTTCGCGCGGGAAGGCGCGCATGTCATCGCCGTGGCGCGGACCAAGGGCGCGCTGGAAGAGCTTGATGATGAAATCCGCTCGCAGGGCGGCGCGTGTTCGCTGATTGCGCTTAACCTGAAACATGGCGGTAAGGTCGACGCGCTCGGTCCCACGCTTTACCAGCGCTGGCAGCATATCGATATTTTCGTGGCCAATGCCGGCGCACTCGGCGTGCTGACGCCGGTCGCGCATATCCAGGACCGGGACTGGGATGAGGTGATGGCCGTCAATGTGACGGCGAACATGCGCCTGATCCGCACGCTCGACCCGCTTTTGCGCCGCTCCGACGCGGGCCGCGCGATTTTCGTCTCGTCAGGCGTGGCGGCAGCGCCGCGGGCCTATTGGGGCGAATACGCTGCCTCCAAAGCCGCGCTGGAGGCGCTTGCTCTGACCTACGCCGCGGAAACCGCCTCGACGCCGGTGCGCGTCAACATCGTCAATCCGGGCCGCACCCGCACAGCGATGCGCGCCGCCGCCTATCCGGGCGAGGACCCGGCCACGCTGAAGCCGCCGGAGGCCGTCGTGCCGCTGTTCATCGATCTCGCCAGCCCAGACTGCGAGGCGACCGGCCAGCGCTTCGATTTTGAGAATTACGCAGAGTGATAATGACAGTGGTGTGGTATCAATCCGGCAGTTCGATCATCATGCCGTCATAAGCTGGCTCGATCCCGCGCGGCAGCTCTCGCAAGAGCGCGTTGAAGTCCAGGTCATTATGCATGTGCGTCAACACGGCGTGCGGCACCTCCAGCCGGCCGATCCAGTCCAGCGCCTGCTCCACCGTGAAATGCGCCGGGTGCGCGGGCGCGTGACGCAGGGCGTCCACCACCCAGACCTCCAGACCATCCAGCAGCGGCAGCGAACTGTCCGGCAGCCCGCTGATATCGCTTGAATAGGCCAGCCCGCCAACGCGAAAGCCCAGCGATACGATGTTGCCGTGAAGCTGGGCGAACGGCATGGCCTCGACCGGCCCGCCAGCCCCGTCGATGCGCACCATCTCCCCCGGCCGGATCGTGTGCGGGCGCAGGATCGGCGGATAGGCGCTGCCCTCCGGCGCGTGAAAGCAATAGTGAAAACGGTGCTCAAGCGCCGCGCGCGTGACCTCGTCGAAATAGACATCAAGCCGTTCGCGGCGGCGGAACACGATGGCCCGCAGGTCGTCGATCCCGTGGGTGTGGTCGGCGTGGTCGTGGGTGTAGAGCACGGCGTCGAGCCAGGCGACGTCATGGCGCAGCAACTGCTCGCGCATGTCGGGGCAACTGTCGACCAGCACGGCCGTTGTTCCGTGATCGCCGACGCGCTCGATCAGCAGCGAGCAGCGCGTGCGGCGGTTGCGAGGCTCGTTCGGATCGCATTTGCCCCAGTCGCCGCCAATGCGCGGCACGCCGCCCGAAGAGCCGCAGCCCAGGATCGTGAAGCGATATGGCATCAGGCCACCCGGCCTTCGGGCACGGGCATCTTCGCCGCATCGCGCGGCAGGCGGCTGAACAGCCGATAAACATTCTCCGTGGTCGCGCGCGCGACGTCGTCTTCGCTCACGCCCTTGACCTCGGCCAGCACCCGCGCCGTGTGGCGTACATAGGCCGGCTCGTTGCGCTTGCCGCGATGGGGCACCGGCGCGAGATAAGGCGCGTCGGTCTCGACCAGCACGCGGTCCATCGGCACGCTCGCGGCGATCTCGCGCAATTCATCCGCCCGCTTGAACGTCAGCACGCCGGAGAACGATACGTAAAGCCCGAGGGCAAGCCCCCGCCGCGCCAGTTCCGGGCCAGATGTGAAGCAATGTAGAACGGCGCTGAACGCGCCCTTTCCCATCTCGTCTTCGAGAATCGCGGCGGTGTCGTCCTCGGCCTCGCGCGAATGGATGACGAGCGGCAGGCCGGTTTGCCGCGCCGCCTCGATATGACGGCGGAAGCCCGCCTTCTGATCCTCGACGGCGCTGAAATCATAGTGGTAATCCAGCCCCGCCTCGCCGATCGCTACGACCTTGTCGCGCTTCGCCGCCGCCAGAATGTCCTCCAGCGGCACGTCCTTCTCTTCGGTCGCGTAATGCGGGTGCGTACCGGCCGAGCAGAACACATCTTCATAGGCCTGCGTGAGCGCATGGATCTCATTGAAGCGGCGCATCCGCGTGGAGATCGTGATCATCGGGCTGACGCCGGCCGCGCGCGCCCGCGCGATCACATCGTCACGCTCCGGCCCGAAGTCGGGAAAGTCCAAATGGCAATGACTGTCGATAAGCATTACTGAGCGGGTTGTGTTTCGTCCTGTTCGACAAAGCGCGGGAAGACCGGCTCGGGGTTCGGCAGCGCGGTGCCCGCAGCCAGCCGGCCGGCCTCGCCCAGATAGGCGAAACTCCGCGCATTTTCCGGCACGGCGAGCTGATCGAGCAGCTTGCCAGCAGCCTCCGGCACTAACGGCTGCGCCAGGATCGCGACCTGGCGAACCGCTTCCGCCGTGGCGTAGAGCACCGTGCCCATGCGCGCCGGATCGGTCTTCTTCAGCGCCCAAGGCTCCTGGGCGGCGAAATAGCGGTTTGCCTCGCCCACGACATTCCAGATCGCTTCGGCGGCCTTGTGGATCGCCTGGGTCTCCAGCGCCGTGCGCACCGTCACGAGCATTTCATCCGCCAGGTCCACGAGCGCACGGTCTGCCTCGGTGAAATCGCCTGGCTCGGGCAGCTCGCCGGCGCAATTCTTTGCAATCATGCTCAAGGAACGCTGCGCCAGGTTGCCCAGATCATTCGCCAGATCAGCATTGATGCGGTTGACGATTGCCTCGTGGCTGTAGCTGCCGTCCTGTCCGAAAGGCACCTCGCGCAGCAGGAAGTAGCGGAGCTGATCGACACCGTAGACCGAGATCAGGGCGAACGGATCGACCACGTTGCCAACCGACTTCGACATCTTCTCGCCGCGGTTGAAAAGAAAGCCGTGCGCGAATACCCGTTTCGGCAAGGGCAAATCCGCTGACATCAGGAATGCCGGCCAATAGACCGCATGAAAGCGCAAGATGTCCTTGCCAATGACATGCAGATCGGCCGGCCAGTAACGCTTGTAGGTTTCGCTTTCGGTATCAGGATAGCCGACGCCGGTAATGTAATTGGTCAGCGCATCCACCCAGACGTAAATGACATGTCCCGGCGCATCGGGCACGGGAACGCCCCAATCCAGTGTGGTGCGCGAGATCGACAGGTCCATCAGCCCGCCTTCGACGAAGCTCACGACCTCGTTGCGGCGCTCCGGCGGGAGGATGAAATCGGGCCGGTCGGCGTAGAGCTTGAGCAGTTCATCGCCATATTTCGACAAGCGGAAGAAGTAGGTCTGCTCCTCGGTCCATTCCACCGGCGTGCCGGTTGGCCCGCGCCGCACGCCGTCCTCGCCGAGTGCCGTCTCGCTCTCGGCGTAGAAGGCTTCGTCGCGCACCGAGTACCAGCCGGCATAGGTGTCCAGATAGATGTCGCCCTCGGCCTCCATACGCTTCCAGATATGCGCGACGGCTTCGTAATGGCGCGGCTCCGTGGTGCGGATGAAGTCATCATTGGAGACGTTGAGCGCGCGGCACATCTCCTCGAATTTCGGCGTATTGCGGTCGCCCAGTTCGCGCGGGGTAATGCCCTCTTTCTGAGCCGTCTGCTTCATCTTCAGACCGTGTTCGTCGACGCCGGTCAGGAAGAAGACGTCGTGCCCATCCAGACGGCGGAAGCGCGCCAGCGCGTCGGTCGCAATCGCCTCATAGGCGTGACCGATGTGCGGCGCGCCATTCGGGTACGAAATCGCTGTGGTGAGATAATAGGCCGGCTTTGCAGTCATCGGTTGTCGTCAAGCCCCGGTTCCAGCGCCGCGCGCCCGCTGTGCGGCATCCTCAATCTCGGCGAAGAGCCGCATCAGCGTGACGCCGCGGTCCAGGTTGAGCGTCTCCGCTTCCCAGCGCAGACGCTTTCCTGTGTCCCACACCTCCATCCATCGCGCAAGGCTGTGGGGTGCGAACACGCCGGCGCGGTCGGGCGATCGCGCCGTTTGCCGGATTGCAGCGGCGAGCGCATCCCCAACAAGATCAAAAATGAGATCGTAACCCAATCCGGACTTGGCATCGCCCGCTGCCGCGATCAACCGGAAGACATCGCGGTCATCGAAGCGCGGGAGGCGCTCGAAGATCTGGCGGATCAGGGCGTAGGCTTCTGCTCCGCCGCCTGAAATCAGCTCCAGCGCCCGGCGCGGCCGGCCATTGGCGGCGGCGAGGATCGGCTCCAGCGCATCTAGCTCCGGTACATCGACGCCAGCCGCCGCACAGGCCGCTTCGATTGCCTTGCGCGTCTGCTCGCCGCTCAACGGACCAAGCCGCAGCCGCTCGCAGCGCGAGGCGATTGTCGGCAGCAGGCGGCCCGCGCTTGTGGCAATCAGGAAAAACAGAGTGCGCGGCGGCGGCTCCTCCAGCGACTTCAGCAGCGCATTCGCCGAACTGGCGTTCAGGTTGTCCGCGCTGTCCACGATCACCACGCGCCAGCCCTCGCCCGCCGTCGTTCCCAAAAACCGTTTCAGCCGTCGAACGTCATCGACCGCAATCTGCGTGCGCAGCTTTTTGGACTGCGGATTGACCGTCCGCCGCACGACCATGAGCCGGGGATGTGCCTGGGCCACGATCAGCCGCCGCGCCTGAGCGACCGTTTCGACGCCAAGCGCCAGCGCCTCGGCCGCGAAGTTATAAACCAGCGTGGCTTTGCCGATGCCTGGCGGCCCTGCAACGATCCAGCCATGCGCGATGCGCCCGCTCTCAAGCCTTTCGCTCAGCCGCGCGCGTTCATTCGCGTGCCCGACAAGGCCGGTGGTCTCGCGCGGATGCGGCCAGTCGCCGAGCCGGTCGGCTTCCAGCAGCGGCGCATCGGCGGTCTGTCGGAGGGCTCTGGCCATAATTCAGGGGTTCAGGCGCTCCTCGACGATCTTCCAGATTTCCGCCTCAACCGAGTCCGGTTCGGCGGAGGCGTCAACGACCGCGCAGCGCCACGGCTCACATCGCGCAATGTTGAGGAATTCGGATCTCAGATTCTGGTGGAAAGCCAGCGGCATCTTCTCGTACCGGTCTTTCTCGCTCTCTTTCAGCCGTTGGAGCGCCTGTTCCGGCGGCAGGTCGAGGATCAATGTGAGGTCCGGGCGCGTCGGCCAGACGATGGTGCGCTCGAGCGCCTCCAGGACCGACAGCGGCACCTCGCCGCCTGCGCCTTGGTAGGCGCGCGTCGAGTCGGAAAAGCGGTCGCAGACGACCCATTTGCCATCCTGGAGCGCAGGGCGAATGGTGATTTCGAGATGGGAATGGCGCGCGGCGTAGAACAGCGCGGCCTCGGCGAGCCCGCCGAACTGCTCGATCTTGCCGCACAGCAGCAGCTCGCGTATCTGCTCGGCCCGGGGCGACCCACCCGGCTCGCGCGTGAGCACGACCTTGTGACCACGCGCTTCAAGCCGGTCGCGCAGGCGCTTCGCCTGGGTGGACTTCCCGGCGCCCTCTCCGCCTTCCAGCGTGATGAATTTCCCTGCCGCCAAACCTGCCGTCCCGTGCCGCGCATGAGCCGGGCGCGCACTGCCCGCAGCGGCCCTTATAGCAGCCAGCCAAAGGCCAGCATCAGGATAGTGTCGAACCCGCGTGAAATCACGCCGCCTTTGTCCACATTTTCGGCGGCATACAGCGGTGCGCTGTTGCTAATGCCCTCGTCCGTGGTCACACGGATTTCCGCGACCCGCTCGCCTGCCTCGATCGGCGGGTAGAGCGGGCCGATATAGGCGATTTCAGCCGAGATGCGCTCGCGATCGGTCGTGCGCGGCAGCAGGATCAGCACATCCCCCTTGCCCTTGAGGTCAACGAAACGGCTCTCGCCGCCCCACACCCGCGCCGTGCCAACAATCTCGCCAGCATCGAACAATTTAAATTCCTGGAAGCTGCGCAGGCCCCAGTTCAGCAGCCGGACCGCCTCATTCCGCCGCGCGCTGCGCGTCTCCAGCCCATTAACCACGGCAATCATACGCCGGCCATCGGCCTCGGCCGAGGCCACGATGCCATAGCCAGATTCACTCGTGTACCCCGTCTTCAGACCATCGGCCTGGTCCATGCGGACGAGTTGATTGCGATTATAAAAACGATGCCGTCGGTATTTGAACTCTGGCTCGGCAAAGTAGCCATAGTATTGCGGGTATTCCTGGATGATGTGGCGCGACAGCTCGGCCAGATCGCGCGCTGACATATAGTGGTTAGGGTCGGGCAGGCCAGTGGAATTGATGAAATTGGAGTTTTCCAGCCCAAGTTCGTCGGCATAATCGTTCATCAGACGAGCAAAACCATCTTCCGAACCCGCCAGCCCTTCGGCAAGCACGATGCTTGCATCATTGCCCGACTGGATGACGACGCCGCGAACCAGTTCCTCCACCGTCACCGACGAGTTGATCGGCGCGAACATGGCCGAGGTGCCGGATGGCGCGCCGCCCGTGCGCCAGGCGTTTTCGCTGACAACAAACTCGTCGTTGAGATCGAGGCGGCCTTCCTTCAGCGCCTTGAACACCACAGCGAGCGTCATGAGCTTGCTCATGCTCGCCGGCGGCATGCGCTCATCGCCGCGCTTGTTGTAGAGGACCGCGCCCGTGGCGTAATCCATCAGGAAGGCATAGGGCGCGTCGCTCTGGAACGCCGCGCGAGCCGGATCGGCCGCGAAAGCGGTCATCACAGCCAGAACCCCTGCCCCAATCGCCACGAAGATCTTGCGCAACGTCTTGCCCCGCACTCCAACGCCCCTGTCTCATAACGCACTCATGGGATGGAGACAGACTTAACACCAGCAGGCCAGCGAAAATCAACCATCGCGCGGGGGTTCAGGGCGCGTCACGCGTTCCGGCTCAACTGCGCCAAAACGGGTCGGCTGGTCTGCATACCATGGTTGCGATGCAAGAAACGCTTGCTCGAAACTATCGTCGCCATCCAGCGGCGCTGGGCGCAGGAATTTGACGCGAACCGGTCCGGTCCCCTGTGCGTGGATGCCGAGCAGCTTTGCAGCGCGCCGCGACAGATCGATGATACGGTTGCGCGCGAACGGCCCGCGATCATTCACCCGCAGGATCAGCGAGCGCCCATTGCCCATATGCGTCACCTTGACATAGCTCGGCAGCGGCAGCGTGGGATGCGCCGCCGTAAGCGCGTCCATGTCATAAATCTCGCCATTCGCCGTCTTGCGGCCATGGAACATCTCGCCATACCAGGACGCGATCCCGGCTTGGTCGTAGTCCGGATCTTCGCGCGGCACGACAGTCTCGCCAGCCGCCACGTAAGGATCGCCGATCTTGCGCACGCCGCCGCCCTTGGGCACCGGCTCACCGAGGGCCACCACGCGCGGGCTGAGCTTTTGCGTTTCGTCCACCGGCGGGTTGCCGCTGAACACGCGCGCGCGCGCGGATTGCCGGCCGGTTTCCCCGCCGGAGCTCGCCAGGCTGAGCGACATCGCTGAGGGCTCAGGACCGGCGCAGCCAGCGAGCAACAAACCTGAAACCAAAAATGGAGCAGTACGCAGAACACCTGGAACACGCATGAGAGCTTTCTCGACCAAGACCGAACCTGCTAGAGAGGGCGTGCCCCGAAATGGGCCGCGGTGGTAGGAATCTGTAACCAAACAACCTCAGCGTGCCGTAAAGCGCGCTCCGTCAATTTTAACGATCCGGAGACTTCGTGATTCGCGGGGCAAAGCTGTGGCCAGCTTCGGGCGGCTACAGAAATCTTGTCGCGGGCCCCACGAGATGGACAAGAGGACGCCGACGGGTGGACAGACCCACAACCGAAGCCGGTGATGCGAAGCTCAAGCGCACCGTCACGCTGGTGCCGCTGACGCTGTACGGCATCGGCGTCATCGTCGGGGCCGGGATCTATGTGCTGATCGGGGAAACCGCGGCGCGCGCAGGGTTTTATACGCCACTGGCCTATCTTGCTGCGTCGATGCTCGTGGCGCTGACGGCTGCCTCCTACGCGGAGCTGTCAACCTCGTTTCCGGTCAGCGCGGCCGAGACCGCCTATATTCGCGCGGGCCTGCGCATCGAATCGCTTGCGACGCTTGCGGGTTTGCTGGTTTGCGCATCCGGCATCATCTCGTCCGCCACGCTGGTGCAGGGCGGCGCGGGCTATGCCTCATCGCTGACCGGCCTGCCGCCCCTGGCGCTGGCCGTCTTTTTCGCGCTGTTCCTCGGGGCGATCGTCGGGTTGGGGATCGAACTTTCCGTCGGCGTGATTGCCACGATCACTGTCGTCGAGGTCGGTGCGCTGGTCCTGATCGCCGGGCTGGGACTGGGGAACGTCGACGCCGTTCGAGCCGGGGTTGCCGCGCATTACACGCCGCTCGACATGAGCGCCGCCGTGGGCGTGATCTCCGGCGTGCTGCTCGCCTTCTTCGCCTTCATCGGCTTCGAGGACATGGTCAATATCTCGGAGGAGGTGAAACAGCCTGAGCGGACAATGCCGCGCGCGATCGCGCTGGCGCTGCTTTGCGTCACGATCGTTTATATGGCCATCGCGCTGGTGGCGGTCATCTACGTCGATGCGGGCGAACTGGCCGGGTCGCGTGCGCCGCTGAGCCTCGTTTTCGAGCGGGTCACCGGCTTGCCGGGCGGGGCGATCAGCGTCATCGCGATATTCGCCGCGCTTGGCGGCGTGGTCGCGCAGATCGTCATGTCCACGCGCATTCTTTACGGGCTGGGGCAGATGGGCAAGCTGCCCAGCTGGTTCGGCGTCGTGCATGCGCGCACGCGCACGCCAATGAATGCGACGGTGCTTGTCGTCGCAATCATCGTGGTGCTGACCGTCCTGCTGCCGACGCGCGAACTCGCCGAGACGACTGCCGCGGGCACGCTCTTTGCGTTTTCCTTCGTGAATCTCTCGCTGTGGCGGATGAAGGGGCGGCCGGATTATCGCTCGGGCGGGTTCTCCGTGCCGCGCATCGTGCCGTTGCTCGGGGCCGTGCTCTCGATGTCGTTCTTGGTGAACGAGTTGGTCCGGCGCGCGTTTTAGAGCACTTTCAGCAAAAGCCTGTCCCGGACTTGATCCGGGATGGGCACCGGTTTTGCGTCCGGAGCCAAAGGCGGGCGCGAAGCGACGAAAGTGCGACAAAACAAGGACTTAGAGCCTGTTCAGCGATTCGGATTTCGTTG
>CAZYUT010000002.1:0-56061 GCA_964650735.1 uncultured Hyphomicrobiaceae bacterium
CTCGCGCAGCGGCTCCAGCAGCTGCATGTTCATGCGCTCGGGCAGCCCGCCGACATTGTGGTGTGACTTGATCGTCACCGATGGCCCGCCGGTGAACGACACGCTCTCGATGACGTCCGGGTAGAGCGTGCCCTGCGCGAGGAAGTCCGCGCCGCCGATCCGGTTTGCCTCGGCCTCGAACACTTCGATGAACAGCCCGCCAATGATCTTGCGCTTCTGTTCGGGATCGCTGATACCCTCCAGCGCGCCGAGGAATCGCAGCGCGGCTTCGGCGTGGACAAGCGGAATATTGTAGCTGTCGCGGAACAGCGTCACGACCTGCTCCGCCTCGCCCGCGCGCAGCAGCCCATGATCGACGAAGATGCAGGTGAGCTGATCGCCGATCGCCTCATGGATCAGCACAGCCGTGACCGCCGAATCGACGCCGCCCGACAGCCCGCAGACCACGCGCCCGTCGCCGACCTTCTCGCGAATGCGCTGGATCGCCGTGTCACGGAACCGCGCCATCGTCCAGCCGCCCTTGCAGCCCGCGATCTCGTGTGTGAAATTGCGCAGCATCGCCGCGCCCTGCGGGGTGTGGACCACCTCGGGATGGAACTGCACGCCGAAGAGCCTGCGCTGCTCATCCGCGATGGCGGCGAACGGCGCGCCGGGGCTGCTGGCGATCACGTCAAAACCCGGCGGCAGGCTGTCAACCCGGTCGCCGTGGCTCATCCAGACCTGCAGCCTGCTGCCCGGATCGCCCAGCCCCGCGAACAGCGGCGAGGGCTTGGCAAGCGTGATCTCCGCGCGGCCGAACTCACGATGGTCGGAGCCGGACACCGCGCCGCCCATCTGCGCCACCATCGTCTGCTGGCCGTAGCAGATGCCAAGCACAGGAACGCCGGAGTTGAACACCGCCTCAGGCGCGCGCGGCGTGCCCGCGTCATTGGTGCTGGCCGGTCCGCCCGACAGGATGATGGCGACAGGCTTGATCCGCGCGATGGCGCTTTGCGCGCTGGCAAACGGCACGATCTCTGAATAGACGCCGGATTCGCGCACCCGCCTCGCGATGAGCTGCGTTACCTGGCTTCCGAAGTCGATAATCAGGACGGTTTCGGTCATGCGTCTTGTGGCGCGAGGGGCGCGGTTTGATGGGGTTGTCAGCGCCGATAGAGCATTCGGCCCTTTGCCGGTCAAGCTGGCGCGCGGCGAACCGCTGTCCTATTCCCCAGTGGAAGCGTTTGCCGGGCCGGGCCCTGCGTCCTGCGCCGGTTCGGCAGGATCCGTCTCCGCGCCCGGCGCGGCCGCTTCCTCCGGGCCGGGCACGTTCCAGTATTCGGCGCAGCTTTGCGGCGCAGGTTCCCCGCCGGCGCGCTGCCGGATCTCACCGCAGGCCCACTGTTGCAACTCGGTCGGCATCAGTCCATTGAGGCCCGCCCAAATCGGGTCGTCGCCCGTCTCGGTGGTGTAGGTCGCATAGAGCCAGTAGCCGAACCCGACGAAAACCACGATCAGGATCAGACCGAACAGCGTCTTGATAACAGCCATCGCGCACCCTCGCGTTGCGCTGCGAGCTTAGGCTATTCGCCGGAAAATCGCGACAAAGAATCCGTCGGTGCCGTGCGTGGCCGGGGTCAATAGCAGCGCATTGGGGCCGGCGCTCGCCGCGGCGCTGCCGGGGAACGGTGCGCTCAGGCACTCCTGCCAGGCTTGTTCGGAGGGGACCGGCGCGAAATTCGGGTGCGCGGCCAGAAACCATGCGGCCTGAGCCGTATTCTCGCTTGGCAAGACCGAGCAGGTCACGTAGACCAGCCGCCCGCCCGGCTTCACCAGCGGCGCGGCCTGCGTGAGCACCGCCTGCTGCTCCGCGTGGCGCTTCTCCAGAGCCTGGACGGACAGCCGCCATTTCGCATCGGGCCGCCGCCGCCACGCGCCCGAGCCGCTGCACGGGGCGTCCGCGAAGACGATATCCATCCGCCCGGCGAGCTCTTGCAGCGCCGATGCATCCTCCGGCGGCAGCACCTGCACGTTGCGCGCGCCGGCCCGCTTCAGCCGGTCAAAGATCGGCCGCAGCCGGGTCTTGTCCGCGTCATAGGCGTAGATCTGGCCGCTGTTGCCCATCTGCGCAGCGAGAGCCAGCGTCTTGCCGCCCGCGCCAGCGCAAATATCGGCGATCTGATCGCGCAGCCCAGCCCCCGCCAGCAGCGCTGCAATCTGCGAGCCTTCGTCCTGCACCTCGAACCAGCCCTTGCCATGCGCTGCGTCCGCCTCGACCTTCGGAGCTTTGTGGTGCCGCGCGCGCACCAGCACCCGAACACCAAGCGGCGACAGCGGCGTCTCCTCCGGCGCGTACCGGCGCAGCGCCTTCAGCACCTTCGCCCGCTCCGCCTTCAGCGTGTTCACGCGCACATCGACCGGTGCGCGCTCCGCCAGCGCCGCGCCCTGCGCAACGGCCTGCGCGCCAAACGCCGCGCGAAACTCATCCGCCAGCCATTCAGGGTAGTTGCCCCGCACCCAGTCCGGCGCATCCGGGGCAAGATGCGCGGCCAACCGGGCGTGCTCCGCCTCGCTCAGCGGCTCGGGCGCGCGCTCGCCCGAGCACATCGCCTCTATCGCTTCCGCCTGCTCGCCCCAGCCATGCGCCAGCACGCCCAGGGCAAGCGCGCGCGGCGTCTGAGAGTCCATCAGCCAGGCAAGCGCGTTACGGTTGCGCAGCGCGTCAAAAACGATATTGCCGATCGCCGCGCGATCGCCTGACCCGGCAAAGCGGTGCGCACGCCCCCAATCGCTCAGCGCCTGCGACGCCGGCCGGTAACGATGCAGGATTTCGTCGAGCACCTCGATGGCCGCCTGCAGGCGGGCGCCGGGCTGCATGGCACAACCTTTCGCAGCAAGCGCGCTTCTTAACCCAAGCGGCCCGGATAGTTCGGGCTTTCGCGGGTGATCGCCACGTCATGGGTGTGGCTCTCGCGCACGCCGGAGCCGCTCACGCGGATGAATTCCGTGTGACGCTGGAATTCTTCGATCGTCGCGCAGCCGGTATAGCCCATTGCCGCGCGCAAGCCCCCGACCAGCTGATGCAGAACGCTGGCGCAAGGCCCCTTGTAGGGCACCTGGCCCTCGATGCCCTCGGGCACCAGCTTGAGCGTATCGCCCACCTCTTGCTGGAAGTACCGGTCCGCCGAGCCCCGCGCCATCGCGCCGACGGAGCCCATGCCCTGATAAGCCTTGTAGGAACGGCCCTGGTACAGATAGACCTCCCCTGGACTTTCGTCGGTGCCGGCCAACAGCGAGCCAACCATCACGCAGTTTGCGCCCGCCGCGATCGCCTTCGCCATATCGCCGGAAAAGCGGATGCCGCCATCGGCGATGACCGGCACGCGCTGCTTGGCCGCGATTTCGACCGCATCCATGATCGCGGTGAGCTGCGGCACGCCGACGCCAGCCACCACGCGGGTGGTGCAGATCGAACCCGGGCCGATGCCAACCTTGATCGAATCCGCGCCCGCATCGATCAGCGCCTTCGCGCCCTCCGCCGTCGCGATGTTGCCCGCGACAACCTGCACCCGGTTCGACAGCGTCTTGACGCGGCGGACGGCCTCCAGCACGCGTTCGGAATGCCCGTGCGCAGTGTCCACGACGAGCATATCGGCGCCTGCGTCGATCAACCGGGCGCTGCGTTCGTAGCCGCTGTCGCCGACCGTGGTCGCTGCAGCCACACGCAGACGCCCGTGATCATCCTTCGCCGCGTTGGGGTGCTGCACGGCCTTTTCGATGTCCTTAACGGTAATGAGCCCGATGCAGCAGAAGTCATCATCGACAACCAGGAGTTTTTCGATCCGGTGCTGGTGGAGAAGCCGCTTTGCCTCGTCCGTCGATACGCCATCCTTGACCGTAACCAGATCATCCTTGGTCATCAAATTTGAGACTGGTTGGTTCATGTCCTCGGCGAAGCGCACGTCGCGGTTGGTCAGGATGCCCACGAGCCGTCCTTCACGCGCGCCATTGACCGAAGGCAGAACGACCGGGATGCCGGAAATCGAATGCCGGCGCATCAGATAGAGCGCCTCGGATAGCGGCGCGTCCGGGTGGATAGTCACCGGGTTCACCACCATTCCGGACTCGTATTTCTTCACTTGCCGCACGTGATCGGCCTGCGCTTCCGGCGACATATTGCGGTGCAGCACGCCGATTCCGCCTGCGGCGGCGATCGCGATCGCCAGCGGCGCTTCGGTGACGGTGTCCATGGCCGCGGAGATTACGGGGATGTTGAGCGGGATTTCAGGGGTGACGCGCGTCGATACATCCACCTGCGCAGGCAGGACATTCGAGTGGCGCGGCTTGAGAAGAACGTCGTCAAATGTCAGTGCCAGCTTCATCGCTGCCAACTCCTATCACGGACCGGCGCGGCCTTGCGGCATCCAGATGCACCGCGCCCCGGCGCTCGCGAACGAGCGTAGCCGGGGCGTATTTGTGATGTACAAATTGGGGGCGGCGCCAACGATCTCAAGCCGCCGCGCATTTACCGCCGCAGGAGCCGGCGTCCGCCGCTATCCGGCTGCTGACCACCGGGCTGCGCCTGTTGCGCCGGCTGAGGTTGCGCAGGCTGCTGCGGCTGAGTGTTGCCGGCCGTCGCCTGTTGCTGATCGCCTAATCCGTCCCCCTCGAACGCAAACGCATTCGGGTCCTCGGTCCAACGCAGGGTGCCGTCGTAACGCGTTCCCATTTCGATGCCGATGCCCTGATGGTAAATGTCACCCTCAACATGGGCGGTGGAGTGCAGCATCACCCGCTTGCTGCGGATCGACCCGGAGACGTTGCCAAACACGATAACCTCGTTGTTGGCGACGATCCCGCCATCGATACGGCCCTTTTCGCTGACAACGAGCGAGGCGCAGTACATGTCGCCCTGGAGCTTGCCGTCAAGCTTCAGGTTTCCCTTGGATCTCACGTTGCCGATAATCGTCAGGTCTTCGCCGATAACAGACTCGCTCATTGTCCACCCTACTCCACACTTGGTTTGGCTTGGTCCTGGCTCGCCCCGTTCCGCCGCCAGCCCCCTCATGCCTTTACGCCTCTCTTAGCACCTTCATCGGAAAGTGCAAAGCCGTTCTAGACGCTTGCTTTACCGTTACGGCAATTTCTAGGCGCTTGTGCCTCGGAAGCCGGTTGCCAGCACATAAGTCTCGGGGGATTCGGGCCGGCTGGCCTTTGGCTTGACGTGGCGCACGGTGGCGAAGGCGCGCTTAAGCAGGTCGAGCATTTCCCCTTCCGCGCCGCCCTGGAAAACCTTGGCGAGAAACGAGCCGCCCGGCGCGAGAACCCCTGTTGCAAAATGAAGCGCAGCCTCTGCCAGCGCGACCGTGCGCAGATGATCGGTCTTGCGATGCCCGGTTGTCGAGGGCGCCATGTCGGACAGGACGACATCGGCCTTCTCGCCTTCAAGAGCATCGCTTACCGCCGCAAGCCCGGCCTCTTCGAGGAAATCGCCCTGAAGCACCGTGACCTCGGGGAGCGCGTCGATCGCCAGCAGATCGATGGCGATGATCTTGCCGCCGGGCATCACGCGCTGCCGCGCAACCTGAGACCATCCGCCGGGGGCCGCGCCCAGATCAACCACCCGCTGGCCAGGGCGCAGCAATCCGTACTTCTCGTCGATCTCGGCAAGCTTGTAGGCGGCGCGGGAGCGATAGCCCTCGCGCTTGGCGGCAGCGACATAGGGGTCGTTCAACTGGCGCTGAAGCCAGCGCGTCGAGGACGCCTTGCGCCCGCGCGCGCTCTTCACGCGCACGGCCATCTCACGCTGGCCACGGCCAGAGACGCCGCCCTTGCCGGTTTGTTTCCGTCCCATGATGCTTTGACCGGTTTGCCTTGGGCCTCGCGCGCCAGCCCGGAATTACCTTCGACGGAAGCGGCGCTGGCGCCGGCGCCACAGGTCGTGGACGCCATCTTCGGCCATCAGCGTGGCGAGGATGCCCTCCCGCAGACCGCGATCCGCCACGCGGAGACGATCGCAGGTCCAGGCGCGCAACAGCGCTTCCAGAATTGCCGCGCCCGCAATGATGAGATCGGCACGCTCGCGCCCGATACAAGCCTGGCGTACCCGCTCCTCATGCTTCATGGCGGTCAGGCGCTCCGACACCGCGCGGACCTCGTCAGCGCTTAACCAGCAGCCGTCGACGCGGCGCCGGTCGTAGTATTCCAGGCCCAGATGGATGCCAGCGATGGTCGTTGCGGTGCCCGAAGTCCCGAGCAGATGGGTGTTGCCGCTGGCGATACGGCCTGAGACCCCGTGCTCCGTGTCGAAGTCCTGCAGCGCGCGATGCACCTCGCCCACCATCGCCTCGAAGGTATGCTGGTCCATCGGCTCGCCGCCGAACTTCTCGGCCAGCGTCACCACTCCTACCGGCAATGACGTCCACGCGGCCACGCATTCCTGCGCCCAGAGGCGGTCGTGCGGGCGGCGCATCTCCCCGTGCTTCACGCAGCGCAGATCCAGAAAGATCAGTTCCGACGAGCCGCCGCCAATGTCGAACACCAGGGCGCCGTCGCTCTGCCGGTCAACCAAAGACGCGCACCCGCTGACGGCAAGCCGCGCTTCGGTCTCGCGATCGATGATCTCAAGCTCAAGGCCGGTTTCCTCGCGGACCCGCGCAACGAACTCGCTACCGTTGCTGGCCACGCGGCAGGCCTCTGTCGCGATGAGTCGCGAGCGCTGAACGCCCCGCCGGATCATTTTCTCGGCGCACACCTTCAGCGCCTCAATGGTCCGTGCCATCGCTGGTTCCGACAGCGCACCGCTTTGCGTGATCCCCTCGCCGAGCTTGATGACCCGGGAAAACGCGTCGACGACGATGAAACCGCGTCGTGAGGGGCGCGCGACCAGCAAGCGGCAGTTGTTGGTGCCAAGGTCCAGGGCGGCGTAAACGTGGTCGTCGGGGCAAAAACGCTGATTTTCCCGGCGCCGCTTGGGATGACGACTGGTTTGCTGAGTGGGGGTGGGCGCCAACGCAGCGTGTTGCGCGTTATCCGGTTTCAGTATGGGCTTGCGCTCCTGTGGCCCTTCACTCACAAAACACGCCTCTTTTTTTATTTTCAATCTTTGAGCGTCGGAAGCTGCTGCGCGTCAGCCGGTCAGCGTGGCTGAGCCGCCCTAGCCTCGCCTTTTCGTGCTATGGCGACCGCACCCCGTCACTTTACCGCTTTCGATGTAAAGGTAAAGCATTTGTGTCTCCGCCTAAAGTTGGGATGGACCGCTCAATAATCAAGCAGCCGGCGGAGGGCCGCCGGCTGCCGGTTTTCTCCGCTCGAATGCGGGCTTAGTTGCATTGCTTTGCCGTTTCGACCTGCTGGATCAGCTCAACATTCTGCCATTCGAGTTCAGAGAGGATATCCTGCGAATCGGAGGTGCAGTCAGAATTGTCGAAATAGGCCTGGCCACGCTCGCTGCGGAAGCAGTAGCCGTTGCGATCGAAGATCTCGTTTCGGGCGACCCACAATTCCTCACAGCCCATGACAGCGAGTTCTTCTTCAACAAGCGCGCGCTCCGAGCTGTCGGAAATCATGTCCGCGCGACCGGCGTCCTCCTGCATGGGCTCGCCAGCCTGTTCGCCCATATTCTGCTCGTTCATGCCATCAGCCTCCGGGGACGCAGGATCGACCGGCGGGTCCATTTCCGGCTCATCCATCATGGCGTTGCCCGTTCCCCCGTCGCCGGTCATCGCATCGCCGGCATCCTGCTGGTCCATCGTTTCAATCTGATCGCTACTGCCAGGATCGGGCACGACGGCTTCATCCGTATCCTGCGCCATCGCCGCGCCGCCAAACGCCAACGCCAGGCTCAGGACGCAAACCCCTGCAAAACGTAGAATTGTCATTATTCCCACCATCTGTTCTTGTGTGTTAATCGCGGGCCAGCGGATTCGCTTGCCGGTCAGCCGCTCACCGTGCACGGCTCTTGCTCGATACCGTCCGGCCGTTAACCTTTCATCGCGATTGCGCAACTGCAGTACAAACAAGGCAAGCTTGTGAAAATCAGGACGTTGGCATCCGGGCTTACCCATCTGTTGTTCCTCGCGCTCATCGCGCTGGCGGCGGCGAAATCCATGCGCGGGCCGGAACCCGCGGCCGCGGACGCAGACCGGCCGGTCCGGACCGCCGAGGCGCAGACGGCCACCATGATCGACGCGGGCCAAGCTGTTCCCGCCCTGCGGCCGGAAGCCACGGCAGCAGCGCCGGATACTGATGCTCCGGCTGAAAAGACGGCGCCAGAAGGCGCGCAACCGGCGCAGTCTGCGCCCGCAGCCGAGACCCGGCAGGCAAAACCCAAACCCAGGCCGCTCACCCGCAACGAACGCCTGATGCGCAGGCTTGTCGCCGCCTATCCCGATTTCCTCGCCGGCTATGAAGATAACGCCATCATCTGGCGCGATGGCACGCGAATGGCGTTCGACGACGGGCGGAACAAGACCTTCCAGGAACGCCTTAACGATCCCGATCTTGAAGACCAGTTCTATGCCGAATACCCGCGCGGCCTGCGCGGCGTGCCGCCGCTTGAGAATATCGATCCGGGCCGCGTGCGCCATGAGCCGTTTTTCACCAAGATGTACGGCAACTGCAAGGACGACGCGCGCGCCGTCAGTTCGCGGCTGGAAGAGGTCGTCTGGCTTCCGGAGAACGACGGCAGCACGCTGCGCGTGACCAGCGTGAACGGCGTTGCGCAGGCGCTGCAGAAAGTCTCCAACGCGCTCGACAAGCTGCCCCGGCACTTCATGAAATACCTGCGTCCGAGCGCCGGGACCTATCACTGCCGCACCATCGCCGGAACCGAGCGCTTCAGCGTCCACGCTTTCGGCGCGGCGATCGACATCAACGCAAAGTACGGCGACTACTGGCGCTGGAGCGGAGCCGAGCCGGGCGAGCCGCTCACCTACCGCAACCGTATTCCGTGGGAGATCGTCGAGATATTCGAGCAGCACGGCTTCATCTGGGGCGGCAAGTGGTATCACTACGATACGCTGCATTTCGAGTACCGGCCGGAGCTGCTGAACGCCGGCGCGCCCGCGTCCATGCCCGCCCCCGCGCCGAGCACCCTGCCGCTACCGGAGCAGCGCGCCGCGCGCTGAGCCCCGCAATCTTCGCCCATGCATGAGCCCGCCGAACTTCTCCTGATCGCCGCGGCGTTCCTGATCGCCGGCATTGTCAAGGGCGTGGTCGGGATGGGCATGCCGACCGTCAGCATCGCCCTGCTGACCGCCACGGTGGGGCTGACGAACGGGCTGGCGCTGATGATCATCCCGACCTGTGTTACGAATGTCTGGCAGGCGGCCTACAGCCGGAATCTTCTGGGCGCGTTGCGCAGGCACTGGCTGTTCCTCGGCACGGCGGTTGTCATGGTCATTCCCGGCGCCGCGGCGCTCACTTTCGTGGATGTGGAGTTGTTGTCAGCGCTCCTCGGCAGCGTGCTGATCGTCTATTCCGCCGCAAGCCTCGCGCAATTCCGCCTCGCAATCGCGCCTCGGCACGAGACCTGGGCCGGCGCGCTTTCGGGCGCCGCGACCGGCGTTATCACCGGCATGACCGGATCGAGCATCGTCCCCGGCGTATTTTTTCTGCAGTCGCTCGGATTGCCGCGCGCCGAACTCTTGCCCGCGATGGGGATGTTGTTCGGTTCTTGCGCGGTGATGCTCGCCGTTTCGCTGGGGCAGATCGGAATCGTGACGCGCGACACGCTCATCATATCGACCGCCGCGCTGATCCCGGCCCTGATCGGCATGGAAATCGGCCAACGGCTTGGCAAGCAACTCTCTGAGGCGCTGTTCCGCCGCGTGCTGTTCTGTGCGCTGGGGCTGCTCGGCCTTTATATTATTGTGCAGGCCGTTGGCTAATCGCCAGATGTGCCGCCTTTCCCGATCCCGAGCTGGTAGAGTTATCCAGAAGCGCCCAAGATAATGGGGCTGGCTTGCAGCATAATGGCATGGTAGCCTTCTAATGTGCGGAAACTGTGCACGATGTCTGGCGTCTTGCGATGAGCCCGCAGACGCAGCCTCTCCGGGAAACGCAAAGTTAGAAAAGAAGGAGGCTCCTTTGTATAAACAAATAATGATTCCCGTAGATCTGACTCACATCGAACATTTGGAAAAGGCTTTGAAAACAGCAGCTGATCTGGCACAGCATTATGGCAGTCCTGTTGTATATGTTGGCGTAACGCCAGAAACGCCAAGCCCGGTTGCGCATAACCCGACAGAATTCGCGCAAAAACTAGAAGCCTTCGCTCAAGATCAAGCCAGCAAACATGGCCACGAGGCAGCGGCAAAAGCCTATGCCAGCCACGACCCGGCCATTGACATAAACGATACGCTGCTTAGGGCCATCAGCGAGACCGGAGCCGATCTCGTGGTCATGCAGTCGCACATCCCAAATGTGACAGACTATATCTGGCCGTCGCACGGCGGCTCGGTGGCATCGCACGCCGATGTCTCGGTTTTCCTGGTCCGCTAGGAAACGTTTCTCCAGAAAAGCTGACAAAGCTCGAAACAAAAAAGCAAGACAGGAGAAGAGCATTGACTACTGACACCGACGTCGAAGCCGTCCCGAGCCCGGAAGGGCCTGCAGACATCATCGACACCGATTACGAAATCGGTCAGGACAACATCACGCCGAAAATCGGGCCGTTTGGCCTGGATATCCATAACCCGGTGTTTCTGGTCTCCAGCCTGGTGGTGGTCGCCTTCGTCCTTATCACCATCATATTCCAGGACAGCGCCGCGCCAGCCTTTGATGCGACCCGCAAATTCCTGACCTCGAACCTCGACTGGTTCTTCCTGACAGCCGGCAACATCTTCGTGCTGGTGTGCCTCGCCTGCATTGTGCTGCCGATCGGGAATGTTCGCCTCGGCGGGCGCGATGCAACGCCCGACTACAGCTATCTCGGCTGGTTCTCGATGCTCTTTGCCGCGGGCATGGGCATTGGCCTGATGTTCTTCGGCGTGCTGGAGCCGGTCTACTATTTCGGGACGCCGTGGGGCGACCAGCCGCTTGGGCGCGAACTGGGAATCGTCGAGGGTCAATTGGCCGACCCTGCCACGATCGAGGCGGCGCGCCAGACGGCGATGGCCGCGACGATCTTCCACTGGGGACTGCACCCCTGGGCGATCTACGGCGTCGTGGCGCTCGGCCTTGCACTGTTCTCCTATAATAAGGGGCTGCCCCTCACCATCCGCTCGCTGTTCTACCCGATCTTCGGCGAACGCATATGGGGCTGGCCCGGTCATATCATCGACATTCTGGCCGTTTTCGCCACGTTGTTCGGGCTCGCGACCTCGCTGGGCCTGGGCGCGCAGCAAGCCAATGCCGGTCTGGATTTCGTCTTCGGCCTGCCTAACACCACGACCGTGCAGGTGCTCCTGATCGTCGGCATCACGGCGGTGGCGCTGATCTCGGTCCTTCGCGGCCTCGACGGCGGCGTCAAGGTGCTGTCGGAAATCAACATGGTCGTCGCGCTGGCGCTGCTGCTGTTTGTCATGTTCGCCAGCGGCATTGCCTCGATCCTGAGCAACTTTGTCACCAATCTGGTCTCCTATGGCGAAGACCTCGTTCCGCTTTCCAACCCGGTTGGCCGCGAAGACGACGGCTTCCGTCAGGGCTGGACTTCGTTCTACTGGGCGTGGTGGATTTCCTGGTCGCCGTTCGTCGGCATGTTCATTGCGCGCGTCAGCCGCGGCCGTACGGTGCGTGAGTTCATGATTGCCGTGCTGCTGGTCCCGACCATCGTCTCGGCGCTGTGGATGACCACGTTCGGCGGAACGGCCATCAACCAGCTCATCGACCGGGCATCCGACGCTGCCGTATTCGGATACGTGATCGAGAGCTACACGCCGGAGTTGTCGCTGTTCGCCATGCTGTCCGAGCTGCCGCTTGCGACGATCACTTCCTTCATCGGCGTGGTGCTGGTGATCGTGTTCTTCGTCACCTCGTCAGACTCCGGATCGCTGGTGATCGATACGATCACGGCGGGCGGCAAGGTCAACGCTCCGGTTTCCCAGCGCGTGTTCTGGTGCACCTTCGAGGGGCTGGTGGCGATTGCGCTGCTTTTGGGCGGCGGTCTTGGCGCGCTGCAGGCGGCGGCCGTCTCAACCGGCTTCCCGTTCGCGGTGATCCTGCTGCTGGCGTGCTATGCCCTATTCAAGGGGCTGTATTCCGAGCCGCGGGGCAAGGCTGCCGCGACAGCGTAAAGCACAAGCCCGGCGCGCACCGCGCGGCGGGCGGCGGCCCTCTCACGGCGCGTAGAAAAGGCGGCTCACGGGCCGCCTTTTTGCATCTGTGGAGATACGCCCGGCCTCAAGCCGCGTGCGAGGCGATCGGCTCGGTCAAAAGCGCATAAAGCGTATCCCGATCATTGGAAGTGCGCAGCTTTTGCGCCATATGCGGCTTGCTCAGCAGCCGGGAAATCCGCGACAGCGCATTCAGGTGATCCGCACCCGCGCGCTGTGGCGCCAGCAGCAGGAACACCAGATCGACCGGCTTCTCGTCGATCGCCTCGAACTCCACCGGCTTGTCCAGCCGTGCGAACAGCACCGTGACCCGCTCCAGCCCCGACACCATGCCATGGGGAATCGCGATCCCGTTGCCCGTTGCGGTCGAGCCGAGGCGCTCACGCTGCAAAAGTGTGTCGAACACGTCGCGCTGCGCCAGGCCCGTCATTTCGGCGGCCTTCTTCGACAGCTCCTGAAGCACCTGCTTTTTGCTGTTGGCCTTCAAAGCTGGGATGATGCCCTCGGACAAGATCAGATCGCTGAGATCCATGGTCATTCCCTTCGGTTGTCCCTCAAATTGGGCGTGGCACCGGACATTTCGTGGGCTACGCGGATTTGATGCACGATTTGTGCCGATCGCGATGGCGGATCATCGGCAGACTGGATGTCGCGTGTCGCGCAAAGTCAACCTGCGCCGATTTCCTGGCTCCCGCTGCAGCCCGGCTGGCGACATTCTAGCGCCCTGCCCTTACTGCGTCACGTCTTGCGCCAGGCTTGCCCCGGCGTTAGCGGCCCCGGGCCGTATGCCTAGCCGTTCTTCGACAAGGGCACGACACCAACTGGCCGCCAGATGCCGGGACGCTAGGCAAGACCCCTGCAGAAGTCAATTCCGCTGACCTCACACTTTGTTGCTGATGACTTGGCGCGCAATATGTCGGTACGCATAAATTTTGGGCCGCCTAACCCAAACGCATCAGCTCCAGCCGTTTTGCGCGGCGGCGCTCCCGCGAGGAGGGAATGCGCATGAGATCGCGATACTTCGCAACCGTGCGCCGGGCGATGTCGATGCCAGACGCCTTCAGCGCCTCAACGATCTGATCGTCGGAAAGAACCGTCTCGGGCGTTTCGGCGTCCACGAGCTGCCTGATCCGGTACCGCACAGCTTCGGAGGAGTGCGCCGGCGCCCCGTCGGCGGCAGGTACGGCGGAGGTGAAGAAATAGCGGAACTCGAACATACCGCGCGGCGTCGCCATGTACTTGTGGGCGCTTGCGCGGCTGACCGTCGATTCATGCATGTCGATCTCGGCGGCCACCTCCCGCAGCGTCATGGGCTGGAGATGCTCCGCCCCGCGGCGCAGGAAGGCCTCCTGCCGTCGCACGATCTCCTCTGCCACCTTCAGGATGGTGCGCGCGCGCTGATCGAGGCTGCGCACCAGCCAGTTCGCCGCATTGAGGCAATCGCCGAGAAAGGCCCGATCGTCACGGCTGGCTCGCGCCCGCACAGTGGTAAAGTAGGTCCGGGCAACCAGCAGGCGCGGCAGCGTTTCACCGTTCAGCTCCACATGCCAACTGCCGTCCGGCCGTGGGCGCACAAAGACATCGGGCGTGATTTGCGCGACAGGCGCGCCGCCGAAGCGCAGCCCCGGCTTGGGGTTGAGCCGCCGGATTTCGGCGATCATGTCGCGCACGTCGTCGATGTCGGCCTCGCACAGGCGCGCGAGCTTTGGCAGATCTTGCGTGGCGATCAGGTCAAGATGGCGCAAAAGGGTCGCGATCATCGGATCGAGCCGGCCCAGTTCGCGGAGCTGGATCTCCAGGCACTCGGCCAGATCGCGCGCGCCCACGCCGGCCGGTTCGAAAGTCTGCAGCAGTGCGAGCACAGCCTCGACGTCCTCCGCCGCCACATTGAGCCGCTCGGCAAGTTGCGCCGTCTCGCCGCGCAGATAGCCCGCTTCGTCGATCATGTCGATAAGGTTGAGGCCGATCAGCCGCGCCTTGGGCGAGGGCGCGGCCAGGCTCAATTGTTCTTCGAGGTGGGCGCGCAAGCTCGGCCCTTCAGGCGGCGCGAAGTCGCTCGGCGGCGCGTCGCCGGACGGTCCGGGCGGCATCGCAGACAGGCTCGGCATGTGCTCTGGGAAGGGCGAGTCATGACTTCCCTGCGCTTCATCCGCGGCGTCCCCGCCCTCAGCCTCGTCCGCGCGCTGCAACAGCGGATTTTCCGCGAGTTCCCGGTCGATCACGGCGGCAAGTTCAAGGTTGGAAAGCTGCAGCAGCTTGATCGACTGCTGCAATTGCGGCGTCATGACGAGCGATTGGCTGGGCTTCAGCTCCAATCTGAGCGCCATCGCAGGCTTACTCCTTTCACGCGATACTCCGGCAGGCTACAGCGAGAACTGGTCGCCGAGATAGACACGGCGAACTTCATCGTTAGCGATGATCTCGTCCGGGGACCCCTCGATCAAGACCCGCCCTTCGTAGATGATATAGGCCCGGTCGATCAGCTCGAGCGTCTCGCGGACGTTGTGATCGGTGATCAGCACGCCGATGCCCCGGTCCTTCAGATGGTGGACGAGATTGCGGATGTCGCCTATCGCGATCGGGTCGATACCCGCGAATGGCTCATCCAGCAGCATGTAGGATGGCCGGCTGGCGAGCGCACGGGCGATCTCGACACGGCGGCGTTCGCCCCCCGACAATGCGATGGCAGGCGATTTCCGCAGCCTGGTGATGCGGAACTCTTCCAGAAGCGCGTCGAGCTGGCGCTGGCGTTCCTTGCGGCTCGGCTCGACGATCTCCAGCACGGCGCGGATGTTCTCCTCCACCGTCAGGCCGCGAAAGATGGAAGCCTCCTGCGGAAGATAGCCGATGCCAAGCCGGGCCCGGCGATACATCGGCAGGCGCGTGACATCGTGATCGTCAATGACGATACGCCCGGTATCAGCGGGAATCAGGCCGGTGATCATGTAGAAGATAGTGGTCTTGCCCGCACCGTTTGGCCCGAGCAGGCCCACGGCCTCGCCGCGCTGGATGTTCAGACTGGCTCCGCGAACAACCTGCCGGCTCTTGAAACTCTTGGTGAGGTTTTCAGCTTCCAGCGTGCCGGCCGCCGCAGCCATCGTACGCGGATGCGGCACAGGCTGCACGGCTTGCTGGGGCGCGCGGCGGGGGCGTGGCGGCTGGGGCGCGTGCTGTCTGCGCCGTTCGGTAATGGCCATGGGCGGTCGTTTGCGTCCCGGATCAAGCGGTTATGAAAACGTCGAGCAGCGTAACACAATCCGCCGCTGCGGTGGTCCGAAATCTGCCTGGCAGCGGATGTGTCAGTCTTGGCGCGGCGTGAAAAGTCCGCGGATGCGCTGGTTGCCAGAATCGCCCTTGACCTCGAAGCGGCTCGTACCCCTTCTCAGGTCGATCACCAACCTGTCGCCGCGCAAGACGTTTTCGCCCTGCGACAGCACGACGTTGCCGCCGATCGTGACCACCTGCTGCTCGACGTCGAAATTGGCCCATTCGCTCGTGGCGGTCTGGTCGTCCTGAGTGCTCACCAACACCTTGCCCTTAGCCTCGATGCGGGTGATGTTGCCGTTGCCGCCGCCTGCGCTCGCGCCTGCGACATCGCCGGCGGGCTGCCCGGTGTAATGGACGGCCAACTCCCTGGCCTGGAGCGAGAAGCCGCCTTGGCGGGCCACGACATTGCCTCTGAAGATGGCCTGTTTCTGCTTGTCATCGACTTCAAGCAGATCGGCCTCGATGTCGATCGGCGCGTCAGTGCTGCCCTGATACGCCTGAAAGCTGCTGCCGATTGCCTGCGCGTAGGCAGGTGCGGCCGGCGCGGCGCATGCGAAGGTGAGCGCCATGATCACGGCCGCGAAAGCCTGCCCACAGGACTGCCGCCGTTGAAGCCTTGTCGATGTCCGGTTCATTCCTGCGTGTCCGTTTGATTTTGTGGCTCCAGCCGGACCTTCACGCCGCCGGTGAACACGACGCGCGCTTCGCCCGTGTTCAGCCGCAGACTGTCCGCGGTAATCCGGCTGCCGCGAAACTGCATTTCGACCGGTTCCTCCGAGACAATGAGCTGATCGGCGAAATGCACGGTCGCCGAGCGCAGCTTCACCGAGAGGCCGGCCCGCCCCTCGATGGAAACGCCCTCCTGGAAGGTCAATTGCCTCGCCTGCGTGTCGAACAGGCCGCTCAACGCCTGCAGCCGTGTGGTGTCGCCATCGGGCGAGACCAGCGAGCCGATGATGGCGTCAAGCGCAACCCGATGCGGCGTATCAACGTCCTGCAGCGCGGTATCTGCAAGGATTTCATAGCGGCCATATTCAGGATGCATGCCCGACAGTTTCGGATTGACCATCTTCAGACTGCCCGCTTCAACGGAAACGCCTTCGAGCGAGGCCGTCGCGCCGCCGATCTCGATCGACAGACGCGTTGGTATGAAGTAAAGGCTCAGCGTACCGGCTGCGGCAAGCGGCAGCAGGATCTTAAGCGCCTTCACCGCGATCGAGTGCCGCCGCGCGGCGCGAAAGGCGCGCGCCCGCTCCTCCGACGAGAGCTGCGCGATGAAACCACGCGACCGGCCAGCTTGATGGGCTTCGACTGACATGCGCCCCTCGCATCGGATGCGGCGAACCCCGCTCGCCGGAGGGTATCCAAGCCAACGAATATGTTGACAGTTGGACCGCCGCAGGGCGGGCCGACAGCTTCAAGAATGATTGAAAATGTCGCGCTCCACCCAGCCGAGCAGATCGAGCCGCGCGCGTGTCGGCAAGAAATCGAAGCAGGCCTGTGCAATGTCGGCGCGGCCCTCGCGCGCCAGCAGCAAATCGAGCTTTGCCTTGAGCTGATGGAGATAGAGGACATCGGAGGCCGCGTAAGCCTTCTGCTCCTCGCTCAGGGTATCCGCGCCCCAATCGGAAATCTGCTGCTGCTTTGACAGCTCCACCCCAATGAGTTCGCGGCACAGATCCTTAAGGCCATGCCGGTCCGTGTAGGTGCGCGTCAGGCGCGAGGCGAGCTTGGTGCAGTAGACCGGCGCGGGAAACACGCCGAGGTAGTGGCCGAGCACGGCAATATCGAAGCGTCCGTAATGGAACAGCTTCAATACAGCCGGGTCGGCGAGCATCCGGCGCAGGTTTGGCGCGTCGTACTCGCCGGGCGAGAAGCGGACCAGATGCGCGGTACCGTCGCCGCCCGAAAGCTGGGCAAGGCAAAGCCGGTCCCGGCGCGGCTCAAGACCCATGGTCTCAGTGTCAACGGCGACGCTTGAACCAAGATCGAGGCCGTCGGGCAGGTCGTGTTCGTGAAAATGGATCGTCATGGGCCAGATTGAGCGGCGCGGGGCAGGCGTGGCAAAAATGACAGGGGCGAGAAAGCGACGCCCCGCGATGGAATGTGAGCATGGGCTATCCCGCAGGCGAAATCAAGCCGCAGCCCAACCGCGCCCGAACCGCTCCCCCAAGGAAATCCTGGCCGCTCAGATCGGATCGCCCGGCTCCTCGATCAGGAAGCGCCGTTCGGCAAGATAAGGATGAATTTCGACGGCGCGGCGCAAGGCTTCCTGTCCCAGCCTCACCCTCCCCTGCCGCAGCAGGATGATCGCTTTGCCGGAAAGCGCACCGAAATGCTTTGGCTCCAGTTCGAGGACCCTTTCAATGGCCTCAAGCGAGTAATCGAACCGGCCCATCTCAAACAGGATCGTCGCCTTCTGATTCCAACCTTCGGCATAATTGGGCAGCCGTTCCGTGAGGTTGTTGGCGATTTCGAGCGCACGTTCCAGATCGCGCCAGCGCCGGTAGCGGAAGATCTGCTGGATCTGTTCGCCTGCTTGCGCGTCTGGCCCTTCTGTCCACAGCTCCCAGATGCGGTTGTTGAGCCGCTGAGCCTCTGCCGGGTTCTGCGCGTGTTTGAGTTGGCGATAAAGCGCCTCCAACGCATCGCGGTCATAGACCGATCCGGGGGGCGCTGACGGCTCGGCCGACAAGTTCCCAGACAGCGCTCCGCCCGCCAACGCCAGACAGAGTGCCAGCCCAAACAGGGACAATCGCTCTCTCATGCTCCCAAGTTTACCACGTGTTCGCGCGTGCCGCGACCGTGGTGTCACAGCCCGTGGTCTGGATGAGGTGAGGAGCGCAGCGCGCGGCCGGGGCGATCTCAGCCCCGCCACGCGATTGCTAATGGAGGTCAGGTTCGCGGCGAAGTCAGTTCTGAGGCGCTTCCAGCTTCGGCGCGGTAGCGATCGGGTCTTCGGAGCGCCGGGACTTGCCCTCGAAGAATGCGCCTTGCTCGATCGCCAGTGCCTTGTGGAACACGTCGCCCTCGACATGCGAACTGGCTTGCATTGTCACGCGCACCCCGCGGATGGAGCCCATCACGCGGCCGCGCACAACCACATCCTCGGCAACGATTCCGCCGGTGATCTCCGCCTTCTCGCCGACAATAAGCGATCCGCAGTGAACGTCGCCCTCGATCTGGCCGTCCACCTGCACCTCACCCTTCGAGATGACGTTTCCGGAGATCGACAGGTCCTCGCCGATAATGGACGGGGCCACCCGGTCGCCTCTTTGCATCGGCGAGCGGGTCGGCGCCGGCGCGCCTTGCGGTCCAGCCATCGGGGCGTTCGGCGGCGCCGACGGCGCTGGCGACGGGCTGGTGGCAACTTTGCTCGTGGTCTTCAGGATCGGCTTTTGTTCAGAGTTACTCATGGCGCTCTCTGCTTTCGTTACTCTTGAGACCTTCTTGATCGCGTCGTGCGTTATCGGGCAGACGCCCGCGAAAAACACCTCTTGACCCGCGTTCCGGGCCGGAGCCGGCCGTCCTTCCTGCTTCGAGCGTCAGGAGACCGGAAAGCCGATCGTTACGCGCGGTTACGTGCCCCAGCGACCCGCGTACCGCCACGGCCGGTTTCAAGTCCGCCCCTGCGATAACGGGGCGCACCTTAGCGGGAAGCAACGCGTGTGTCATGGGTTAACTTGGGTCAGTCGATGCAATTTTTTGACGATTTTCCGTAGGTGTTGCGAAACAATCTGACGTTGCGCGCGCGTGGATTTTCCCGCGCCGTTACAATGACTTGACCGCCTCCAGCACCGCCTCGGCGTGTCCTGGCACCTTCACCTTGCGCCAGACCTTCGCAATCTTGCCGTCTTTGTCGATGAGGAACGTCGAACGTTCGACGCCCATATAGGTCTTGCCGTACATCTTCTTCTCCGCCCAGACACCGTAGGCTTGGATCGCCTGCTTCTCCTCGTCGGCGGCAAGCGTAACCGCAAGATCGTGCTTGGCCTTGAACTTGTCGTGCGATTTCACAGGATCGGGCGAGATCCCAATCACTTCCGCCCCGAGCGCGGCGAACTCATCGGCAAGCGCGCTGAAATTCACCGCCTCCTTGGTGCATCCGGAGGTATCGTCCTTCGGATAGAAGTAAACGACCACTGGCTTGCCCTTCATATCCGCCAGGCTCACCGTCCCGCCGCCATCGCGGGACAGGACGAAATCCGGAGCAGCATCACCTTCAGACACCATAGTCATGCCTTCCTTTTTCAGCTTTTTCGCACTTGACACAATTTGACAACTTTCGTGAGGAACGTTGCCATTCTGACTAAGCGTATCCGGTGCTCGGGTGCAAGCGCACGCTGTCGGGAAAGATCAGTTTGCCCGCAATAGGGCACACCACCATCCTCATGGACGCAAGATGAACGACGAGCACAGCCAGGGTCGGTTTCGGCGGGCAGTAGGCGCTTGCAAGGCGTTGGCCGCCCCGGCCGGACGCCAACTCGCGCGCATCGACGCGACCACGCGCGCGGTCGTGCTGCGCGTGCCCGAGCCGACGCGCGCGCGGATCGGCAAGGCCTGCAAGCGCTGCGGAAGGTTGTCGCTGGAGGTCGTTACCGGCCTGATCGTCGTCGGCGCAGTGACGCTCGCGCTCGTCTACGGCAGGCTCAGCCAGGGGCCGGTATCGATGGCCTTTCTGGTCGAGCCGGTGGAGAAATCCGTCAACGACCAGCTCCGCGGCCTGCGCCTCGACATCGGCGACGCCGTCGTCCGGCTGTCGGAGGCCGGCGGCATCGAGTTCCGGCTCAAGACGGTGCGGCTCTACGACCCGAGCGGCGTGGTTGTCGCCGAGGCCCCATTCGCGTCAGTTGGTTTGAGCGCCAGAGCCCTGCTCACAGGCCGCTTCGCCGCGGGCAGCGTCGACCTGATCGGTCCGCGCGTGCTGCTTCATGTCGATGAAAACGATGGCATTGCGCTCAGGGTTGATGCGCAGGTTGGCGCGGCCCCGCCGGCGCAACAAGCGCCCGCGACCGTCACCGCATCAGACAAAAGTCAAGTGCAAGATACGCGGACGATCGCTCTGGTCCCAGCCATCAACCAGCTTTTTGCCGACCTTGGCGCAGGTGAGGACAGTTCGTCCTATCTCAGCAGCTTCGGCATCCGCGACGCGGAGTTTTTCGTCGCACGAGCCGAGAGGGTGACGCGCTGGCAGGTCCGCAGCTTCGAGGTTGATCTGGAGCGGCGCGAGCGGCAGAGCGTTCTCAATGGCCGCGCGAGCGTCGGCAGCGATGCCCGCAGCTGGGACATGACATTCGAGGTCGCTCAGCTTGACGGCTATGACAAGCTGTCGCTCGGCCTGCGTGTCGAAAATCTGGTCCCGCGTGAACTCGGCACCGAATTTGCGATGCTCTCGCCGCTGCGCAGTCTCGACTTGCCGGTGACGGCGGCGCTGAGCGCAGAATTGGCGGGCGACGGCCGGATTACGGCGGCAGATGGCGAATTGCTGCTCGGCGGCGGTCTGATCTACGCGCCGTGGAACGAGAAGGAGCCGGCTGGCATCGACAGCGCCACGCTGCGCTTCACGTATTCCGAGGACACGGGCCGCTTTCAGCTCAAGCCGTCCACGCTGCGCTGGGGCGAGAGCCGCATGACGCTGGTCGGCGACGTCACTGCTCAGCCGGGCCAAGACCGGAATGCGCCGCGCGATTGGACATTTGAATTCAGAACGAGCGACATCGCACTGGCCGCCGAGCAATTCGGCCTGCCGGCCATTCCGGTGGACGGAATCGTGGCGCAAGGCGAGGTCATCGACGGCGGCGATCGTATTGCGCTCAGCCGCTTCCGTGTCCAGGCGGCCGACGCGTTCATTCACCTGAACGGCGAAATCATGGATGCGCCGGGCTCGCCGGGCGTGCGGCTGAAGGGCCAAATCAGCCCCATGCCGGTCGCCTTCCTGAAGCTGATCTGGCCAAAGTTTGTTGCTCCAGGCGCGCGGGAGTGGGTTGGGGAATCGGTTAGCAGCGGCCGAATTACTGGCGGACAGATCGATGTCGACATTCCAGGCAGCGTGCTGCACACGCTTGAAGAGGACGGCGATCTTCCCCCCGAGAGCGTCGATGTCCGCTTTGGTACCGACGACCTGCTGATATCCTACATCAAAGGGATGCCGCAAATCCTCACGGGGCCAGCGACCGCCATGCTCCGTGGCCGCCGTTTCCTGTTCAACGTCCCTGACAGCGTGATCGCCCTGCCCGGCCGCGCGCCGGTGGCCCTAGACAATGCGCAGTTCGTCATCGGCGATCTCCGTCCGCACGTGCCGACGGCTGAATTGAATTTCCGCGTCTCCGCAGAGGCTGGCGCGGCCTACGATCTGCTCAACCACGACCCGCTCAACTACGCTAGCGCGGTTGGTCTTGAACCGGAGGGGTTGAGCGGACGGCTGGATGGCGCCTTCGGCCTCGACATTCCATTGCTCGAGGATCTTGATTTCGAGGACTTGGGCATACGCGGCCGCGCCACGCTGGAAGATCCCACGGCGTCCGGCTTCGCAACCGATCTCGCGGTCAATGGCGGCAAAATCACGTTCGATGTCAACGAGAAGGCTCTGAACGCCAAGGGCGACGTGATGGTGAACGGCGTGCCGGTCGATGTTGACTGGCACCGCATATTCGGCGCGCCGGAACGTTTGCAGCCGGGCCTGCGGCTGCGTGCGGCGCTGGATGGGCAGGACCGGGAGGAACTCGGTCTCGACATCAATCACGTGGTCCGGGGCACGGTGCCGCTGGCGCTGACCATCAGCCGGGACGAAAATGTGCGCCGCATTCGCGTGGAGGCCGACCTGACCAACGCGGAGCTGTTCTTTATCAATGTGGCCTCGCGCAAGCCACCGGGCGAAAGCGCTCTGCTGACATTCGACGTCGCAAAGGACGAGACCGGCCAAACATGGCTGAAAGACGTGCGCATGGTTGGCGACGAGATCGCGTTCTCTGGCACGGTCACCATCGGCGAGGATGGCCTGCCCCGCAGCTTCGATTTCCCGACCTTCTCGCCCAACCTCCTGACCCGCATGCAGGTCACCGGGCGTCGCGACGCGCAAAACGTCTGGCGCGTCGAGGCGACCGGCGACAGCTATGACGGGCGCGAGTTTTTCCGCTCATTGTTCTCGCGCGGCAAGCTGGCCGAGGATCAGCCTGAACGTCCCGCGCACAACTGGGGCGTGGACATCACGGCCAAGATCAGCACCGTGCTTGGCTATAATGACACTGCCATCACCAATTTGACCGCGCACATGCGCAAGGATGCCGGGGAACTCACCAAGGTGAGCGTCAACGGCAGGCTGGCCGGCGAGGCGCCGCTAGCGGTGCGGCTGCGTGACGAGCCGGGCGAGCCACGCCTGCTGCTGGCCGAGGCCACGGACGCAGGCGCGGCGTTCCGGCTAGTCGGGCTGTATTCGCGGATGGCGGGCGGCGAGATGTCACTGCGCGTCAACCTCGACGGTTTGGGCGAAGCCGACCGGATCGGCACGCTCTACGCCTGGAATTTCAAGGTGCTGGGCGACGAGGTCGTCGATCAAGTGCTGTTCGGCAATGAAACCGGCGTCGGCGCGGCCAGTGGCGCACAGAGGCAGGCTGTCACACGGCGCGCGCAGATCGACTTCAACATGATGCGCGTTGCTTTCTCGGTCGGAAACGGCCAGTTCATCCTGCGCGACGCCATCATAAATGGGCCGCTGCTCGGCGCGACAATCCGCGGCCGGCTCGACCTGAAACGCGACCAGATCAACCTCTCCGGCACCTATGTGCCGATGTATGGCCTGAACGCGGCGATCAGCTCGGTCCCCATCCTCGGCGATCTGCTGACCGGGCGCACCGGCGAAGGTATCTTCGGCATGACATATGCCGTGCGCGGCGCGCTGGACAACCCCGAAGTGCTGGTCAATCCTGTCTCGGCTGTCGCGCCAGGCTTCTTGCGCCAGATCTTCGAGTTCGATCAGACGCCGCCGCGCATCCTCTCCGAGCAGTCGCAGTCCTCCAACGCCGCGGCGCGCGGAGGCGGTTCGCCCTCACTCACCCGTTAGGGCCGCCCGGTTGCCAGCCAGAGGCGATCTGGTATGCTCTTTGGCAGCGCACCAGACACTGCGCGGCGCGTTGCGCATTGGCCGCGCACCACTGCCCACCCGAGAAACAGCGAGCGTTATCCCCTTACATGTGCGGCATTTGCGGAGAAGTCACTTTCGACGGCACCCCCGCCGATCTGGCCACTCTCGACAAGATGGCGGCCTGCATGGCCCCGCGCGGGCCCGATGCAAGCGGCGCGGTCGCCTTCGGCCATGCCGGGCTTGGCCACCGCCGGCTGCGGATCATCGACCTGAGCGAGCACGCGCGCCAGCCGATGGTCGACTCCCAGCTCGGCCTCAGCATCGCCTTCAACGGCTGCATTTACAATTACCGCGAACTGCGCGACGAGCTGATCGCGCTGGGCTATAGCTTCTTCTCGCACAGCGACACGGAAGTCATCCTCAAGGCGTTCGCCGCCTGGGGGCCGGACTGCGTCAAGCGCTTCAACGGCATGTTCGCCTTCGCCATTCACGAGCGCGACAGCGGGCGTCTGGTCCTCGCGCGCGACCGGCTGGGCATCAAGCCACTGTATTTTTCCGAGGCGCGCGGCGGGCGCGCGCTGCGCTTCGCCTCGACCTTGCCCGCGCTGCTGGCGGCTGGGGATGTCGACACCAGCATCGACCCGGTCGCGCTGCACCATTACATGACATTTCATGCGGTGGTGCCGCCGCCTTTCACAATGGTGCGCGGCATCCGCAAGCTGCCGCCCGCAACGATCGCGACCATTGAGCCAGACGGGACGCGCAACGATCATGTCTACTGGGCGCCGACCTTCCAGCGGGAAGCGCGCGATGCTGGCATGCCGTCTTCGGTGTGGCGCGATCTCGTCCACGAGACCCTGCGCAATGCCGTCAAACGAAGGATGGTCGCTGATGTGCCCGTCGGCGTGCTGCTCTCGGGCGGGGTGGATTCCAGCCTGATCGTCGCGCTGCTGGCCGAGGCCGGCCAGACCGATCTCAAGACCTTCTCCATCGGCTTTGAGACGGTGGGCGGCGAGGAAGGCAACGAATTCCGCTACTCCGATCTCGTGGCGCAGCGCTATGAGACCGAGCACTACAAGATTCAAGTCACGAGCGACCGGCTGATCCGCGCGCTGCCCAAGGTCATCGCCGCGATGTCCGAGCCGATGGTCAGCCACGACAATGTCGGCTTCTTTTTGTTGTCGGAGGAGGTGTCGCAGCACGTCAAGGTCGTGCAGTCCGGTCAGGGCGCGGATGAGATCTTCGGCGGCTATCACTGGTATCAGGCGCTCGCCAGCAGCAACGACCCGGTCAGCGATTACGCGGCGGCCTTCTTCGACCGCGACCACGACGATTACCGGCAACTCGTGCACCCGGATCTCGTCGACGCCGATTACAGCCGCGATTTCGTGAGCGCGCATTTCGACCTGCCCGGCGCGGACACGCCGGTTGACCGGGCATTGCGCATCGACACGATGGTCATGCTCGCCGATGACCCGGTCAAGCGCGTCGACAACATGACGATGGCCTGGGGGCTTGAGGCGCGGGTGCCGTTCCTCGATCACAAGGTGGTGGAACTGGCTGCGCGCATCCCGCCGGATGAAAAGCTCAAGGACGGCGGCAAGGGCGTGCTGAAAGATGTCGCGCGCACGGTGCTGCCCGCCGAGATCATTGACCGGCCGAAAGGGTATTTCCCGGTCCCTGCGCTGAAATACATTCAAGGGCCGGTTTATGATATGGTTCGCGATGTGATGCACTCGCAAAAGGCGCGCGAGCGCGGCCTGTTCCAGCAAGCCTATTTGGACAAGCTGCTCGACAACCCGGCCGGCCACATCACCTCTCTTGGAGGATCCAAGACCTGGCAGGTCGCGCTGCTGGAGTGGTGGCTGCAGGAACACGGCATTTGAGATTGTCGCGTTTGAATAAACCGGATCCGAAAAGCGAAAGGCAGGCGCATGGGCGACCGTGACAAGCGCGTCAGCCCCAAGGACCTGGCCGAAATGGCCTCGCTGAAGCACTGGGGCGCGCGGCCGGAAGAGGCGCAGGCCCAGCGGATGACGCCCAACGCAATCGTCGATTGCGGATGGGGCCGGCTGATCTTTGGTCAGACATTCGCCGATTTGGATGCGCTGGCGCATTCGCTGCGCGAGGAAACGGCGGGCCAGCGCGACGTGGCGTTCTATGTGCGCGACCCGCATGTGGTGCTGTCCAGCGCGCCGCAGGAGCTGTTTCTCGATCCGTCGCACACGTTCCGGCTCCATCTTGACAACCTGGAAGACCAGGCGCCTTCACCGCCCGGCTTCCGCGTCCGCGCGGCGCGGCCGGATGATGCCGACGCCATCAACATCATCTATCAGTCCCACGGCATGGTGACGTTGCACGACGGCTTTCTCGACGAACTGGATAGCGACAACCCCGTCAATGTGCTCGTCGCCGACGATCTCAACACGGGCGATGTCCTTGGCGTGGTCATGGGCGTCGATCACATCGTGGCCTTTGGCGACCCGGACAACGGCTCCAGCCTGTGGGCGCTCGGCGTGGACATGCAGGCGCCGCACCCCGGCGTTGGGCGCGCCCTCGTGCTGGCGCTGGCAGAGCATTTCCGCAAAGCTGGGCGCTCCTTCATGGACCTCTCCGTCGTGCATGACAACGAAGAGGCTATCCAGCTTTACCGCAAACTCGGCTTCGAGCAGGTTCCGGTCTATTGCATGAAGCGCAAGAACCCGATCAACGAGCGCCTGTTCATGGGGCCCGCGCCCGAGGAGCAACTGAATATTTATGCGCGGATCATCGTGAACGAGGCGCGCAGGCGCGGGATCGCGGTGGAGATCGAGGATGCCGCAGCCGGCCTGTTCCGCCTTTCCTTCGGCGGCCGGTCGATCGCCTGCCGCGAATCGCTCAGCGACATGACGAGCGCGGTCGCCATGAGCCGGTGCATGGACAAGGCGCTGACCCAGCGGCTGCTGCGCCGCGGCGGGCTGAAGGTTCCGGAGCAGATCAAAGTCGATAGCGACGAGGAAGCAGCGAACTTTCTGCGCCGGCATGGCCGCGTTGTCGTTAAGCCGGCTGAGGGCGAACAGGGCCGCGGCGTATTCGTGGACCTGACCTGCGAGGAAGATGTGCTTAATGCCGTCGCCGCAGCGAAGTCGCTCTGCGAGACGGTTTTGATGGAGCAATTCATCACCGGGAAAGACCTGCGCATCATCGTGATCGACCGGCAGGTGATCGCCGCCGCCATTCGCAAGCCGGCCGCCATCATCGGCAATGGCGTCCATACGATCGCCGAACTCATTGAGAAGCAGTCGCGCCGCCGCGCCGCTGCGACAGGCAATGAGAGCCGCATTCCGCTGGATCAGGAAACCCGCCGCTGCGTCTCCGGCGCGGGCTACGACATGGAATCCGTGCTGCCAGAGGGCGAGGAGCTTATCGTGCGAAAGACAGCCAATCTGCACACCGGCGGCACGATCCATGACGTGACGGCCGAGCTTCACCCCGAACTGGCCGATGCTGCATTGACCGCGTCAGACATTCTCGATATGCCCGTGGTCGGCTTGGACTTCATCGTGCCAGCGCCATCCGAGCCAACCTATTTCGTCATCGAGGCGAACGAACGCCCGGGCCTCGCCAATCACGAGCCGCAGCCGACCGCAGAGAGCTTCATCGATTTCCTGTTCCCGCAGACCGTCACGAGAGACAGAGCCGCCCGCTCATGAGCCGCATGCGCGACCTGAAAATGGACACCGGGTATTTGCTGAGCACGCTGAAGACCTTGCTCAACATCCCCAGTCCTACGGGCATGACGGATCTGGCGGTCGGGTTCGTGTGCAGCGAACTGACCAAGCTCGACATCCCCTATGAACTGACGCGGCGCGGCGCCATCCGCGCGAACCTGCCCGGCGCACGCACCTCGCCCGACCGCTCCGTGTCGGCCCATCTCGACACGCTCGGCGCGATCGTCAAGCGCATCAAGCCATCGGGGCGGCTGGAAATCTCCCCGGTCGGCCACTGGTCCGCGCGGTTTGCTGAAGGCGCCCGGGTGACGATCTTCATGGACGAGGCGCGCAAGCTGCGCGGGACGATCCTGCCGCTCAAGGCCTCGGGCCACACTTACGGCGACGCGGTCGATGAAATGCCCGTTGCGTGGTCGAACCTCGAAGTCCGCATCGATGAGCGGATCGACAATGCGCAGGACGCAATCGCGCTTGGCGTCAATGTCGGCGACATCATCGCAGTCGACTCCAACCCGCAGTTCGAGGGCAACGGCTTTATCAACGCGCGTCATCTGGACGACAAGGCGGGTGTCGCGGCCGTTCTGACGGCGGCAAAAGCCATCCGGGAAGCAGGTGCTACGCTCCCGCTCGATTGCCACTTGCTGTTTACGATTTCCGAAGAAGTCGGCGTCGGCGCGTCCCACATCCTCCACGGCGATGTCGCGGAGATGGTCTCGGTCGATAATGGCACCATCGCACCGGAGCAAAACACGTCCGAATATGGCGTCACCATTGCGATGCAGGACTCAAGCGGCCCCTTTGACTGGCACCTCACGCGCAGCCTTTTGCATCTGTGCCGGCGCTTTAACATCGAGCATTCGCGCGACGTGTTCAACCATTACCGCAGCGATGCCGCGGCCGCGATGGAAGCAGGCAACGACATGCGCGCCGCATTGATCTGCTTCGCGCTGGATGCCTCGCACGGCTATGAGCGCACCCATGTCGATTCGCTGATCGCGCTATCGCGGCTCATCAGCGTCTACATGCAAAGCCCGCGCCTGTTCGAGCGCGACGAGGAGGCGCTTGGACCCATTGGCGACCTTCCGGCCAGCGAATACGAGCGCATCGACGAACCTCAAGCGGCGTTCGAGGTCGACGCCTCCGGCGCGGCGCATGGCGACATCCCGGCGCGCGAACCCGCCGAAATGACGGAGGCGCATGCGAAGACCTACGCGACCGCAGAGCAGAGCGCGCAAGGCGGGCGCGTCGACTGATCTCGCGATTATATCTGGAAGAACAGGCTGATCAGGAACCGGAGCGACATAAGCGTCAGGAATATGGCGAAGGCGACTTCGAGCGTGCGCCGGGAAAGGCCATGCGCCACGCGCACGCCCATTGGCGCGGCCAGCACGCTCACCGGTCCGATAATCGCAAAACCGATCAGGCTGACATAGCCGAGCGAACCGGGCGGCAGCAGGCTCGCCTCATCCCAGCCCGCCCAGATGTAGCCCGCCGTCGCCGGGATCGCGATGATCGGCCCCAATCCCGCCCCGGTCGCCACGGCTTGATGAATCTTGCGGCCATAGAGCGTCATGTATGTCGTAAGCTGCACCCCGCCGCCGATGCCGATCAGCGTCGAGACCGTTCCAATCAGCCAGCCGACGCCGCGGTCGACCGCCTTGCCCGGCATCTCGGTGCCGAGGTTCCAGCGACCGCGTCCGAAATAGAGATTGATCGCCATCAACGAGGTCGAGAGGATGTAGACGACCTTGAGCACCGCCGCCTGCACGAAGCTCGCCACGATAACGCCGCTGAGCACCCCGGCCAGCACTGGTGGGCCAATACGCCGCAGCAGGTCCACGTCTACCGCGCCATGCTTGTAATGCGACTGCACCGAACGGATCGATGTCGGGATGATGACCGCCAGCGAGGTCCCGACCGCCAGGTGCATCCGCACCTCCAGCGGTACATCGATGATGTTGAAGATCTCATAGAGGATCGGCACGAGAATGCCGCCGCCGCCGATGCCGAACAGCCCCGCCAGAAACCCCATCAGCAGCCCGCCAGCCAGCAGCGCGACGACGAGCCAGGCGAGTTCGCCCCAGGGCAGGCTGATCTCCATGGTGAAACTCCAAAGACGCGCCGGCGGGATCGCTGCCTGGCGCGGTCAGACGGACGTGATACGGCGTGCCGCCGAAAAGAAACGCCCCCGGCGCAATAATTCAAACTCCGGGGGCGGATACAAGCCTGATTTTGACCGCGTCAACGCCAATATCGGGCCGAGCCGATGCGCCTGCCGGTGCCGCTGACCGTCATTCCGCTGCGGCGACCTGACTTCGGGCGGCCCGGCGGAAATGCAGCCGGTTCAGCGTTATCACCAGCCAGATCGTTGCTGCCTGCAGGGCGAGCGCAATGAGGCTCACCAACCAATAGCCGAGGTCAAACTTTTCGACCAGGCCAACGCCGACCAGCCCCTTGTTGACGAAGAAATGAAACATGACCGCCAACGCCACGCCCGGGCACACCAGCGAATAGGCGCCGGGTGCAAGCTCGCTGCCCGTTACATAACGGCCGAAATAGTCGAACCGGCGCAGGACCACGAGGCCCCAGAACAGAAACGCCAGTTGCAGGGCGAGAAACCATGTCAGACGCGAGAAGATTTCCACGCCGCCGCCGCTGGCGTCAAAATGCACATGGAGTGCATGATCCTGCCGCATCAGCGCGATCCCCACGACCGTCAGGATCGGCACGACGATCCATAGCGAGGGCGCGCTCTGGCGCGTGACGCCGTGTTCCATCATCGCACGCAACCCGAGCATCGTGTGGACCGCAGTCATGAGCAGCGCCACGACGATGAAGAAGCTTGACAGAACGAATGAAAGCCCCGCGAGCCACGGCTGCGTGCTCATTGCCGCCGGCGCAGCCAGGCCGACGCCGACCATCGACATCGCGAAGGCCGGCAGCAGTTGCGCGAAACTATTGTTCCGCGTGCAATCGAAGCTGCCGGTAGTGAGGATGCGGCCCCAGAAGTCTCGCATGATCGCGATCCCCCAAGCGCCGATGGCCAGGAACGCGAGAAGCGCCAGCGGGAACAGATACTCGACGATGCTCCACAGCCCCGGCACGAAGACCAACCCCACGATGAAGCCGACATTGACCGTCATCGCCAGCGTCAGCGGCGCAGCCAGAAGCTGGGTTTCGTCGTTGCTCTCGCGCAGGGCGGCGTAGGCCGGCGTTGCCCGGAAGCGAAGCAACTCGCCGATGTTCCATGCGAGAAGCCGGAGATGCATCAAGGTGAAAAAGGCGATGCCCGCCCCGGCCGCAAGGATCATCGCCTGTTGCACCGCGCCGCCGCCGGAGAAGACCGCCCAGATATCGGCGAAGATGGGCACCGGTCTGCCCGGGTGCGGCACCCAGTGCAGCAGCCACATGAAGAACGTCACGACCAGACCGCCGGTGCCGAGCGCGGCCAGGAAGTAAAGCGGCGAATAGGATTCGCCCATGCGAATTCTGGTGTTCGGGAACATTGTCTCCCATTCCTCCGGTCAAGAGATCGCGTTGAGGCTAAGCTACCGCAGAAACATGCATGGATCTGTGACGCAGTCACCATGCGCGCAACGGGTTACTGGCTGGCGGCGCGGGAGAGCGGCGGACTGTCGGCGGGCTGGCGCTGGGCTGCGCGGGCGCAATCCAAAAGGGCAAGCGCCTCCTCGACGACTTCGGGCCCAACGCTCACGCGCGCGGTATTCTCACTCAGATGGCGGCGGAAGGCGCGCGCGCCGGGCAGGCCCTGGACCAGATTGAGCAGATGCTTGGTGATCGCGGGCAGGCGCGTTCCGCGCGCCAGTTCGCGCTCGATATAGGGCAGCATCCGACGCACGATCGCCGTGCGGCCGAGCGGCCTCGTGGTCAGGCCATAGAGGCGGCAATCGACATCAGCTAGCACCATCGGATCGGCGCAAACCGCGCGGCCCAGCATCACGCCGTCGACACGGGTCAGATGCGCCTTCGCCTGTGCCACGTCCTTGATCCCGCCATTGATGATGATGTTCAGGTCGGGCCGCGTCCGCTTGAGCCGGTAGACCCGGTCATAATCCAGCGGCGGCACATCGCGGTTCTGCTTGGGGCTGAGGCCCTGGAGCCATGCCTTACGCGCGTGGATGATGAAGGTCTCGCAGCCGCCAACTGCGACTGTATCAACGAAATGGTTCAGCCCCGCCTCGCTGTCCTGATCGTCGATGCCGATGCGGCACTTGACCGTCACGGGGATGTCCACGGCCGCGCGCATCGCCGCCACGCAATCGCGCACCAGCTCGGGCTCGGCCATCAGGCACGCGCCGAAGCGCCCGCGCTGCACGCGGTCAGACGGGCAGCCGATGTTGAGATTGATCTCGTCATAGCCCCAGTCCGCGCCGATGCGCGCGCACTGCGCCAGCTCACCCGGCTCGCTGCCGCCGAGTTGCAGCGCCACAGGGTGCTCGACCGGGTCGAACGCCAGCAACCGCTCGCGCGGCCCGTGAATAATCGCGCCGGTCGTGACCATCTCGGTATAGAGCACGGCGCGCCGGCTGATCTGCCGCATCAGGTAGCGGAAGTGCCGGTCCGTCCAGTCCATCATCGGCGCGACGGCGAATGTGTGGTCGATCTTCTGCGTCATAATCTTTCGATTTCTGAGACTTGCCCGCCCCTTATCTGAGCTAACGGGTGACTTCGCGCAAGTGCGGCTCAGTCGTAGCCCACCCCGACAAGATACAGCCCGCAGGCGGGCGCGACCGGGCCGCACGCGCTGCGATCGCGCGCCTCCAGCGCGGCGCGAAGGTCGTCGGCGGACCATTTCCCCTCGCCCACCAGCTTCAGGCTGCCGACAAGCGAGCGGACCTGGTTGTGCATGAACGAGCGCGCGCTCGCGCGGATCACGATGCGCTCGCCATCACGCGCCGCGTCAAGCAGGTCCAGCGTCTTCACGGGCGAGCACGCCTGGCAGTGGACCGAGCGGAAGGTGGTGAAATCATGCGTCCCGGTGAGGGCCTGCGCGGCCGCGTGCATCGCCTCGGCATCCAGCGGGGCAGGCGCGCGCCAGGCGCGGCCCGCATCGAGCGTCAGCGGCGCGCGGCGGTTCACGATCAGGTATTCATAGTCGCGCCGGGTCGCCGAAAACCGCGCATCGAAATCCGGCGCGACTGGCTCACAGGCCAGCACGGCGACGGGCTGCGGCTTCAGGTGGAAATTGATCGCGTCACGGATGCGCCCCGGCTCCATCTCCCGCGCCAGATCGAAATGCGCGACCTGACCGCGCGCATGAACGCCCGCATCGGTTCGCCCGGCCCCGCGCACATCCACGCGCTCGCCGCTAAACGCCCATATCGCCTCGACCAGCGCGCCCTGCACCGACGGGCCATTCTCCTGCATCTGCCAACCGACAAACGGTCCACCGTCATATTCGAGCGTGATTTTATAGCGCATGGCTGAGGGTCTTTCGTTCCGCCACGAAGGGGCCGCTTGCGCGCGCAGCCCCGGCAAGGCTAATTTTGCATTGCACAAGAGACCGGCAGGCGCGCAGGATGACGGCGGCCGCGCAACCACCGAGCAAGGCAAGCGACATGAACGAAACGCTCCCGGACATTCCCATAATGGACCACATCGCGCCGCTGGCGGCGGATTACGCCGCGTGGTTCTGCGATGTGTGGGGCGTCATGCATAATGGCATAACCCCGCACGCCAGCGCCGTGCAAGCCTGCGAGGCGTATCGCGGTCAGGGTGGCATCGTCGTCCTTCTGTCCAACTCCCCGCGCCACAGCCCTGGGGTGGCCGGACAGCTCGACGAGATCGGCGTTTCCCGCGCAAGCTACGACGTGCTCGTTACTTCCGGCGACGTCGCGCGGGCGCAGCTTGAGCGGCGCGGCGGCGGCAAGGTCTTCCTGCTCGGCCCGGAGCGCGACCGTCCCATGCTCACCGGCCTCGACATCGAACTCACCGGGCCGGATGACGCCGAGGCGGTGCTGTGTTCCGGCCTGTTTGACGACGAAAGCGAAACGCCGGAAGATTATGCAGATCTGTTCGCGCGGATGCACCAGCGGGGCCTGCCGATGATCTGCGCCAACCCGGACCTGATGGTCGAGCGCGGCGACCGGCTCATCTACTGCGCCGGCGCGCTGGCCAGGGTCTACAGCGAATTGGGCGGCGAAGTCGTCTACACAGGCAAACCGCACCCGCCGATCTATGCGCTTGCGCGTAAGCGGCTGGCCGAAGTTGCCGCGACTGCCCGCGATGGCGGCATCCTCGCGATCGGTGACGGCGTGCACACTGACATTGCCGGCGCGGCTGCCGAAGGTCTCGACAGCGTCTTCGTCGCCAGCGGCCTGCATGTCGAGATGGACGAAAGCGACGCGCTCGACCGCGCCGCAATCGCTGCGCTGTTCGCCGGCAGCCCCCAGAGACCGCGCGCCGCCATGAAGCGTCTTCGCTGGTGAGCAAACAGAACCGCCACGGCTTCAGCCCTCAGATCGTCAATAGCACAAGGGAACAATCGCTGATGAAATGGCTACCGGAACGAATGCGCCGGGCGCTGGGCGCGAGCACGCAGGACGGACACCCAGCGGGCAGCGTCGAGGCTCATATTGACGCCTGGGCCCCGCCGCCAGAACATCACCACAGCTTTGAAGACCTGTTCGTGGGGATGGCAGCGGAATATTCCCACACCATTACCGATGACGATGTATCGGCCTTCGGCGCGTTGACCGGCGACACCAATCCGGTTCATTTCAATAAGGAATACGCGGCCGACACCCGCTTTAAAGCCCCAATCGTACATGGGATGCTCACCGCAAGCTATATTTCTGCCGTTCTGGGAACCAAGCTGCCGGGGGCGGGCGCGATCTACATGTCGCAGTCGCTGAAATTTCTTGCGCCCGTCTATTATGGGGAAACCGTCGTCGCCCGCGCCGAGGTGATCGAACTGATCCCGGAAAAGAGCCGCGCGGTGCTCAAATGCACGTGCCGCGTGGACGACCGGCTGGTGCTGGAGGGCGAGGCCATGCTAATGGTGCCGCAGCGCGAGAAGCAGGGCTGAGGAGGACGACAGCGGCGTGGAAATCGTGCGCGAATGGCGGAACCGGCCGGCGGAAACGCGCGGCGCGGCTCTGGCGATCGGAAACTTCGACGGCGTGCATCGCGGGCACCAGGCTTTGCTCGCGCGCGCTCAGCAGATTGCCCGGGAGCGCGGCGGGCCGGCCGGGGCAATCGTGTTCGAGCCGCATCCGCGCAGATTTTTCCAGCCTGATCGCGCGTTCTTTGAACTTACGCCTTTGCCGCGCAAGCTGCGCCTGTTGGAGCTGTTTGGGCTCGATGTCGCGGCGGTGGTGCGCTTTGACGCAACGCTGGCAGGTTTGGCGGCCGAAGACTTCGTGCAGCAGGTGCTGGTTGACGGGCTTCAGGTGGGCCACGCCGTCGCGGGCTACAACTTCTTCTTCGGCCATGGGCGCGGCGGCAACCCGGCGGTGTTGCAGGAGCTTTGCGCGCAGGCGGGAATCGGCGTCGAGATCGTCGAGGCGGTCGGCGGCGCGGGCGAGACCTTTTCCTCGACGAGGGCGCGCGAGTGCCTTGCCGAGGGCGACCCGCGCGGCGCGGCTGAGGTGCTCGGCTACTGGTGGCGCGTCATCGGCGAGGTGACGGGCGGCGCGCGCCGGGGCCGCGATCTCGGCTTTCCTACCGCGAACATCACTCTTGCGGAAAGCCAGGCGCTGCGACACGGCATCTACGCGGTGCGCGTGCATGTCGACGGCGAAATCCGCCACGGCGCGGCTTATCTCGGCACGCGCCCGACCTTCGACGACGGCCCAGCGGTTCTGGAGACCTTCCTGCTCGACTACGATGGCGACCTCTACGGCAAGCGGCTGGAGGTCGAGTTCATCGAATACATTCGCGACGACGCGCGTTTCCCGGATGCGGATTCGCTCGTGGAGCAGATGCGCATCGACTGCGAGAAGACCGCCAAGATCCTTCGGGAAGTCGACGCGAACGACCCGATGCTCGCCTATCCACTCGGCCGCGCCATTGCCGCGCACAGCTTTGGCGTCGCGTAGGTCAGGCGCTTGCGCGGCGCGGCTGCAGGGCGTGGTCCTCCACACGGATGCGATAGGCGAGCAGCGCGAGGTTGGCCGCGCCGAAAACCAGTGCCACCCATTCCAGCCCCAGGATCAGCGGCACTAGCGGGATTTCCAGCGCCACGACAAGATAATTGGGGTGCCGCACAAAGCGGAACGGCCCACCGGCGATAAGCGGCGCATCCGGCACAGTGATGATCCGCGTCGTCCAGTAGGGCCCGAGCGTGGCGATCACCCAGACGCGCGCGGCCTGAACCAGCACGAAAGCGCCGAGCAGCAGCCACGGCACTGGCGGCGACGGCGCGGTGAGCACGGCCAGCGTGATGAGCCAGCTCGCATGGAGGAGTACCAACAGCGGATAGTGCTCCGCGCCGATCTCCCGCCCGCCGCGCGCAAGCAGCGCCTTCGTATTGCGCCGCGCATAGGCCAGTTCCGCGAGCCGCTGCACGACTAGCCAGCCGATCAGGATATAGGCCCAGCCGAAACTCATGCTGCCTCGCCATTCAGCGTCACGAGCTGGAAGGCGCCGGTGAAGCCTGGCCCGAGCGCCGTCATCAGGAGCTGCCCGCCCGTGCCGCGCCTGCGCAGCTCATCCAGTACGAACAGCACGGTTGGCGCTGACATATTGCCATAGCCGCGCAAAACATCCCGTTCGGCATCCAGCCCGCCGCGGTCCAGCGCGAACACGTCTTCCAGCGCATCCAGCACCTTCACCCCGCCAGGGTGACAACAGGGCCGGTCGATCGCGCCACGGTCCACGCCAGCGCGCTCCAGAAAGCTGGTCATGGCATCGTTGAACGCTCCGGCGACGATCTGCGGAATATCGCGGTGGAAGATCACGTCGAAGCCCTGATCGTCGACATCCCAGCCCATGACGTTGAGCGTGTTCTGCCAGAGGTGCTCGCCGCCTGCGCCCAGCGCGCCGAGCGGCTGGCCGCCCGCCCCCTCGGTCGAGAGCACTGCCGCCGCCGCGCCGTCGCCGAACAGCGCCGTCGCCACCAGGTTGCTTTTCGTCAGCCGGTCATAGCGGAAGGCCAGCGTGCACAGCTCGACCACGATCAGCAGGCAGCGCGACCCCGGCGCCGCCGCCGCCATCTGCTTTGCCCGGGTCATGCCAAGAACGCCGCCGGCGCAACCCAGCCCGAACAATGGCAGGCGCTGGATATCGGCGCGAAACGGCATGATGTTCATCAATCGGGCCTCGATCGACGGCGTCGCGATCCCGGTTGAACTCACGAACACGATCGAATCGATGTCCCCCGCCGCCAGACCGGCATCTGTCAGCGCGCGTTCGGCGGCCTGCTGCGCCAGCCAGGTGGCGTGCGTCTCGTAAAGCCGGGTCTTGTCGGCAATGCCGGCAGGGGCGTTGAACCAATCCAGCGGCTGGCAGGCATAGCGCGTGTCGATCTGAGCGTTGGTGTAGACACTCTCCAGCGTCTCGAACAGGCTCGTGCGCCCGCCAAAGATGCGCCGTGCATTTGCGATCACGACCGCCTGATCGAAACAGTGCTCAGGAACCGCCGTCGCAAGGCCCAGCACATGGGTTTGCGTCTGCTGAAGACCATCACGAGGCCTCAAAACCTCAACGCGCGGGATTTCGTCGTACATCAAGGCTCCATTTTTCTCGGGCACACGCATTACGCGGCTCGCTGTGCTGAGGTGCTTCAACTTGTCGTGAACTCACGTCATACGCCAGCGCGCATGTTGACATAGGCCCGGCGCAAACAGAACATTGACGGAACATCTGTGCGCCACGCCAGCTGCCCCGCGCTGCATTGCGTGGACGTGTGGAAAACAAGCTGGTGCAGTAGCTGGCACGCGTTTCGCACAGTAGCATGGCAGCCGATGTGGTGCGCATCACGCTCGCTGCTGACACGTTCGTTGGAAAGGACAAGCGATGGCCGGTTCCGTCAACAAAGTCATTTTGGTCGGCAATCTCGGCGCCGACCCGGAAATCCGCCACACGCAGGATGGCCGCCCGATCGCGAATCTGCGCGTGGCAACCTCGGAGAATTGGCGCGACCGGAACACCGGCGAGCGCCGCGAAAAGACCGAGTGGCACAATGTCGCGATCTTCAACGAGGGCCTTTGCAAGATCGCCGAGCAGTATCTGCGCAAGGGCTCGAAGGTCTACATCGAGGGGCAGCTCCAGACCCGCAAATGGCAGGACCGCGACGGCAACGACCGGTACACGACCGAAGTGGTTCTGCAGGGCTACAACGGCGCGCTGACCATGCTCGACGGGCGAAACGGTATGGGCGCTGGCTCCGGGTCGGGCATGAACGAGAGCGATCAGCGCGGCTATGAAAGCAGTCCCGGAGGAGGTTCGCGCGGCGGCAGCCGGCAACCGGCAGAGAATTTCGATCAAGATCTCGACGACGAAATCCCGTTCTGATCGCTACCACTGCGTCTCGCGTGCGGCGAGGAAGGCCTTTTCCTCCGGAGTCGACTTCCGGGCAAGCGCGACGTTGCGCTGCGGAAAGCGGCCGAACCGGTCGATCACGTCTTTGTGCTCTCGAGCGAATGCGGTGTATTGCGCGTTGCCCAGCGCGCTAATAAGGGCGAACGCGCGCGCCTGGTCGGCCGGATCCTCGCTGTGCTCGAACGGCAGGTAGACAAACAAGCGCTCATCCACCCCGAGCGCGGCATCGAACCCGCGATTGATCGCATAATCGGCCAATTGCCGCGCATTCACGTCCGTGGCGAAGGCCGCCGCAGTCCCGCGAAACATGTTGCGCGGGAACTGATCGAGCACCAGCACAGCGGCGAGCACCCCGCGCGGCGTTTCCAACCATGCCTCCGGGACGCTTTGCCGCAGGCCGTGATACAGGCCTAGAAACCGTCCGCTGATCTGCTGGTCGAGCGTCTGGTCGCGCCACCACTGCCCGGGCGTCAGTTCCTGGAACCAGAAGCGGAGCACATCGGCCGCTTCCCCGGGCATCCGTTGTTTGGTCATCCGTTTCCTTTAAAGACCAAGAGTCTGCAGTTGCGCGGCGGTGATCCCCTCGATGTCGAAGTGGGTTATGGCGATCCGGCGGCTTTCTTTGGCGTAACGCGGGATCAGGTCGGGTCGGCGCAACAGGCTCATCAGCGCGCCTGCCAACGCCTCGGCATCGCCCGATGCAAACCTAATGCCGTTCACATCGGGCTGCACCGCCTGCCACCGCGCCGGCACATCCGCGCTGATGAGCGGCCGGCCGATCGCCAGCGCATGGCTGATCTCACCCGGCAAGCACGGCGTCTGATCGGGAAACACAACGGCATGCGCCCGGGCCAACAGCCGCGTAACGTCCTCGCGCGGCCCAAGGTAACGCACGACGCCCCGATGCGCCTTCATCAACCCCAGCAACGCGCCTGATGGCTCCTCGCCCGGCGGCGTCACTACGATGTGAACCGCGCCGCCACTGCGCGGCTGCAACCGCCGCGCGCTCTCGCAATAAAGCGCGATGCCCGGCTCACTCCCCCGATAGGCAACCGCCAGGAACACCATGCCCTTGGTTAGCGGCGCGAGCGGCATATGCGAGACACGCGAGAGGTCAACGCCCGGCCCCGCTACGAAAACCGGCTCCAGCACTGGCGGCATCAGGCTGCGCCCGTCGACGACCGGGTCGCGGTCCAACCCCGGTACGATCGCCCCGTCGCAACGCGAGAGCAGCGCAGCGCATTCCCGCCGGAGCCGCCCGTCACAGCAACCCGGGGCCAGCGCCTGCGCGATCTCCGGAAACGCCGCCACGATCCGCCCGACCGCCGCGCGCGCCGCCGCGGCGATCGCCAACCGCCCGGCCGGCCACGACAGCGCCACCAGCACATCCGGGCCAAGGCTTGTCAGCGCCAGCGACAGTTCGCGGACGTTGTGTTTGTGGCGCCCGCCTGCTGGCAGTCTCATCGGCTCGATCCCGAGCGCGGACAGCGCGCGGAAGGTCTCGCCATCGCCTGAGCAGAAGCAGAATGCTTCATGCCCCCGGGCCTGCGCCTCGCGGATGAGCCGCGCCTGGGCCATGATCTCGCCGGCGGCATCAGCGACGAAGACGACGCGCTGCTGTGCCGGCAGGGCGCCGGCCGTAAGTTCGTGGCGACTGCTCGCCGCGGCGAACTCCAAACGCGGGATTTGTCCAGACATGCGCGCTGCCCCATCTGCGAATCAAGCGCTCGTAGGGAGTTTAGCAGATTTCGCCGCAACGCCTGGCCTACTCGCAGATGCCGCCGCTGCCGATGTCGAAATGGAAGTGATTGGCGTGCGCTTCGTTCGCGCGGGGCCCCAGCACGGTGTCGAAAATCTGGCATGCGCCGGTATGGATATCGCGCAGGAAGGCCGCGCGCTCGTCATCGCCCGGCCAGTGCTCCAGCACGGTGACGACTTGCCCGTCGGCGGTCTGAAACGCTGCAATGTCGATCGCTTTGGCCAACGCATGCTGGCTGATGCGCGTGTCCGGCGCATTGTAGCGGCGGCGGCAGCTATACGATCCCATTAACCGGATTTTGGCGATGGGCGATCCCAGCCGGGCGGTCGCGGTGGGCTGCAGCACCCGGTCCACCCAGTCGCGAAAGCGCATGGCGATGCCGCAGGTGAGGGTCGCCGCCGGCACCAGTTCCAGCGCCGATTCGCCGGGCAGCGCGCGCAGCGAAACCGGGGCGGGCGCGCCGCACTGCCCCTCCCGGATCGGATCGAGCGGCTCCAGGTCGAAGACCTGTCGCGCCACCACCGCGATACAGGCGCGCTGCGCCGCGGCGATCTCCTCGGGCAGCCATTCCTTCGGGCCTTCGGTAATCGCCGGCGCGCCCCAGGCACTCGGCAATGTTCGCTTGGCCGGCAGTTCGGGTATCGTCCCGGCGAACGCGGCCTGGGCCGCGCACAAGCTCATCACCCCGATCACAACGAGCCAGCTCATGAAATCCTGCTCCCCGATTTGGTCTGCTCGTGCAATGTGATAAGCAAACCCCGGCGCGCCGGGAATGATCCCGCCCGGACGCATCTTCGATTTTCACAGCACAAACAGGAGATCATGGCCTTATGCCGTCATCAGCGGAACCGCCCAGCACGCAGGACGTCATCTGCCGCGAGGACAATCGCGCCGGGATCGTCATCCTCAACCGGCCGAAGGCGCTGAATGCGCTGTCGATTGATATGGTTCGCGAGATTGAGGCCCACCGCCTCAAATGGGCGAAAAACCCGCATATTTACGGCGTCATTCAGCGCGCGCATGACGACGGCGCCTTTTGCGCGGGCGGCGATGTGAAGGCGATCTACAATCTGCGCGACACCGGCGGGCAAGCCGGCATCAACTTCTACAGGGAGGAATACCAGCACAACTGGACGCTGCAGCGTTTCATCAAGCCGACCGTCTCGCTCATCAATGGCGTATGCATGGGCGGCGGCGTCGGCATCAGCCTCCACGGTACTCATCGGGTGGCGGGGCAAGGCTATAAACTGGCCATGCCAGAAACGATCATTGGTCTGTTTCCCGATGTCGGCGGCAGCTATTTCCTGCCGCAAATCCCCGGCCGCCTCGGCCTTTACATGGGCCTGACCGGCGCGGTTGTCGGACCTGCGGACGGCTACCGGCTTGGGCTCGCCACCCATTGCATCAGCGCGGACAGGTTCGACGACATACACGCGGCTTTGCGCGAGGCTGAGCCGATCGACCCAGTGCTGGACGAGCTGCACGAGGACCCCGGCGAAGGCCAGCTAACGCGCCTGCGCCCGGCAATCGAGCGATGCTTCGCGCCTGGCAGCGTGGAGGAGATTATCGACCGGCTCGAAAGCGAAACCGGCGACATGGCCGAGTGGGGCCGCGAAACCGCGGCGACGCTGCGCAAGTGCTCGCCCACTTCGCTGAAGCTGACACTGCGGCTTTACGAAGAAGGCGCGCGGCTGAACAGCCTGAAGGAGTCGCTCAAGCTGGAATTCCGCTGCGTGGTGCGCTGCCTCCGCGCTGCAGACCACTATGAAGGCGTTCGCGCGAAGATGATTGACAAGGACAACGCTCCACAGTGGCAGCCGGCGCGCCTTGAAGAGGTCACCGGCGAGATGATCGATGCCTACCTCGCGCCGCTCGAAGACATCCCGGAACTGGAACTTCAGGACCACTGGAGCCTTATCGAGTGAGCGCCCTTGCCCCTGAAATGCAACCTATGTTCATGAAGAAGACCTAAGTGCCCGTATTAAGTGCATTTTAGCTAGTGTGCATTAAACATGACCTCGTTCTGCACGGCGTACACCGAACGAGGCAAAGCGATGAACAACACGTTGAATGTATCCCGCCAGGAGCGTCCCGAAGGCGGCGATGCCCTCAAGCCGACCTATCTTGTAACACTCAAGCTGATTGAAAGACTTCAGCGTCTTTTACTGGATGTGCTTAAAGACGAGCTTGACCGGATTGGCTGCAAGGAAGTCAACAGCGTGCAGGCTCTTTTGTTATTCAACATCGGCGACATGGAGTTGACCGCTGGCGAAATCCGCACGCGCGGCTTCTACATGGGTTCCAACGTCTCCTACAACCTGAAGAAGCTGCAGGAGCTAGGGTGCATCGAGCATGAGCGCTCGGAGAGCGACCGGCGCGCCGTGCGGATCCGCCTGACGGAGCGCGGCAAACAGGTGAGCACCATGGTGAACGAGCTGGTTGAACGCCAGCTGAGCCTCATCGAGAAGGTCGGCGGCATCTCGCAATCCGATCTGGAGGGCATGAACCGGACGCTGCACCGGCTCGAAAGGTTCTGGACCGATCAGATTCGCTACCGCCTTTGAAGTGGCCCAGGCCCGGCAAGTTTTTCCGGGGACAGCCATCGAGCGGGGGTTGCGCGTTGCAAGATGCCAACGCGTGCCGGACAAATTTCGGTCTCAAGCATTTGTCATTTGTATGATAGCGGCGGTGGCCGTAGGTTTTGTGCAATCGCAACTCGTGCGCAGAGTTGCGCCCGCGGCTTCGGCTCTGCCTATGGAGCCAAGCTGCCGGTCTGGCCGCGCGTCCTGGCGTCACGTGGTCGCAACATTCGCATTGGCGGGAGTTTGAGGGTTTAGGTGAGGGCAATGGACAATCGCGTTTGGAAAACACCATTCCGGGTTGCAGCCACGGCATGTGCAATGCTCGTGGCGTCGGGCGTTATCATGGGCACCAGCGAGCGCGCCTCCGCGCTGGACAACTGGATGGTGTTCGATCAACCCTCCGGCCCGTCCTGGTCTCAGCCCTTCGACCGCTCCTTTGCCCAGCGCTGGGAAGCGCAGCCGCGGCGTGGCTATGTCACACTGACCGAAGATAATATCCGCCCGACCCGCGCGGCCATCAAGCAGTACGAGGAAATCGTTTCCCGCGGCGGCTGGAAGCGCATCCCCGATGTGAGGCTGCGTGCGGGAATGAGCGACCCGGCGGTTGCGATCCTGCGCGAACGGCTTCAGATCACTGGAGATCTGGAGCAGCGCGGCGGCTTCCGCGACACGTTCGATTACTACGTCGAAAAGGCCCTGAAACGGGCCCAGAAGCGTCATGGCCTGACGCCCACAGGCGAACTGGACAGCGCGACACGCGACGCGCTCAACGTGTCGGCGCAAGCGCGTCTGCGCCAGTTGCGGCTCAATTTGACGCGGCTGACCAGACTCGCGCGCGAAACCAGCCGTGAAAACCGTTATGTGTTCGTGAACATTCCGGCCGCGCAGATCGAGGCGGTTGAAAACGGCGAGGTGGTTTCGCGGCATGCAGCCGTTGTGGGCAAGCCCAACAGGCAGACGCCGATCCTGAAGTCGCGCATCCACGAATTGAATTTCAACAAGGAGTGGATCCTGCCGCCGACCGTGATCCGCGAGGACCTGGTGCCCAAGGGCCGCTCAATGAGCCAGCAGGGCCAGAGCGTGCTGGAGCGCTACGGGATCGATGCTTATGCCAGCTACGACGCCTATCGCCGCGGCGACAAACTCGATCCGCGCTCCATCAATTGGTCGTCTTCACAGCCGCTCAACCTGCTCTATGCGCAGGATCCCGGGAACGACAACCCGCTCGGTTTTGTGAAGCTCAACTTCCATAACCGGCACATGGTCTATCTGCACGATACCCCGTCGCAGTCGCTGTTCGGCCGGAACAAGCGGGCGGAAAGCTCGGGCTGTGTGCGGGTGCAGGGCGTGGAGCAATTGGTGGCGTGGGTGCTTCGGGACACGCCGGGCTGGAGCCTGGCGCGCGTGCAACAGTTGAAGCGCACCGGCGAGACGCAGGATGTAGAAGTCACCAACCCGGTCCCACTCTACATGAACTACATAACGGCCTGGGCGACGCCTGACGGCGTGGTGCATTTCCGCCGCGACATCTACGGACGCGATGACGTGGGCGCGACGGCGTCCGCCTATTGATGCAGAGGTGTGAAATCAGTCTGACGAGCGCCTGCCCCTCCCCGGGGTAGGCGCTTTACTTTGTGGCTAGAGCCCGCGTGCAACGTCCTGGCCGAAATTGATCAGCAGCACGACGAACACGAACGAGATCACGATAACGAGCGCCATGAACCGGCGGAAGGCTGGCGAAATCAGCATGATGAGCAGGAAGACGGCGGCGACGATGGCGATCGTCACCCACAGCGCAAGCTCGGTATTCGTCTGGTAATAAAGCGCGATTACGTCGCGTGCTTCTCTGTAGAATTCCATAGCACCCTCCAGCAATGCGAGGAAAGGCCCGACACTCGCACCGGTTATACCGCGCGCAGGGTGGAATGAAAAACCCCGCGGGCTTCCTGGTGAGGCAGCCGTATGGCGCTCCCTAGGGGACTCGAACCCCTGTTTCCGGCGTGAGAGGCCGGCGTCCTAGGCCACTAGACGAAGGGAGCTGGCGCAGGCAGGAACGGTGCCATGGCCGCTAGACCCATGCAAATGGCATCGCGGACGCCCGGGTCAAGAGGCGCGCGAGAGCCCGGCGCGCGATCCGAAACGCGGAAACCGGTTTTCGGAGAAATCGCGCGTCACATCAGAAAGATGGAGCCGATCCCGGTTCAATCAGAACGAACACGGCGCGCTAGCGCGGGCTCAGCCGGAGCCGCGTCACCACGTTTCCGCGAGCGGTATCGACGATAACGATCTCCTCGGTTCCCGGCCCTTTCAGATGCAAGATGACCCGCCCGCCATCGGCCATGACCCGTTCAACCTGCGCGCCAGCCGGCACGCGCACCGTGAACTCGCCGATGCCGCCTGCGTCCACCACCTGCTCGCGTCCGGCCTCGCGAGCCTCCGGCCTCTGGCCAATCTTGCTGGCCTGATGGTAAAGCCCTGCGATCAGCAGCGCGAAACCAAGCACCAGCAGGATCGTCATGACGATCACGACAATCTTCAGCGTGCGAACCTGGCGCGAGTTGAAGACGCTGCCGTAGAGCGGTTCCTGATCGGACATGGCGGCCCCTGCGCGAAAAGTTGTTGTTCGCGGCGCGAATTGCGCCGAAAGATGCATCCACACATAATGAGGCGCAGCGCCGGGAACCGGTGCGCCACCGCCATGCAGCATTTGATATTTACCGCACAAGATCAAGACCGCGGCCAGCGTCTGGACCGATTTCTGGCTGACGCCGCCGCCGATCTGAGCCGCGCGCGCGCCCAAGCGCTCATCAAGGGCGCGCAGGCGACAATTAACGGGGTTGTGGTCACATCGCCAAAACACAGTCTGCAGCCCGGCGATGTTATCCGCCTGGCGCTGCCCGACCCGGAGCCGGCCGAGCCAGAGCCCGAGGACATCCCGCTCGACATCGTTTATGAGGACGACGCCATCATCGTCATCGACAAGCCCGCCGGCCTCGTCGTTCATCCGGCGGCTGGCAACTGGACCGGCACGCTGGTCAACGCCTTGCTCGCCCATTGCGGCGACACGCTCTCCGGCATCGGCGGGGTACGCCGCCCGGGTCTCGTCCACCGGCTCGACAAGGACACCAGCGGGCTGATTGTCGTGGCCAAGAACGACCGCGCGCACAACAAGCTCAAGGCGCAATTTGCCGATCATGGCCGCACCGGCGCCCTTGTCCGCGAGTACCAGGCGCTGGTGTGGGGCGCGCCGCTCCCTGCCCTCGGCACGATCAACGCCCCGATCGCCCGCCATGCCGCGAACCGCTTCAAGTACGCCGTGGCGCCGGGGCGCGGACGCGAGGCGATTACGCATTACCGCACGCTTGCCAAGTACGCCTGCCCCGACATGGACGGAAAAGCCAAAACCATCGCCGCCCTGGTCTCCTGCCGCCTGGAGACCGGCCGCACGCACCAGATACGCGTGCACATGGCCCATATCAGCCACCCCGTCATCGGCGATCCGCTTTACGCTACCGGCTTCAGCAACCGCGCCGCCGCCTTGCCCGAGAAGGCGCGATCTGCGATACTTTCGTTGAATGGACAAGCGCTTCACGCAGCCAAGCTCGGCATCACGCATCCAGAGACAGGCGCATTCTTATCCTTCAATTCGGAACTTCCGCAGGATATGCGCGATGTTATTGCAGCGCTGCGTGAACTTTGCTGACATGTTCGTGAATGCCGGGCAAAGGCTCAGAAACGGCCTTACGCGGGCCGCGATTGTCGCGTGATATCCAACGTTGAATGCCGAGGCGAAACAGCGCTTAAGACACCGCGCTGCTGTCCGCAATCCGGTGACAAGATCGCTGATCCAGACCTGACACTGTCGCGTATTGCTGGCAGTAATGATACAGGAACAAGGTATGAACAAACTCCCATCAGTGTCCGGCAGCGGCGGTCTCAGTCGGTATCTCGACGAGATCCGCAAGTTTCCGATGCTGGAACCGGAAGAAGAATACATGCTCGCCAAGCGCTGGCGAGAGCATGAGGATACAGAAGCTGCGCATAAACTGGTGACGTCGCACCTGCGGCTTGTTGCGCGTATTGCCATGGGCTATCGCGGATACGGGTTGCCGATTGGCGAAGTCGTGTCGGAAGGCAATGTTGGCCTGATGCAGGCGGTCAAGCGGTTCGACCCGGAACGCGGCTTCCGGCTTGCGACCTATGCCATGTGGTGGATCCGCGCCTCGATCCAGGAATACATCCTCCGGTCGTGGTCACTCGTCAAAATGGGCACGACGGCGAGCCAGAAGAAGCTGTTCTTCAACCTTCGCAAGATGAAGGGGCAGTTGGAAGCCTATGATGAGGGCGACCTGCGGCCGGAACATGTGCGCCAGATCTCCGACAAGCTCTCGGTCTCCGAAGAGGACGTGATCTCGATGAACCGGCGACTGTCCGGCGACAGTTCGCTGAATGCGCCGCTGCGCGCGGACGCCGAAAGCGGCGAATGGCAGGATTGGCTGGTCGACGAGGAGGAGGTTAGCCAGGAGACCGCGCTCGCCGACCGGGAAGAGCTGGAACAGCGCCGCAACTATCTCCAGGAAGCGCTGGAAACGCTCAACGAACGCGAGCGCCGGATTTTCACGGCCCGCCGCTTGTCGGACAACCCGCTGACGCTGGAAGAGCTGTCGCACGAGTTCGGCGTCAGCCGCGAGCGCATCCGGCAGATCGAGGTGCGGGCGTTCGAGAAGGTCCAGAAGGCCGTGCAGAAGTCGGCGCAGATGGCCGAAGCCGCGGTAGGTTAGGGAAAACCCTTGTGCGCAAGCGGTTCCTGATCGTTCACAACCCCAAAGCCGGGACCGGCCGGAGGAGGCTCTTGCGCAGCGTCATCGACGCGCTTGAGCACGCCGGCGCCAACGTGGCGGTTCAGGATGCGCTTTGCGAGGACAGCGGCAGCGCCATCGCACGCGAGGCCGCACGCGCGGGAAGCTATGACGTCATCGTCGCAGCCGGCGGGGACGGCACGATCCGCAGTGTCGCGGCCGGTTTGCGCGGCACCGGCATCCCCGTCGGCATCCTGCCGCTCGGCACCGGAAACGTCATGGCGCACGAGCTTGGACTTCGGCGCAAAGCCGGGGCCATCGCACAGTATCTCCTTGAAGGTGTGGGCGTGCCTGTCGTGGGCGCCGTGACGGACGACAGGCCGTTCTTTCTGATGGCCGGGGCCGGGCTGGACGCGCAAGCCGTCGCGGCCCTCGACATGCGCGCCAAGCGCTGGATCGGCAAGCTCGCCTATGTCTGGCCGGTGGTGCGCGCGATTTTCCGGCCCGCGCCAAAATTGCGCGCGGTGCTGGACGGCACACCTCATGAGGCCCGCTGGGTCGTTTTGTGCAACGCAGGCAGCTATGCCGGCGGCTTCCGGCTCGCGCCGGACAGCCATTTGTTCGCGCCCGGGCTGACAGCCGTACTGTGCACCGCGCGCCATCCTGTCAGCCTTATCCTTAACATCCTCATGATCGGCGCCGGACAGGCCAAGCGCGCTCCGCACCTGCGCTTTGTCCCCTTCCGCCGCGCGCATCTGAGCGCAGACCGGCCCGTGCCGCTACAAGTCGACGGCGAAAGCCATGGCGAATTGCCGCTGTCGGTTCACGAGGATCATGCGACAGTCCTTATCCTCGCCCCGGCGGATATCGCCGCCGCCCTCGCCAATATGCGCGAACCTGCCGCCGCATGAAGCAGCTTTTCCCCACGGTATCCACAGCCCGCGAATCGCGGTAATCTCTTAATCATGACGAAAGCGTGGCACGAAGCGCGTTGCAGCGTTGTGCGTCAACGCTTTCCACGGCATCGGGTTTCCGGCCCGGTCTTGACCGGCGTCCGGGAAGCGGGTCGGAGCCGTACTGTGCGGCACGTGCGGGGGCGACGCCGGTCCAGGCGTCATCGGGCGTCCGGCAGATTGGTCACCGGCCCGAGAGGGGGCGGAATGCGTCAGGCGTTCCGCAGATGTGCCGTTACGGTGCGGGCAAGAACCTGTTCTCGTGCGGCCTCGCACAGATGGAGAGACCGATGCGCAACAATCTGCTGAAAACACTGGACGGGCGTGTTTCAGAGCTTCTTGAGGATCATGTCATTCGGCGTCGGCGGGCCTCTCTCCACGAGATCGACCTTATCCGGAAGGCGAAATACCTTCACCCTCCGAGTTGAGGCATTGATTGTAAAGCGTTTTCCCCAATCCGAGCGATTGCGGCAAACATGGAACCGGCCCCCAAGGGCCGGTTTCTTCATTGAGGCCCGTCGCGCAGCCGCCTTTCACATCGGCAGCGGAATGGCTATCTTAGCGGCAATGTATGCAATCAAGGGGTGACCCATGAGCCAGTCCCATCCCGATCAGCGATCAGCAGCCGTCAAACCGTGCGACCCGGTCTGGAGCGAAGTCCGGGCCCAGGCCGAAGCCGTCGTCGCCGAGGAGCCGGCGCTGGCGGGATTTCTTTACGCCACGATCCTAAATCAGCAGAGCTTGGAGGACGCCGTCGTCTTCCGGCTGGCCCAGCGGCTGGATCGCACAGACTTGCCGGGCGGCCTCATTCGCCAGACATTCACGCGCATTCTGGACGATCAGCCTGAACTGGGGGAGATGTTCCGCGCGGATCTCGCTGCGGTGGTTGACCGCGATCCGGCCTGCCAGCGGGCAATCGAGCCGATCCTGTATTTCAAGGGCTTCCACGCGCTGCAGACCTACCGGTTTTCCCATGCGCTGTGGCGCGCCGGCCGGCGGGATTTCGCGCTCTACCTGCAGAGCCAGTCTTCGGGCGTGTTCGGCACTGACATTCACCCAAACGCGCAGATCGGCCGCGGGATCATGCTGGATCATGCCACTGGCCTCGTGGTCGGCGAGACCGCGGTGGTCGGCGACCAGACCTCGATCCTGCATGCGGTCACGCTGGGCGGCAGCGGCAAGGAAGGCGGCGACCGGCATCCGAAGATCGGCTGCGGCGTGATGATTGGCGCCGGCGCCAAGATCCTCGGCAATATCTCTGTAGGCGATTGCGCGCGCATTGCCGCCGGCAGCGTCGTGCTGCGCGACGTCGAGGCGCGGGTGACCGTTGCTGGCGTGCCTGCAAAGGTGATCGGGCTGGCGGGATGCCCCGAACCGGCCCGCGCAATGAACCAGCTATTCGGCTCGATCGGCTCGGACACCGAAAAGCGCATCGAGGAATAACCCCGCGGGCCGCTTGACCTCGACTGGCGGCGTCTGTAGCGATGAACGCGCGACCGGCGGCCCATCTGAGCGCGGGCGAAATCCGACAGTGACAGGGATGGTGACATGAAGCGCGAAGAAATCACGCGCCTGCAGGGCTATTTGCAGCGCAAGTTCGAGCTCCCCGAGTTGGAGGTGCGTCAGCGCCAGAAGCAGGACGACTCCGCGGAAGTGTATATCGGCGGGGAGTTCATTGGCGTCGTCTACCGCGACGATGACGATGAAGACCTGTCCTATCAATTCCAGATGGCCATACTGGAGATGGATCTGGAATAGCGCCTGGGAGTCATTGCCCGAGGAGCTGCTCCGCCCGGCTCGGCCGCGACCCGGGGATGTAAGCGTCAAACGCCGCCCAGAACTGATCGCGCAGACTGTTGCGCTCCTGCAGGACCTCATGGCGCGCGCCCGGGACCAAGACATGCGCACCCATGCGTAATCGGCTGGTGAAGGCCTCGATTGCGCGTAGCGAGACGACCGTATCGTTGCCAGATGCCACGATAAGCGCTGGAACCTTCACAGACGGCGGAAACTCCGTGCTATTCAGAAGCGCCATGGACTGACAGGCGGCGTGATACCAGCCAATGGTGGGCGAGCCCAGCGCCAATTGGGGCGCAATGCGCAGGACCTCTTGTGTGCGCGCATAGCGCTGCGCATCGCTTGTCAGCCGATTGCCCTCAAATGGCCGCTCGTCCAGCGCGATGGCGTTGCCGTTTGGCACATACAGAGTGCCGAGACCAAGCAGCGTGAGCATCTCCGCCACCCGTGGCGAAGCAGGAATGCGCGTATGCGAGGGCTCAAGCTCGATCAGCGGCGCAGTGAGAATGATCCGGTCGAACCAGCACATGCGCGAACGGGTGGCGCGCAACAGGATGTTCGCACCCATCGAGTGCGCCAGCGCATAATATGGTGCCGGGCAGTCAGGCAGAACAATCTCGGCCATAAACTGTTCGAGGTCGGCGTCATATTGCGCGAAGTCATCAACATGGCCCTTGCGCGGATTGGCCAGCGGCCGGCTTGACCCACCCTGGCCGCGATGATCCATGATCGCGACAGCGAAGCCGCGCCGGCGAAGATCGGATATCACCTCGAAATATTTTTCGATGAACTCGGCCCGCCCCATGACAATGCAAACCGTGCCAAGCTTGTTCAGGCCTGTCGGTCCCCACCATGCGAAGCGGATGCGCGCCCCGTCGCTGGCGATGAAATGCCCCGCCATGACGCCGTTCGGCTCCGGATTGCGCGGCGTGGGGATCAAAACGTCATCCGAGATGTGCATGGAACTGCGCATTGGCTCGGCAAATGTCAGCATCTTGGCTTCCCGTTCTTGTCCGGCGCGTCAGCGCGCAAACAGACGATCGCCGCCACCGCCGCCCAGCGGCTCGGCGTCAATCACCTGGCCCCGGCATCCTTCTATCCTGAGTTGATAAACCGCGCCATTCGGACGGCGCGCCCGGACCACGAAATCGTCGCCGGCCCGGCGCAGGCCGTGGAAATCCCACCATCCCTGCTGTTGCAGATTACGGCGGATCTCACGCGGCATGCGGCAGTCTCCGCTGGCGCCAAAACCGGGAGTCATCAGGCCGCGAAAAGCATCAGGCTGGCGGCGCAGACGGCCGCGACCTTCGTTGATCGGGCGGCCGCGGGGCTGGCGCTGTTGCGCGCGCGGAGCGTATTGGGCGAGCGTGTAGCCGCCGTCAGCCCGCTCGCCGATTGATGGCTCAGCGGCTCTGACTTGCGCGCGCGCATCGGCCATCGATGCCGAAAACAGCGTAAGCAAAAGGACCAACGCGAGCATGGTCAGCCCCCGCAGGCCGCCACTGCCCCATGCACAGTGCCTCGTCATACAGCCAGCCTGCCAGATGGCCGGTGAACCAGACCCCAACCGCGTCTTCAGCCGCTGTTCATCAAGCCATGGGGTCTTGACGCCGGACGCCACGGACTTACCTCTTGGAGTGCATACGCCTGAACCGGGTATGCGCCTTTGACTGGCCGAAAGGCAGTGGAAACACATGTCGCTCACAAGGAGGATATGTCATGAGACGTTTTGATCTGACCCCCCTGTACAAGTCCACGGTCGGCTTCGACCATGTTGCCTCCATCCTGGAGCAGTTGGCGTCGACCGACACGGACAACGGTTATCCGCCCTACAACATAGAGCGCGTGGATGAGAATCACTACCGCATTACCATGGCGGTGGCCGGTTTCTCTGACGGCGATCTCGACATCGAGGTCCGCGAAGGCATGCTCCGCGTGACCGGGGCAAAGCCGGAGCAGGAGGAACAAACCGATACGGTGTTCCTGCATCGCGGCATCGCCTCGCGCAATTTCGAGCGCCGGTTCCGGCTGGCCGAATACGTCGAGGTGAGCGGCGCCAAGCTCGAGAACGGCCTGCTGCATATCGATCTGCGCCGGGAACTTCCTGACGCGATGAAGCCGCGCAAGATCGAGATCGCCTCGGCCAATGGCGCGTCGCCCAAGACGATCGAGGCCAAGGCTGGCCAAGTGAACTAACACGTTACCTCATCACGCAAAGCTGGGGCGGAGGCCTGCATGGTCTCCGCCTTTTTGAGTGCGCGCCGCCCCGAAAAAAACAAGAGCGCCGGCCCGTGGTATGGACCGGCGCAGCTTCAACCTCCCAAGCTCGAACGGCTCTAGCGGCTGTGCGCGCCTTCGGTGGCCTGTTGCTGGGCAGGCCGGATTTCTACCGATTCGCCGCAGCCACAGGCGCTGGTCTGGTTCGGATTGTTAAACACGAAACCGGATGAAAGCTTGCTTTCCTGATAATCCATCTCCGTGCCGAGCAGGAACAGAACGGCCTGCGGCTCGATCAGGAGCTTCACGCCCTTCTCTTCGACAACTTCGTCCATCGGGCCGATCTCGGTCGCGTAGTCCATCGTGTATTCCATGCCGGCGCAGCCGCCCTTCTTCAGGCCAACCCGCACGCCGGCCACGGCCTTGTCGCTGGCTTCGATAATCTCCGACAGGCGCTTCGCCGCCGCGTCGGTCAGGCTCATCACTTTGAGAGGTGTCGAGATTGCCATGTGTCACTGTCCGTCAGTTCGGTCACGTTTCACTATCAAGTATGGGACAACATGACGGCGTTGCCAACCCGTGCCCGCTCATGACTGCGGGGGCAGCGTCTCACACCATGCCCAGCATTAACTGAGCTTCTTCGGACATGCGCGTCATGTCCCAGGGCGGGTCGAAGGTCAGATCGACCTTGGCGCCGCTCACGCCGGGCACCGCGCTCACGGCATTCTCAACCCAGACCGGCATCTCGCCCGCGACAGGACAGCCGGGCGCGGTCAGCGTCATCAGAACCTTGACCAAGCGATCATCTTCAATCTCGACGCGGTAGATCAGGCCGAGTTCGTAAATGTCCACGGGGATCTCCGGGTCATAGACTGTCTTGAGGGCCGCAATGATATCTCCGCTCATCTGCTCAAGCTCTTCCTGCGGAATAGCGGACTCCTGTCCGCCGGCACTCTCGGATTGGGCGTCGGCTTCACCCGCCGGGCCCTCACCCTTGCGCGCCTGATTGGCGTCCAAGTCCGCGGTGTCGCGAGTCCATTCGTTCATCTTGTCGCTCCTTTACGCGAAAAACGTTTGTGCGCGCGCGATGGCCTCGGCCAACGCATCGACTTCCTCAACCGTATTGTAGACCGCGAACGACGCGCGGCAGGTTGCGTTCACGCCAAAGCGCGCCATCAGCGGTTCCGCGCAATGATGGCCGGCGCGCACCGCCACGCCCGAGCGGTCCATGATCGTCGCCATGTCATGCGCGTGCGCATCCTTCATGTCGAAGGAGACGATAGCGCCCTTGCCTGGCGCGTCGCCGATGATCCGCAGCGAGTTGATCGCCCGCAGCCGCTCATGCGCATAGTCGCGGAGTTTCGCCTCATGCGCGGCGATGCGCTCGCGCCCCAGGGTCATCATGTAGTCCAGTGCCGCGCCCAGCCCGATGACCTGCGCGATCGGCGGCGTGCCAGCTTCGAACTTGTAGGGCGGCTCGCCATAGGTGATCGCGTCGGTGCCGACAGATTCGATCATCTCGCCGCCGCCCATGAAAGGTGGCATCGCCTCCAGATGCTCTCGCTTGCCGTAAAGCACGCCGACGCCAGAAGGCCCATAGACCTTGTGCCCGGTGAATACGTAGAAATCGCAGCCGATGTCCTGAACGTCTACGGGCAAATGCACCGCGCCCTGGCTGCCGTCCACCAGCACCGGAATGCCGCGTTCATGCGCGATGCGCGTGACCTCCTTAACGGGGACGATGGTGCCGAGCACGTTCGACATGTGCGTAATGGCCACCATCTTGGTGCGCGGGGTCAGGGCGTTCTCGAACGCGTCCAGGCTGAAGGAGCCGTCATCACCGACCGGCACCCATGTCAGCTTCGCACCATTCCGCTCGCGGTGATAATGCCATGGGACGATATTCGAGTGGTGCTCCATGATGGTGAGCACGATCTCGTCGCCCTCGCCGATGCGCATTCCGCCAAAGGATTGCGCGACGAGGTTGATCGCCGCGGTGGCGTTCGAGGTGAAGATGATCTCGCCCGTCGACGGCGCGTTCAGGAACTTGGCCGTGATAGCGCGCGCGTTCTCATAGGCATCGGTCGCCGCATTGCTGAGGAAATGCAAGCCGCGATGGACGTTGGCATATTCCTGCGTGTAGACGCGCTCGAGCGTGTCCAGCACGGCCCTGGGCTTCTGGGCCGAGGCGGCGTTGTCCAGATACACCAGAGGCTTGCCGTAAACCTCCCGCGAAAGGATCGGGAAGTCTTTGCGTATCGCCTCCGGGTCGATCGGCCCGGCCGCCTCCGGTATCGCTTCGTCGCTCGGCAAGATATTCGCCTGGTCCATCAAATCGGCTTTCCTAACTGTTATGCGCTCGCTTCAACGGAATAACGGAGCCAATCCGCCGTGCGGGCCGTTAGCGCCTCCTTCAGCGCATCATGCTCAATGTCATCGAACACCTCGTCAACAAAGGCGGCGATCAGTAACGCCCGGGCCTCCGCCTGCGAAATGCCGCGCGCAAGCAGATAGAACATCGCCTCTTCATCGAGTTGGCCGGATGTCGAACCGTGGCCGCAGACCACGTCATCGGCGTAGATCTCCAACTCGGGCTTGGAGTCGAACTCCGCCTCGTCCGAGAGGAGCAGCGCGTTGGCCATCTGCTTGCCGTCGGTCTTCTGCGCGCCGGGGTGGACATGCACCTTGGCCTGGAACACCGACCGCGCCTTATCATCCAGTACGGATTTCACAAGCTCCCGGCTCGTGCAGTGCGGCACGGCGTGCTCGATCACCATTGTCGTGTCGAAGTGCTGCGCATCCCGGCCGAGGCACACGCCGTTCACCGCCGCCGAGGCGCCCTCGCCCGCATAGCGCAGGAACACCTGGTTGCGCGTCAGCTCGCCGCCGACGTTCACATGGGTCGCGCGGTAATTCGCGCCGGATTCCAGGCGCAGGTTCCAGCTTGCGAGATGGGTCGAGGCGGTATTCTCGTCCTGCACCTTCAGATGCTCGATTTTCGCGCCCTCAGCGGCCACCAGCTCGGTCATCGTGAAGGTCTGGAACGGCGTCTCGCCCAGACTGGCGTAGTGCTCGACGATCATCGCTTCGGCACCCTGTTCCACGCGGATCAGGTTGCGCGTCGCGACGCGGCCCGGCTGATCGCCCGTGGTCACGTTCACCAGATGAATTGGCTTGGCCGCAGCGCCGTTCGCCGGGGCTGCGATGCGGATCACCGCGCCGTCGGTCATGAACGCCGTGGCGAGATTGGCGACCGTCTCGCCCTCCTGCGGGTTCACCTCGCCAAACGTCCGGTCGAACCACTCCGGCGCGATTTCCAGCGCCTGATTGAGGCTCATAACCTGAACGTTCGGCGCATCGACCGCTGGCATCGGCTGGTGGCAGCCGTTCACGAACACCACGACATGCGCATCGAGCGCGCCGAAATGGCCAATCGCGCGCTGCAATTCCGCCTCACTCGCTTCCGCGCGCGGCGCAGGCGCGAATGTCTCACGCATCTTCGCGCGCAGATCGGTGTACTTCCACTCCTCCACGCGGCGATGCGGCAGGCCGGTGCGGGCAAACGCCGCGATCGCCTGTTCACGCAGCCCGCGCAGCCGCGCGTCGCTCTCCTGCGCAATCCCCTGATCGAATGAGCGCAGGAGTGCTGCCTCGGCCGGCGAGTGATCGTCTGTCACGCGCACTGGCGTTTCGATGTTCATGGCGGGCTCCATTTACGCGGCCTGTTCCCCGTAAGCGGCATAGCCGGATTTCTCCAGCTCCAGCGCCAGGCTCTTGTCGCCGGAGCGCGCGATGCGGCCGTTGATGAGCACATGCACATGATCTGGCACGATGTAATCGAGCAGGCGCTGGTAATGGGTGATCGCGAGGATCGCCCGGTCGGGATCGCGCAGCTTGTTCACGCCTTCCGACACGATGCGCACCGCGTCGATGTCGAGGCCCGAGTCCGTCTCATCGAGCACGCACAGGCCCGGCTCCAGCAGCGTCATCTGCAGGATTTCGAAGCGCTTCTTCTCGCCGCCGGAAAAGCCGGAGTTCACCGGACGCTTGAGCATATCCATCGAGATGCCGAGATCGCTGGCTTGCTGGCGCACCAGCTTCATGAAGTCCGGCGTGCTCATCTCTGCCTCGCCGCGCGCC
>CAZYUT010000003.1:0-19398 GCA_964650735.1 uncultured Hyphomicrobiaceae bacterium
CGAAAAACGCGATCACCGCGTAAAGATCATCCGTCCCGCGCACGCCATAGCCCGCGTCATAGCGCCGGCGGCTGTCGGCCCAGCGCTGGTTGCGCTCCTCGAAGCCGGAGCCGAGCGTGACGATCTCGGTGCGCCGCTCCGGCCCGCCCGAGGCCCCGCGCGAGATGCCGGCGGGGAAGCGGATTTCGTGGAAAGCCATGGGTTACTTCCGTTCGTTCGCGCGACTGCAGCGACTCTGTGAGTGGCGCTCGCGTCCGCGATCGGATAAGGTGCCGCTATGACCGACGCGCCCGACAACCTGACGCTTCGAATGCTCCGAAGCATTGACGAGAAGCTCGATTTCATCCTGCAAGACATGCAGGACTTGAAATTTCGCATGACGAATGTCGAAGAGGGTCTGGCGGGCGTTAACCGCCGCCTCGACCGGCTCGATGCGCGCACAGGGCGACTTGAGCGCCGCACGGGTCTGCGGGATGATGCCCCTGCGGAGTAAGGCGCTTATTGTCTGGCGCGATATCATGACGGATGCGGCATCGGCGTGATGCAATTGGGTTCTGCTCCAACGGGGGCCAGTCAACGTCACAAATTCCGCTGCCCGCGCGAGGCCGCCCGCGCGATCTGCGCGCCGATCTCGCCGCGATTGCGCCAGAAGCCCTCTACGTCAGGCGTCGAGATGTTGACGGTCACGCTGAGCGCGCCCGGCCCTCCGTTCGCGCGGACGCCGAGCCGTCCGTCCCGACCGCGCGCCAGCGGCAGGATCGCTTCCGGCCCCGCCTCGCCCGCCAGTCCCGTGCGCCCGCCGCGCAAGGGAAACGCCACCGGCGCGCTCACGACGCCGCCATCAGCGAACGGCACCGGCATCGCCTGTTGCAGCACCCCGCCCTTGGCGAAGGGCAGCACCCCGCCCGCAAGTCCGCCGAACAGCCCGCCCAGGGCGCTTTCAATCGGCGCGAACGCCGAGCGCAGCGCCAGGCGGGACAAATCCAGCGCGAGATTTTGCAGAACCCCGCGCAATCCCTCTCCGTCCAGCGCGACGGCTTCAAGCGAGCGGCTCATCCGCCCGGCGAAGCGCTCGCCCAGCGTCTCAAGTTCCCTGAGGCGCGCGCGCGCATCATCCGTGCGCGCCGACACCTCGATCGCGAGATCAGCAACCGTTTCAGCCATATGATCCTCTGTCCGGGAAGCGGGCCATGAGCGCGGCAAGGCCGTCGCGCGTCATGGGCGCCGCAGACCCGCCGCCCGTCAGCCCGGAAATCGCGCGCGCCAGTTCAACCGGCGTCATCGCCCAGAAGTCGCGCGGCGGCAGGCGCAAAACGCCCAGCCCGATCGCCATCGCCTCGGCCCACGGGAACGGGCGCGGCTTATCGCTCATCGGGCGCGCCGAAGGTTGCGTTCAGCAGCCGGGCGACGATGTCGACATAGCCACTTGCCCCGCCTGCCACAGGCAGCGCCGCGACCTCGTCATCGCTGATCTCATTGCCGGCCCCGCGCAGGCCCGCGCCGATGATCTTGAGCGCATCGCCCGCGCTAATCCGCCCGGTCTGGAACCTCTCGGCCAGCGCCAGCATGTCGCTCTCGCCAAAAGCATGCTCCAGCTCCGCCAGCGCGCCGAGCGTCAGGCAAAGCGTGTAGGGCACGCCGCCAAGCACGGCTTCGATCTCGCCGCGATGGGGATTGACCATGACTTACGCTCCCGTGAAGCTGAGCTGCCCCGCCGATTCCAGCGCCAGATCGAAGGTCATCTCGCCGTCATGCTGGCCAGCATATTCGAGCGTCGTGACTTGGAACGGCCCCTGGACGGTTCCGAAATCCGGCACGATCACCTGCCAGTCGCGCTGCACACCGTCGAAAAAGTAGCCGCGCACGGTCTCGTCGGACTGGGCGTCCTTGAACACGCCGTTGCCCGAGATGCGCGCGGTCTTGATGCCTGCCCCTGCGAGCAGTTCGCGCCATTCGCCCGCAGATTCGGTGTTGGTGATGTCGACAGTCGCGGCGTTGAAGGCGAGCGTGCGTGCGCGCAGGCCCGCAACGGTGATGAAGGTCCCGGCGCCGTCGCTATCGACCTTCAAAAGCAGATCCTTGCCCTTCTGGGCGCTCATGCGTGTCTCCTTATTGGCTGGAGCAAATTCCGTTCGGGCTGACCCGGCTCAACCCGTGTCATTGCGAGGCCGGAACGGCAGAAGCAATCCAATCACCGGGAACGGCACTTGCCGCTGGATCGCTTCACTGCGTTCGCGATGACGGGGCCAGAACTTTCAATCCTGTCGGAACGCGCTCTGGATCAAGCTGGCTCGGTCACCGCGCGGAAGCGGGCCACGCCGTGATAGGTCTCGCCGTCGTCGTCGCGGCGCACCTCGAAGGACTGGCAGCGCAGGTTGACGAGCTGCGCGCCGTTCAAGCTGAGCGCCGCGTCGTGCAGGACCGCGCGCACCGCGTCGATCACCTCGTAGGCCTGGCGTTTGCCCGCGTAGCGCGACCAGACATGCACATCGAGGCGGTGTTCCAGCCCCGGCTCTGTGCCCGTGCTCCAGTCGCTGACCGACGCCGTCCCGAGCGTGATGAACGGGAAGGCTGCGTCCTGCGGAACATCGTCATAGATGCGCGCGCCGCCGAGAAGCGCGGCCACTGCGGTATCGTTTGCAAGCGTGGCATACACCTCGCGCTGCAAGGCCCAACTGCTCATGGATGTCTCCTGACCTCAGCGGCGGGTGGCGATGCGCCGGACGGCTTGGCCGATACGCCGGATAATGCCTGATCGCACGCGATCGAGCGCCGGGCGCAGCCACGGCTGCTGGGCGCGCGAAAGCGAACCGAACTCGCGGAACCAGGCGCGCGGGGCAAGCGACACCACCCGGTAGGTGAGAGCGTGTGGCCCGCGCCGAACCGCAAGCGAACCCGCCAGCGCCCGCGTGCCCGGACCGCCGTCACGCGCGAGGCCTTCGCGGGCCTCGTCGGCCACCGCTTGCGCGCCGGCGCGCAGCGCATCGTCGAGCGCTTCGGTCTTGTCCAGGGCGCGCGACAGGCCGCGCAAGCCCCTGCCCCGCGATGTCACCGAGGCCTTCACAGGTCGCGCTCCTCGCACGCGCAAGTCAGGAAGCGGCGGCGGCCGTCCGCATCGAGCACCGCGCGGATGTCGAGCAGACGGTCCCCAAACCGGAAGCGCATGTTGGGCGCGACGTCTTCGCGGTGGCGGATCGTCACGTCGAGTTTGCGGCTGCCGGACAGGCGGTCAGCTTCGACGGCTTCCTTGCCGGAGCGCGGTTCGATCATCGCCCAGATGTCCGCCACCGACTCCCACGTCTCGGCCGCGCCGCCGCCTTCATCGGCTATGCGCACGGACCGTTCCAGCACGACGCGCTGACGTAACGCTCCGATCCGCGCGCTCACAGCCGCACCTGCCGGTAAGGCGCGAGCAGTTCGGCAACGCCGTGCGGCAGCGCCTCGGGCTGGTCGAAGACGATCGGCTCGCGCTGCTCATACCAATGCGCGACCAGCATCAGCAGCGCCTGGCGGATCGGCTGCGGCACCTGCTCGGGCGTAGCGCTATAGCCCGCTGTCACCGCGATCTCGATGCCGTTCGCTGGCCGGCCCGGCCGCGGCCAGGTCCCGCCGGTGTTGCGTATGACCCGGGGGCGCAGTGACGATAGATCGACCAGATAGCTGCTCGCCGGGATGGTTTGCGCAACATCACTCTCATCGTAGACGCGCACCGAATCAACGCTCTGCAGGGGGCCGAGCGGGATATCGATGCGCCCATCTTCAGGCCAGCAATCAAGGTAGTAGGACCAGCTCTGCGTCACCATCGCGATATCGAGCGCACCCTCGATATGCAGCCGCGCCGCGAGGATAAGGCTGGCGACGACCGGGTCTTCGACCGCGCTGTCCACGCGCAGATATTGCTTCGCTTCCGATACGCTCACCGGTTCGCGCGCGGGCGCGGATGTCAGCACTAGCGGCATGGCTCACCCGTTGGTTCGAATAAGAAAAGGGCCGCAGCGGGGAGGTGCGCCGCGGCCCACGTGGGCGGTCAGGCTTACGCGCCGCCGCCAGCACTGCCGAACTTCAGCAGCTTGATCGCGCCGAAGTCCTGCACGCCGCCGCCTACGCGCTTCGTCGTGTAGAACAGCACGTAGGGCTTCGATGAGAAGGGATCGCGCAGAACGCGGATGCCGATGCGGTCCACCACCAGATAGCCGCGCTGGAAGTCGCCGAACGCGATCGCAGTCGCACCAGCCTCGATACCCGGCATATCCTCGGTTTCGACGATCGGGAAACCAAGCATCATCGGCCGGGCGCCAGCTTCGGAGGCCGGTTGCCAGATATAGTTGCCGTCGCCATCCTTGATCTTGCGGATTTCCGCCTGGGTCGAGCGGTTCATGACCCAGCTGGCGTTGCCGCGGTACTCTGCGTTCAGCGTATAGATCAGATCGAAAAGATCATGCTCTGGGTCTGTTTCCGCGAAACCGCCATCGACGCCCGTATCGATGTAGCCGATTTTCTCCCATTCCCAGGATGCATCGGCGACCTGATCGTAATCGAGGAAGCCTTTGGGTTTGTCTGTGCCGTTCCCCTTCACGAAGGCGGTGTTTTCCTGCGCGGCGAAAGCGATGCGCACCTCGTCGGCGATCCACGCCTCGATGTCGACGGCAGAGTCGTCAAGGAGCGTCTGCGAGGCCGCGGGCATCGCGTAAAGTTCCATCGTCGGAAAGTCGAGTTCTTCGAGAACCGGCGTATCGGTTTCGCTGCGCGTACCGGTCTCCGCAACCCAGCCGGCGGCCGCTCCTGTCTTGGCGAACGGCTTCTTGAAACTGGTGCTCGACACCTGCCGGTTGCCGGCGATCGACCGGATCGGCGAAATCTCCGTCAGCGCCCGCATGATCGTGCTCTCGACCTCGCTCGGCACGGTGTAGCCGCCATCGGCGCCGGAGCCGGCCGACAGCGCCTTCTGCTCCAGCGCTCGCAGGCTGGAGGTCTCGCCGGAGCGGACGTAGCTGGCAAACGCGGCCTTGTGTTCGCTGAGCGCGTAATTGCTGGCGGCTAACGTCTGGCGCGGCGGCCGCGCAGCCTTTAGCGCAAGCTGATCGACGGTGCGCTTATGCTCGTCGAGCGCGCGGTTGATCCGCTCAAGCTTGTCGGTCGTGACGACATCGGCGGCCATGCGCTGCTCGATCTGCTCAAGGCGCTCGTCGTTGCTCTCCTTGAACGCCTCAAAGGCGCGCATGAAGTCATCGAAGGCCTGCGCCATCTCGACGGCAGACACCTGCGGCTCCGCCTTGGTTTCATAGTCCGAGGTATAAGTTTCGCTCATGATCTCCTCGTTCGCATTGGATGAGAGTATGCGCGGCGGGACGCGCGCAGCAGCCCGGCCGACATCACGTTTAGCCGCCGGGCGAGCGCCTGCGGCGCGCCTGCGCCGGCCTGCTCGATACGGCTGACTTTCGCCCCGGGCAGCATGGGGAAGGTGACGACCGAGATTTCCCACAGGTCGATCTCGTGCAGCCGGCGTGTGCGCAGCCGCGGGTCGCGGTCGGCGCGCACGGTGCGAAAACCGATCGACAGCCCGTCAAGCGCCCCGGCGCGCAGCAAGGCGGCGATCTCCCGCGCCCGCGCCACCCCGCCGATGAGCCGCCCACGCACGTAGAGCCCGCGCCGGTCCTCGCGGATTTCGTCCCAGACGCCGATCGGCTGGGCCGGGTCGTGCTGGAACAAGAAGCGCACCGCGGAGGCCCCGCGCCGGCGAAGGCTTGCGGCAAACGCGCCGGGCATCACGACATCACCGCCATGATCGGGCACGCCGAACAGGCTGGCATAGCCCTCCACGCGCCCGTCGCTCTCGTTCACGCGCACGGGCGCGTGCTCGCGGCGGAGCGGCGGCTCCGCGCGCTTGGTGCGCTGTCCGGCTGGATTGAAGTTGAACCCCGCCGTCATTGCGAAGCCCGAAGGGCTGAAGCAATCCAGCGGGGATCGGAGATGGTTCTGGATTGCTTCGCTTCGCTCGCAATGACGATGTTCAGATCGATCGAGAAACGCATTCGACGGTAGTTTTTTCATGGGTTCAGCCCGCGCTTGCAAGCGCGTCGCCGCCCTCGACCGGCCCATAGCCGATCGCGGCGCGCTTCTCGTTGATGGTCAGGAACGAGGCATCCTCGACGCGCTCCCACAGCGCTGCGCGCTCCGTGGACAGCGCCTCGATGCGGTCGAGCGCGGGCTTGAGAGTTAGCCCCTCGCCATAGGCCGCGGCGAGCCAGCCGCCCAGCGCCTGCAACGTGCGGTTCACCACCGGCAGCACCGTATGGCGCCAGAAGCTGCGGTTCGCTTCCTGGAAATTCGAATAGGTGTTGTCGCCGGGAATACCGAGCAGCATCGGCGGCACGCCCAGCGCCAGCGCGATCTCGCGCGCGGCCAGGTTCTTCGCGCTGATGAAATCCATGTCGCGCGGGCTCATCGACATCATCTTCCAGTCCAGCCCGCCTTCCAGCAGCATCGGCCGGCCGGCGTTGCGCGCGCCGGCATAGGTCGCCTCAAGCTCGGTCTTGAGCCGCTGGTACTGCTCTTCGGTCAGATGCCCGTCGCCAGCTGTATAGACCAACGCCCCCGAGGGCTGCGCCGCGTTGTCCAGAAGCGCCTTATTCCAGCCCGAGGCGGCGTTGTGGATGTCGATCGCCATCGCGGCGGCCTCCAGCGGGCTCATGCCGTAATGGTCGTTGACCGGGTGATACTGGCGCATGTGCAGGATCGGGCGGATGCCGTCGACCTCCTGATCGAAGCGCAGCGTCTGACCATCCGCTTGATACTCATAGGCGCAGGGCCAGCCATCCGCGCCGGGCACGATGCGCATCCGGTCGGCGCGCAGCACATGCAGCTCGCGCGGCTGGCCGTCGAGCGCGACCGCCTCCATGAAGGCGTTGCCCGCGATCAGCAGCGATCCGTACCACGCCTCGAACAGATCGGGCGCACACTCGCCCGCGTTGGGCCGCGCCAGCAGGTCCAGAAGCGGATGGGCTTCGAGTTCGTTAGCGCCGTCGAACAGCCGCAACGGCACCGAAGCGGCGGCCTCGGCGATCATCCGGACCGACCGGTACACGATCGGATTCTTCATAAAGCCCTCGCGCGCCATCGCAGCGGTATTGCGCGGCGACCAGACCGGCTGCGCATGGCCGTGAAACGCAAGGAACGGCCCTGTCCGGCTGCCCCTGCGCTCAAGCGGCTGCGCACCGAGTAAGCGCTGCAGCGCTTCGGTTATTCGGCTCATGAAACCTCCAGAATTTGGTTGTCTGGATTTAGCGATTTTGCCGATCAATCAACTCAACGTCATTGCGAGCGAAGCGAAGCAATCCAGCCGCAGGTGCCGGTCCGCTGGATTGCGTCGGCCCTGCGGGCCTCGCAATGACTGGGGCGAACTGATTTCGTCTATTCCGGAAATGCTCTCAGAAACTGCGCAGCCGCGGCGGCTTCGCCGTCCCGAGCATCAGATCGCTCAAGGCCCAGACCAGCGCATCGACGCGGTCGGGGCTGCCCGCCTCCAGCCCGTCAGGACCGAAGGCGCACATCTCGTCTTCGAGCGCCGGGAAGCTGCCCGCGTGCGAAACCAGTCCGCGCTCGTAAAGTGCCGCGACCGGCTCGGCGCGCGCGTATTTGCCCCGGCCGGCGCGAACCTTGCGGATTGCCGCATGCGGCGCGACCTGCGCCAGCACATCCGTCACCAGTTCGCCGCCCTGATTGACTTCCGCGACGATGCGATCGGCCTCAAGACTGTCGTAAAGCCGCGCGACCGCGCCCGCCCAGACGGCGGGCCGCACGCCCTGCACCGTCGCATCGGCAAGCACATACGCGCGGCCATCCTCGCCGCGGCCCGCCGCGATGATCCCGCAGGCATCGGCGCGTTCGCCGCTGGTCACCGGCGGATCGACCGCCACCACGATGCGCGAAAGAGGGGGCGGCGATGTCACCCGCGCCCCCTCGATCGCGTCCCGCTGCCAGAGGCTGTCCGCGCGATCCTCAATAATCTCGCCATCAAGCTCCTGACGGCCGAGCCGCGTGCCCTGATAGCGTCCGACGATCGCGTCCAGGAAAGCCGGCGCGAGATTTGCTGCATTTGCAATGGTCGCTGCGCGCGTCACGGCCGTTTTCGGATCGGCCAGAAGCCGCTTGATGAGCGGGATGGGGCGCGGCGTGGTCGTCACGACCTGGCGCGGGCGCTCGCCGAGGCGCAAGCCGAATTGCAGCATGTCCCAGGCCTGGTCCGGGCGCGGCCACTTGGCCAGCTCGTCGCACCATGCGGCATCGAACTGCGGGCCGCGCAGGCTGTCCGGGTCGCTGGCGGAGAACAGCCGGGCGCGCGCACCGTTGGGCCATTCCAACTCGTGCTTCGAGGTGGCGTAGCTGGGTCGCTCTTCTGGCGCATGAATGCTCATCAGGCCGGAAACACCTTCGACCATGACGGCGCGGGCATCATCAAGCGTGTCGGCGACAAGCGCGATCCGCCCGGCCGGCCGCTCGGCAAACGGCGCGCGCCCCAGCGCAACGCCGCGCACCCATTCCGCCCCAGCGCGCGTCTTCCCGCTGCCGCGCCCGCCGAGCAGGAGCCATGTTGTCCAAGGCCCGCCACCCTGCGCCGCACCGGGGGGAAGCTGATCGTCCCGCGCCCAGATTTGCCAGTCCTGCATCAGAAAGCGGATTTCACGGGCGCCGAGAGAGCTGATGAAGGCTTCAAGCGCCGTGTTCGGCGCGCAGCCGCTCAAGGCGTCGCGCAAGGTCTTCGCGCAAGGCTCGCGCATCGGCATTCAGATCGCGGTCGTTGTCCGACGCCGCGCCGGCCTTTTCGTCAAGCGCGCCAAGGCGCTCGAACAACCGCACCATTGTGTTGAGCGTGCGTGTGTCGCGTTCATGGTCCGCTGCTGATTGCGCGCCTTTGGCGAGACGCGATTCGAATTCGCTCATGTTCTGCTCCAGGGCCTGATAAAGCCGGGCGATCAGCGCCTTTCGCGCCGTTTCAGGGCCGGGCAGGCGTTTGCGCCCGCTCGCCCGCCCGCGGCGCGGCGGCCAGCCCTGTTCCCGCGCCCGTGCATAAAGCGCGTGTTGCGTGATCCCGTATTGCGTACAAATCTCTGCTACTTTCAGGTCGCCACGAGCATACGCCTCGGCAACAGCGCCCCAGTTTGGGGCAGCGTCGTCGTCCATTCGATTCCATAAATGGTGGAGACCAATCGCAAACATCAGACTTGGCTTACTGTTTGAAGCCCATCTGTCACACAAGACCATCAGCACTGTGTCAGCGCCCTGTCAGACGCAACTTTCGCGATGTAGCATGAACCTACCAAAACAGCGGCGCGCTGTCAATGCAAAAAACACGCATGAAGTGATTTTTATCACAAGAGGAGCGATTCAGCGGCGTTTGCGTGTCCGCCGTTTGCCCGCTTGACGCATTGCGGCGCGGGCTTGTCGCGGGTTCATCGCGTAATCCTCATAGTTGCGGCCCGCCGCGCGTGTCTCGCTCAATGCGATGTGGCGCACCGAAATCCCTGCCTGATGCACGGTTTCCGGATCACCGGACCGCAACGGATGCCACCAATAAAGCGACTTACCCTGTGCGCGCAGGCGATAGGCGCAGGTGTCGGGAAGCCAGTCCAGCGTGGCCGCGGTTTGCGTCGTCAACTGCACGCAATCAGGCACCTGGGCATGGCGGTTGGCATAATCGGCGCAGCGGCAGGCTCCAATGTCCAGCAAACGGCAGGCCAGCCGCGTGTCGATCCGTGCGCCGGTGTCCTCGTCCTCGAGCTTGATGAGACAACACTGCCCGCAGCCGTCGCACAACGCTTCCCACTCCTCATCGCTCAGCTCCTCAAGCGTCTTCGCTTCCCAAAATGGCGTGAGCGTTGATCCCGGGTGCGGCGCATCCACCATAGCTTATCCCTGCGCGGGCCCAATGGGCGGGATTATCGGCAGTTCGGTCTTTTGTTTACCGCTTCATTCACAGTATAAAGCCTACAGCTTCTTGGCAAACAGCAACCGGATCGGACACCCGTGCGCGACTGGATCTTCAAGCCGAATCGTCGAAGCCGCCTTGTTGACTGGTGGGCGCTGGACGCCTGGGTCGACTCGAGCATCTACGCTTTGTGGATGAGGCTGAAGGATGTCTGGGCGGCCTACTCCAACTTCTTCGGCCGGTTTCACGTCTCTGGCATGCGCAAGATCGCGGCCGAGATCGGCTCCGAAGGCGCGACGCTCTCCGTGCTCGGCCTTGCGGTGCTCTTGTCCTTTGCGATCCCCGCGATCGAGAGCACCAACAAGGCCGGCTGGCGCACCGCGTCGCAATACAGCGTCACGTTCCTCGACCGATATGGCAACGAGATCGGCAAGCGCGGGATCCTGTTCTCCGACGCGGTCCCGCTCGAAGAGATCCCGGACCATCTGATCAAGGCCGTGCTGGCCACTGAGGACCGCCGCTTCTTCGAGCATTTCGGGCTGGACGTCATTGGCACGTTCCGCGCGCTGCGCGCAAACATCGAGGCGAATGATGTGGTCCAGGGGGGCAGCTCGCTGAGCCAGCAGCTCGCCAAGAATCTTTTCCTGTCCTCCGACCGCACGATCGAGCGCAAGATCAACGAGGCGTTCCTCGCGTTGTGGCTCGAAGCCCGCCTGACAAAACGGGAGATACTGAAGCTCTACCTGGACCGCGCCTATCTCGGCGGCGGCGCTTTCGGGGTGGAAGCCGCCTCGCAGTATTATTTCGGCAAGTCTGTGCGCGAGATCAATCTAGCAGAGGCCGCAATGCTCGCCGGGCTGTTCAAGGCGCCCTCAAGCTTCGCGCCGCACAACAACCGCGCCGCCTCGCTTTTGCGCGCAAATACCGTGCTGTCGAACATGGTCGATGCCGGCTTCATGACCGAGGGCCAAGTCCACGGTGCGCGCCTCAACCCGGCTCAGGTTGTTGACAGGACGGATCACTCCAGCCCGGACTACTTCTTGGACTATGCGTTCGAGGAGGTGCAGCGTCTCATGCGGGGCAAGGATGAATACGTCCTGATCGCGCGCACCACTGTCGATCCCGAATTGCAGAAATTCGCCGACGAGTCCGTGACCAGTACGCTTGATCAGTACGGGCGGGCGCGCCGGGCGCAACAGGCTGCGCTGGTGTCCATGGAGACTGACGGGGCGGTGCGCGCGCTCGTGGGCGGGCGCGATTATGGTGAGAGCCAGTTCAATCGCGCTACCGCCGCGCTCCGCCAGCCAGGCTCGTCCTTCAAGGCTTACGTCTATCTGACGGCGCTGCAGCACGGCTACAATCCGCGTTCGCGTGTCGTAGACAGCCCGGTCTATTGCGGGCGCTGGTCACCGAAGAACTACTCTGGCGGCTACAGCGGCGCGATGAGCCTGGAGCGCGCGCTCGCCAAGTCCATCAACACCATCGCGGTGAAGCTCTCGCTCGAGGTCGGCCGCGAAAAGGTGCTCGAGAATCTTCAGGAGATGGGCATCGAGGGACCCCGCGCAAGTTGCTCGATGGCGCTGGGCGATGTGGGCATCACTCCTCTGAGCCACACCGCCGGTTATGCGCACTTCGCCAATGGCGGCAAGCGCGTGCGCCCTTATGGGGTTACCGAAATCCGCACTGAATCAGGCGAGGTCGTCTATGATCGCGACCGGGACGAGCCGGAGCCGCCGCAGATTTTCGAGCGCGAGAAGATCGAACAGCTCAACCGAATGCTCGCTAGCGTGGTGACCGCAGGCACGGGCGGCCGCGCCAGCCTGGACTTCACCCACGTCGCCGGCAAGACTGGCACCAGTTCCAGCTACCGCGATGCCTGGTTCATGGGCTTCACTGGCAAATACGTGACCGGCGTATGGTTTGGCAACGACAGCTACCGGCCGATGGGCCGGGTCACCGGCGGCAACCTGCCCGCGATGACATGGAAGGCCTACATGGACAAGGCCCATGCCAACTATGACATCCCGACGATCCCGGGGCTGGACCCGCATCCTGTACAGATCGAGACGCGCCAGCGCCTGGCCCAGCTTCAGGCCGAAGACCCCACGCTCGGACGCACCGAGCGCGCTACACGCAGCATGCCAGAGGGGACGCGGGTCATGCTCGAAAATCTGATCGAGATGTTCAACGACGCTGTGGGCGCGACGCCGGACCGTGAAGCCGGGGCGGAAGACGATCTGGAAACGCCCAAGCGCGAGGCGCGACTTTAGCGGCACGAGACCCCTTGCGTGACGGGGCACGAAGAAGAACCGAAGTATCGTGAACCTGATTCTGAACTTCGCCGTTTTCACAGCCATCGCGCTGGCCATCGGCCTTGGCTCCGCCTGGCATATGGTCGAGCAGGGCTCGGCGCTAACAACTTTGCGCCACGGCCCCTGGACTGCCTGGTACGCCGCTGGCGAGCCGGACGCCGATCCATATACGAAAGCCCGGGTGGCGCGCACAGGCCGGCTGCCAATCGTCTCTACCACAGCAATGGAATTCGTCGCGCGGACCGATCAAGAGGGCGAGCCGCTGGAGTCCGGCTGCCACTACCGCGTGCGTGTACCCGAAGTGCCCGCGCTTTGGTGGAGCCTTGCGCTTTATGACGGCGAGGGCAGGCTGATCGCAAACCCTGCGGACCGGCATGCCTTTTCCAGCAAGACAGTCATGCCAGGCAGCGGAGGCGCGACGCTGATCGTCCTTGCGCCGACGCCGCGCGCTGGCTACTGGCTGCCGACGGGGAAAGATCGGAACCTAATGGTGGTCTTCCGGGTCTTCCGCCCCTTCGAGACCGCTGACATCGCCAGCGGCGAAATGCCGGTCGAAATCCTCCCGCAAATCGAACGGGTGGACTGCGCATGAAAATCTCGTGGTTCACCATTGCCTCGGGCCTCGTCGCCGCCGGCGTCATCCACATCGCAGCGGTGCTCGGCGCGCCTTATCTCGCCCGGCAGGATGCGTGGGGGCGGCTCGGACAAGTCACCGAGCTGAACCAAGTCTACGTCATGCCTCCCGGGGCGCCGGAGGTGATCCCGCTGCCGCTGGCCGCGCCGGATGTCGGCTACGCTTTCTGCCGCTTCGATTTGAGCGATGGCAACGTCGTCTTTGAGTCGCCGGTGTCCAGCCCGATCTGGAGCACAGCCATCCACACCCGCCACGGCACGAACTTCTATGTCATCAGCGGCGCAGACATTCAACGCGACCGTATCCGGATGCTGCTGGTCCCGCGCGAGCGCCTCGCATTGGAGGCGAGCGCCGAAATCACCGCCCGCGGCGAGGAGCAGATCATTGTCATCAGCCCGGAGATGCAAGGGACGATCACCGTGCGTGTGCCCAACCCAGGCAAGCCCTTCACGCAGCGAACCATCGCGGCCCTGCAAGCGGCGCAATGCGGTCCGGAGGAGCAGATCGACCTCGCGCCGGAGCGCAAGCAGACCCCGCCGGGCTTCCCGCCGCTGCCCGCGCCGCGCGTGCCCGCGATCATGACGCTCAGCGGCGGCATCATCAATTAGGGAACGCATGGGAACCGGGTCGCGCATACGGTGGTGGCACATCGCGGGCGCGTTGGCATTGGTGGCGCTGCTCGACGTGTACGAACTGGCCTTCACGATCCCGGTGCTGACAGCGATCGCTGATGCCCCTATCTTCGACATGCGTGTGGGCGGCTACACTCACGGCGAAGCAGCTGCGTATCTGGAAGCACTCGGCGCGGAGGGGCGCTGGTTCTATTTCACCCGCCATGTGAGCGCCGACACCGCGCTTGCAATCGTCGAGGCCGTAGCGATCATCCTCATCATCCTGCGCGTCACGCGGCCAGGCGCGCGCTTCTCGGTCCAGGTGCCGCGCGCTGGCAGACTCACCATGCTCGCAGCGCCCCTGCTCATGCTGATTTTCGATGTGGGAGAGAATGTACTTGTCGCGCAGATGCTGCTAACCGCCGCGCCCGTGCCAACGCAGGTCGCCGCCGCCTCGATGCTGACGCAGGCCAAATGGGTCGCAATCTCGCTGGCGATCGCCTTGGCCATCGTGCTGCCCTGCGCGGCTTGGATACATGGCCGCCGGCGCACGGTCACGGCTCAATAGTTGCCGAACTCCCACCCCGTCGGGTCGCCCAGCCGCTCCACCTTGTAGCCAAGCTCCTCGATCTGCGCCATCAGCTTTTCTGCATGCGCGCGGTCCTTGGTCTCGGCACAGATGTCGAGGATCGCCCCCTTAACTGGCACGTTAAGGAACATCCGCCGGTGCGTGACTTCCAGAATGTTGGCTTTGTTGCGCCCGAAGCAGGCCGTGATCTGCGCGAGCACCCCAGGCTGATCAGGGATGGTGATGCGCACCGAGAGAATTTTGCCGTCGCGCTCCAGCCCGCGCACCATGATCGAGGCAAGCATGCGCGGATCGATATTTCCGCCGCACAGCACCAGACCAACCTTGCGGCCCCTAAAGCGCCCGGGGTCGCTCATCACCGCCGCTAAGCCGGCCGCGCCCGCGCCTTCGGCCATCGTCTTCTGGTCGGCCGCGTAAGCGCATATGGCCTTTTCGATCGCCTCTTCGGACACCAGGACGATGTCGGAGACCAGCCGGGCGACGATCGGCTTGGTGTATTCGCCAGGCACCTTCACCGCGATCCCTTCCGCAAGCGTCGGGCCGCCGAACTTCGGCGCGGCGCCGCGCAGCGCACAGTACATCGAGGGGAACGACTCGACTTCCGCGCCGATGATCTCGATGTCCGGGCGCGCATCCTTGAGCGCGATCGCAGTGCCGGAAATCAGCCCGCCGCCGCCGATCGGGATCACCACACAGTCCAGTTCCGGCTGATCATCCAGGATTTCCAGCCCGACCGTACCCTGCCCCGCTATCACATGAGGGTCGTCATAGGGGTGAACCAGCGTCAGCCCCTCTTCGGCGGCCAGGCGTTCGGTCTCCTCGCGCGCGTCATTGAGCGTCTCGCCGGCGAGGATCACCCGCCCGCCCAGCGCCTCGGTGTTGCCGACCTTCACGAAGGGCGTGCCCTCCGGCATGATGATTGTCGCCGGGATCCCCAGCCGGCGCGCATGGAACGCCACCGCCTGCGCGTGATTGCCCGCCGACATGGTGATAACGCCGCGCGCGCGCTGCTCATCGCTCAGCGACATCATCTTCACCAGCGCGCCCCGGTCCTTGAACGAGCCAGTCGCCTGCAGGTTCTCGTATTTGACGAAGATATCCGCGCCGCAGCGGTCCGAGAGCCGGGGCGCTGCGATCATGGGCGTGCGCAGCACATTGCCCCGCAAGACGTCCCGGGACGCACGAATATCCGCAACCGTGACGGCGATATCCTCGGCCGTTGCCGTCTCTGCCATGGCTGCTTCTCCCGGCGATTGTAAGCAGGCGTCAGGCGACGCCGCCCGTGTCGCGCAGGGCGGTCGCCACATCATGCGCGAAATAGGTGAGGATGCCGCTCGCGCCAGCGCGCTTGAAGGCCAGCAAGCTCTCGATCATCACGCGGTCCTTGTCGAGCCAGCCGTTTTCGGCCGCCGCCATCATCATCGCGTATTCGCCCGACACCTGATAGGCGAAGGTCGGCACGCCGAAGCTCTCATGGACGCGCCGGACGATGTCGAGATACGGCATCCCAGGCTTGACCATGACCATGTCCGCGCCCTCGGCGATGTCGAGTTCGACCTCGCGCAGCGCCTCGTCGGTATTGGCCGGATCCATCTGGTAGGTGCGCTTGTCGCCCTTGAGCGTTCCAGACGAGCCGACAGCATCCCGGAACGGCCCGTAAAAAGCGGAGGCATATTTCGCCGCATAGGACATGATCATCGCATGGGTGAGGCCAGCATCCTCCAACGCCTGGCGGATCGCGCCGATACGCCCGTCCATCATGTCCGATGGCGCGATCACATCGCAGCCGGCCTCGGCCTGAACCAGCGCTTGGCTGATCAGCGTCTCGATGGTCAAGTCGTTGACGATTTCCGCGCCGCGCATGATGCCGTCATGGCCGTGGCTGGTGTAGGGGTCGAGCGCGACATCGCAGATCACGCCCATCTGCGGGACCGCCTGCTTGATGGCGCGCACGGTCCGGCAGACGAGGTTTTCCGGGTTGACCGCCTCGCTCGCAGCGTCATCGCGCAGGGCCCGGTCGGTGTTCGGGAACAGCGCCACAGCCGGAATGCCGAGTTCGGCGGCGCTTTCAACCATGCGCACGGTCTCGTCGATGCTCCGCCGCGCCACGCCCGGCATGGAGGGCACGGGATCAACCTGGTTCTCTCCATCGATGACAAACAGCGGCCAGATCAGGTCCGCCGCCGTCAGCACATTCTCGCGCACCAGCCGGCGCGACCAGTCAGCCTGCCGGGTGCGGCGCATGCGCGTGGCGGGAAAGCCCGACGCTGGCATCTCGGGCATGCCCTTCGCGGCGGGCGGCGCAGATTTCAAAGCCGGTAAAACCTTGTCATGCATGGGATAAACACTGCCAATTATTGAGCCAGAGCAAGAGATAAGCGCGATTGGTAGCATCCCACGCCCAGGCGCGCAAACAAAGATGCGACAAATTGCGTCGCCTGCGCATCAGCCGATGATGAACACGATCAGTTCTTTCGGGCCGTGCGCGCCTTTGATAAGGGTTTGCTCGATGTCGGCGGTGCGCGAGGGCGCGGATATCATGTTGACAGTCCGCGGCAGGCGGCGGCGCCCATATTGGGCGCGCAGTCGGCTCCACGCCTTCTCATAAGACCCGACGATATCCTCGCGCCGGATGGCGATCATGTGCACCTCGGGCAAGAAGTTGAGCGTGGACGGGTTGTCAGCGCCAGAGGCAAGAAACAGCGTGCCTGTCTCCGCCGCCCCGGCGAGCGCGCGGCTGAGGCTGGCGCTATCCTCCGGCTGCGCCGGGCCGGTCAGGCGCTCGAGCGTGCCGTCCCATGCGATCCCGGCGAACATGTCGTCCGCGCCGGTGCGCACGCGCTGCGGCAGATTGCGGTGAATGAGTTCAGCGGCCACGGCCTCGGGCAGCCCCGCTGGTCCGCTCAGTTCCTTCACCTCGGCGTTCTGGGTCTCAAGCATGCCGATGAAGCGTTCAACGACCTCTTCAGCACTCCCTCGCGCCCGCTGAGGGATCGGCCCCGCCTCCGGCTGCTCCAGCCGCGCCCGCACGCGCCCGCGCCGGCCGGCTTCGTCGCCGCGCACATTGAGCGCCTTGCGGACCGCGCCGAGGATCCGTTCGCGGGAACCGTCCCTCATCAGCGTATGCCCCGCGCGCGGGCCTTGCGCTGTTCGCGCTGATGTGCCCGCCACTGGGCCTGAAACGTGCCGCCGGAAGGCGCGGGAAGGTCGCGATGCGCGGTCCAGCCGCGCGCCAGCGGCAGCCAGGACAGCCGCCCGCGCTTGCCGCCGAGCCGCGCCAGAATCGCAATGGCAGGGCCGGCGAAGAACCGATAGAGCCGCGGGCGCCGTGCGAAGAACGCCCATGATTTGAGCGCGATGCGTGGCAAGAAGCCCGTGCCGCCCGCATCGTATTCGCGCTCGCGCCAATGCCGCATCATCTTCGGCAGCGGGATTTGCACGGGACAGACTTCCTCGCAGCGCCCGCAAAAGGTGGAGGCGTTGGGCAGATGCCCCGCCTCGTGCACGCCTATTAGCGAAGGCGTCAGCACCGCGCCCATCGGTCCAGGATAGACCCAGCCATAGGCATGGCCGCCGACCGCGTTATAAATCGGACAATGATTCAGACATGCGCCGCAGCGGATGCAGCGCAGCATGTCCTGAAAGACCGTCCCCAGCATCTCGGTGCGGCCATTATCGACCAGCACGACGTGGAACTGCTCTGGGCCGTCCGGGTCACCGCGCCGGCGCGCGCCGGTCGACAGCGTGGTGTAGGCGGTGATGTCCTGGCCGGTCGCGGAGCGCGCGAGCACGCGCAGAAGCGTATTGAGGTCTTCGAGCGTTGGAACGAGCTTCTCGATGCTCGTCACCACAATGTGCACGCGCGGGAGAAGCTGGGTCAGATCGCCGTTGCCCTCGTTGGTGACGATGACCGAAGAGCCGGTCTCGGCTATCAGGAAGTTCGCGCCCGTAATGCCGACATCCGCGCGCAGGAACTTCTCGCGCAGGACGGAGCGCGCCTCGCCGACCAGGGCCGACGGCTCGTCGATCTGGCGATCGGGGGGCAGATGCGTGTGCTTGGCGCGGAAGTCCGCGATCACCTGATCCTTGTTGAGGTGCACCGCCGGCGCGATGATGTGGCTTGGCGGCTCGTGCCGGTTCTGGATGATGTATTCGCCCAGATCGGTCTCCACGACCTCCAGCCCGGCGGCTTCCAACGCGTCGTTCAGGCCGATCTCCTCGGCCACCATCGACTTGCCCTTGGTGACGCTCAGCGCGGCGGCATCGCGGCAGATCCAGGTGATGATCTCGTTTGCGTCCTTGGCCGTGGAAGCCCAGTGAACCTTGCCGCCGGCCTCGGTAACCTTGCGCTCGTATTCCTCCAGGTAGAGGTCGAGATGCTCGATCGTGTGATCCTTGATGGCCTTGGCATGAGCCCGGAGCGCGTCAAACTCAGGCAGCGCATCGCGGGCGCGAGCGCGCTTGTTCACGAAGCCCTCGCCGATATTGCCCAGCGCGCGCTGAAGCTGCTCATCGGTGAGCGCGCGGGCGGCATTCGCCTTGAAGTTGTGAGATGTCGGCTTCATTCGCGGGCTCCGGCGATGGGCGGTTCGTCGGTCATGTCGGCGAGCACTTCGGCGATGTGACGCGCGGTGAGCGGGCGGCCCTCGCGCGCGGCCTTTCCGGCGATGTTCATAAGGCAGCCGAGATCGGCGCTCAGCACCAGCGGCGCGCCGGTTTCGCTCAGGCGGTCGAGCTTGTCGCTGACCATAGAATTGGAAATCTGCGGGTACTTCACGGAAAACAGCCCGCCAAAGCCGCAGCAGATTTCCGTATCTTTCGCCTCGCGCAGCTCAAGGCCATCGACGGACTCCAGCAACTCGCGCGGCTGTCGCTTGACGCCGTTCTCGCGCAAACTGGAGCAGCTATCGTGATAGGTGACCGCGCCGTCGTGCCGGGCGTTGACCACGTCGATCTGCATGATGTCGCGCAGAAATGCGATCAGCTCGTAGGTCTTCGTGCCGAAGCGTGCCGCGCGCAAACGCATGTCCGGGTCGTCCTTGAACAGAGCCGGATAGTGCTTCCTGAGCATCCCGGCGCAAGAACCCGACGGTACAATGATGAAATCGTAAGAATCAAAAGCCTCGATCACCCTGCGTGCAATTCCTTTGGCGTCCGCGCGGGCGCCGGAATTATAGGCCGGCTGGCCGCAGCAAGTCTGCGCGGCGGGCACCTCGACCCGGCACCCGGCTTCTTCCAACAGCTTGACTGAGGCGAAGCCGACTACGGGGCGGAACAGGTCGACAAGACAAGTCGCGAACAGCGCCACACGGGGCGAATCAGGAACC
>CAZYUT010000003.1:19498-21292 GCA_964650735.1 uncultured Hyphomicrobiaceae bacterium
CGAAAAAGGCCCGGATAACCGGGCCTCTTCCTCAACTCATATCGCCGGCGCACAGCTCACGGCGCCTGATACGTGCTCTCCGCGTCGTCGTTTTCCGGCTCATCATCATACTGCTTCAGGTAGGCGATGACATCCAACCGCTCCTGCTCCTGGCGCAAGCCGGCAAACGCCATCTGATTGCCCGGAATATACTGTCGCGGCGCTTCGAGGTATGCCGCAATGGTCTCGTCGTTCCATACGAGGCCGTTTTCGCCCGCCTGCTTCGTGGCGTTGGAGTAGCGATTGAAACCTTCGTAGGTGCCCGCGACGCGCCCGAACAGGTCGTTAAGCGGCGGGCCAACCCGCGCCTGCGCGTTCTCGCCAACCATGTGACAAGCCTGGCAGCGGCGGAAGATCTGTTCGCCCGCTTCCGGATCGCCGGCGTCCTGCGCCAGCGTTGGGGCCACGCCCGTGACAATTGCAAGGGCGGCCGTGCCGATGAAAAGATTAAACCGCATATAGAAGCCTCCCGATCAGTGTTTTCCCATCGTTCTCAGCAGGTGCAGCGCGATCCTTTCCCCGGATCAGCAGTGAACTCCACAACGTCTAGGTTGGCCCGACTATCGCAAATGATGGTCGCCCGGCCACCGTGGCATCATGTCGCCGCGACGGCTCGCGGGCCGAGAGCTTGATACGTGTATTTCTCTATGTCCGGCGCGTCAAATGCGACGTTCGCGTAGGCCGACTCCAGGAAGTCGAGGAACACCCGCTGCTTGGCGGGTACGAATTCCCGGCAGGGGTAAACCGCGTAGATCGCCACGCCCGCTGTTTCCCGGTATTCGGGCATGAGCACCACCAATTCCCCGCGACGCAGGTGATCCGCCACATCCCAGACCGAACGGAAACCAATGCCTGCACCGCCAACGATCGCTTCACGCACGACATCGCTCGAATTCGTGCGCAATTGACCGGAGGCGCGTACGGTTTTGGACCCGTCCGGCCCGTCGAAACGCCACGTACGATGGTCGAAGGTCGAGATACAGTCAAACTTGTCGAGATCCGCGAGCGTCTTCGGAACTCCGGCTCGCGCGAGATACTCCGGCGCGGCGCATAAGACTTTCCGGCACGGCGCGAGTTTTTTTGCCACAAGGCTGGAATCTTCAAGTTGTCCGACATGAATACAGACATCCAGGCCATCGCCGACAACATCCATGCCCTCATCCGACACCGTCAACTCGACTTGCAAGTCAGGATGCGCCGCCAGGAACTCCCCGAGAAAGGGTGCGACATGACCGCGCGCAAAACTGCTTGGCGCGCCCACCCGCAGGATGCCGCTGGGATGATCGTTGCCATGGGATGCGAAGACCTCGGCTTCCTGAATGCCCCGCAGGACATCCGTAATGCGCTGATAGAAGCCTTCGCCAGTCTCCGTAAGACGGATTTGGCGGGTGGTGCGCTGAAACAGGCGCACGCCCAGCCGACGCTCAAGATGGCCGATGCGCTTACTAATGACCGCAGGCGACAGGCCCAGTTCGCGTCCCGCCGCTGACATGTTGCCTGCCGTAACGACGCGCGCGAAGATCTCCAGGTCACTGATCGGTATCAACTCAGCCCCGTGAAAAGTGTTACATTTTCTGTCAGCTTAAACCGGACAGCGGTTGTATACAACTCCATGCGCGGCCCCGGACGGCTTGTCAAGCCTCACGGCGGGCAGGCGCGCGCCAGGGGCGCTATGGATTTGCAGAGACTGAAAGTCTAAGATGTCGCAAATCGATAACAGGAGGAATACGCCATGAGCGGCATCGACATGAGCGG
>CAZYUT010000003.1:21392-39421 GCA_964650735.1 uncultured Hyphomicrobiaceae bacterium
CATGAGCGGCATCGACATGAGCGGGATCCAACTGCCCGAGCCGGACGCTGCGGTCCTTGACCGGCGCGACTCGCTTGTCGCAGGTCTGCAGCGGATTTCGCGCAATGTGATTTCAGACCCGATCGGGCTGGAGGTCTTCGAGGCCGACGCGCTCACGGCTTACCGTAACGTGCCGCTGGCCGTGGTGCTGCCGACGTCCACTGAAGAGGTCTCCCGGATCCTCCGCTTTTGTCACGAGAACCGTGTGAACGTGCTGCCGCGCGGCGCGGGCACTTCACTGAGCGGCGGCGCGCTGCCGTTGAAGGACACGGTGGTCATCGGCGTGAGCAAGATGAACCAGGTGCTCGACATCAACCTGGATGATCGCGTGGCGCGCGTGCAGACCGGCATCACCAATCTGGGCATCTCGAACGCCGTTTCGGAGCTCGGCTTTTTCTACGCGCCCGACCCGTCGAGCCAGCTGGCCTGCACGCTGGCGGGCAACATCGCCATGAATTCGGGTGGCGCGCATTGCCTCAAATACGGTGTGACCACCAACAACGTCCTCGGCATGACGGTGGTGCTGAGCGATGGCGAAATCGTCGAGTTCGGGGGCGACTTCCTCGATCCGCACGGCTATGACTTCCCTGGCCTGATGACCGGCTCTGAAGGTCAGTTCGGCATCGTCACCGAGGCGACCGTGCGCATCCTGCCGAAAGCCGAAGGCGAGCGGCCCATGCTCATGGGCTTCAATTCTGCGGAGGACGCCGGCGGCTGCGTCGCCGCGATCATCGGCGCGGGCATCGTGCCGGTTGCGCTGGAATACATGGACCGTCCAGCGATCAAGATCTGCGAGGAGTTCGCACAAGCCGGCTATCCGCTCGATGTTGAAGCGCTGTTAATCGTCGAGGTCGAAGGCTCCGAAGATGAGATCGGCGAGCTGTTCGCGCGCATCCGCGAGATCGCGGCTGATTTCAACCCGACCGAGATGCGCGAGGCGCAGAGCGCGGAGGAGGCTGCGGCGATTTGGCGCGGGCGAAAGTCGGCGTTCGGCGCGATGGGCCGCATCTCGGATTACATGTGCATGGATGGCGTCATCCCGCTCAGCACGCTGCCCAAAGCGCTGAGCGAAGTAAGCCGGATTTGCGCGCATTACGGGCTGGGCGTCGCCAACATCTTTCATGCCGGCGACGGCAACCTGCATCCGCTCATCATGTTCAACGCCAACGACCCAGATGAGAAGGATCGCGCGGAGCGCTGCGGGGCGGACATCCTCGCGGCGTGCGTGGAATTGGGCGGCTGCCTGACCGGCGAGCACGGCGTGGGTATCGAGAAACGCGACCTGATGACGATCCAGTACACGCGCACCGATCTGGAGCAGCAGATCCGCGTCAAAACCGTGTTCGACCCCGACTGGCGCTTGAACCGCGGCAAGGTGTTTCCGCTCGACATGCAGCCCGGCAGCGGCAGCCATGCTTGACGGCTACCTCCCCAAATCCGAAGAGGAGCTGGAGGCCTTCATCGCCCATGCCATCGACGCCCAGACCCCCGTGGAGGTTTGCGGCAATGGCACCAAACGCGCGATCGGCCGTCCGGTCCAGACGGCCAGCAAGGTCGGGATGGCGCGCATGCGCGGCGTTACGCTCTATGAGCCATCTGAACTCGTCATTGCTGCGCGAGCCGGCACACCCCTCGCCGAGATCGAGGCGCTGCTTGACGAGAATCACCAGATGCTCGCGTTTGAGCCAGCGGACATGGCCCCGCTCACCGGCAGCCCCGGTGTGGCAGAGGCGCCGACGATTGGGAGTGTTTTTGCGACCAATTCGTCCGGCTCACGGCGGGTGCTGCGCGGAGCCGCGCGGGATCATCTTCTTGGAGTGCGCGCTGTCAACGGGCGCGGCGAAACCTTCAGCTGGGGCGGGCGCGTCATGAAGAACGTCACCGGCATCGATCTGGCGCGCGGGCTGGCCGGTTCCTGGGGTACGCTGGCGGTGATGACCGAAGTCACCATGAAGGTCCTGCCAAAGCCAGAGGATACACGCACGCTGATGCTGTTCGGCTTGCCGGACGAGGCGGCGATCGCGGTGTGCTGCACGGCAATGGGCACACCCTATGAGGTCTCCGCGGCGACGCACATCCCGGCCGCGATGGCAACCCGGCTCAGCAACCAGGAACTCGGCGGACTCGGCCGCGCGATCACGGCGCTGCGGCTAGAACATTTTCCCGAGTCGACTAAGGCGCGCGCTGAAAAGTTGGAACGGCAGATCGGGACTTTTGGGGAGGTCTACACGCTTGGCAACGCGCCGTCGCTGGAATTTTGGCGTGATGTGCGGGATTTGCGCTTCCTGACCGGCAGCCAGTTTCCGCTGTGGCGCATCACGACCGCGCCGAGCCGTGCGGTAGGCATGGTCAACGCGATCCGTGCGCAGCTGGACTGCCAGGCGGCCTATGACTGGTCGGGCGGGCTGGTCTGGCTGGAATTGCCGCCATCACGCGACGCCGACGCCACCGACCTGCGCCGGATTATCGCGGATTTCGACGCGCATGCAACGCTGATCCGCGCGCCGCTGGGGATGCGTTCCGCTGTCGAGGTGTTTCACCCGATGCCCGCGGCGAACATGCGGCTGTCGCAGAAGCTCAAGGCCGCCTTCGATCCGGCCGGCATCCTGAATCCCGGCCGCATGTATCCAGAGGTCTGAGGACGAGATGGAAACAGAATTCAAGCCGCACCAGCTTACCGATGCAAACATCCGCGAGGCGAACGACATCCTGCGCAGTTGCGTGCATTGCGGGCTGTGCACCGCGACATGTCCGACATACGTGCTGCTGGGCGACGAGCGCGACAGCCCGCGCGGGCGCATCTACCTGATGAAAAAGATGTTCGAGGGCGGGCACGACGCGACGCCTGAGGTCCGCACGCATATCGACCGCTGCCTGTCCTGCCTGTCCTGCATGACGACCTGCCCCAGCGGCGTCGATTACATGCATCTCGTCGACAAGGCGCGCGTGCATATCGAAAAGACCTCGCGCCGTCCGCTGAAAGACCGGCTGATGCGCAAGCTGCTCGCGGCCGTGGTGCCCTACCCTTCCCGGTTCCGCTGGTCGGTGCGCGGCGCGAAGCTGGCCCTTCCGTTCAAAGGGCTTATCAGCGCGCTGGGCCTGAAAGAGCTGCGCGCGATGCTCGATCTCGCGCCCGGCCGGTTACCGTCGCGGCGCAGCCCGGCCCACGGCACGATCCCGCCCGAAGGCCCGCGCCGCGGGCGGGTGATCCTGCTGCGCGGCTGCGCCCAGACGGTGCTGCGCCCCCAGATCAACGACGCGGCGATCCGCCTGCTCACCCGCAACGGCATCGAAGTCGTCATGCCAAGGGCGGAGGGCTGCTGCGGCGCGCTGGTGCATCACATGGGCCGCGAGGACGACGGCATGGCGCAGGCGCGGCAGAATATCGAGGCCTGGGAAAGCGCAATGGTTGACGGGCCGGTCGACGCCATCGTGATCACCGCATCGGGCTGTGGGACGACCGTGAAGGACTACGGCCATATGCTGGCCCATGATCCCGAATACGCAGAGCGCGCTCAGGCGGTGGCCGGTCTCGCGCGCGACATCAGCGAGTATCTTAGTGACATCACGCTTGATCCGCCGACCGCCTGGACGGACATCAAGGTCGCCTACCACTCCGCCTGCTCGATGCAGCACGGCCAGCGCATCACGAAAGAACCGCGCAAGCTGCTCAGCGATGCTGGCTATTCGGTGCTCGACATCCCTGAAGGGCATCTGTGCTGCGGCTCGGCGGGGACCTACAACATGCTGCAGCCCGAAATCTCGGGACTGCTCAAGAAGCGCAAGCAGGAGAACATCGCCAAGACCAAACCGGACTGTGTCGCCACCGGCAATATCGGCTGCATGACCCAGCTCGCAGGCCCGGACCAGCCGCCGATCCTGCACACTGTCGAACTGCTCGACTGGGCCCATGGCGGACCGGTGCCGGAGGACATCCGCCACCTCAGCCACCGCCGGCGCACGGTGCAGTCTTTATTCACACCCGACGTCCCGCTAGAGCGCGTCGGCTAGGGGCAGCGCCAGATCTTGATCGCGAGGCCGGCCATCCAGTTCTGGCGCCGGCCGATCGCCTCAGCCGTCCAGCGCGGCTCGTCGGCGAGCATTCGCGTGATCTCCAGCGCCTCCTGCGCGAAGGCCTGGCGCTTGACCTCGTAGGGCTGGTTGCCAAGCTCGCGATTCAGATTGGTCGTCAGCAGGGTCATATTCCCGAGCCGGTGAACGTATTTTTCAGGTCCGCCGGGAAAGTCCTTGCGGTCCACCGTCCAGTTCCGCTGGAAGCGCTTCGGCAGAATGTGCTCTAGGTCGGTGATCTGCGGCTGCGCGGCTGTGCCGCCCGGGCGGGTGATCTGATGGTTCAGCTTGTTCAGGACATAGCGCGCCAGGCCGTTATAGCGTATTGCCCGGCGCGAAAATGCCGAGTGAAACTGGCTATCGTCTGGGTAAAGCGGGTTGAGGAATCGCTGGAACACTTCTTGCGCGTCCGCTCGCCCGGCCGCACGGATATGCTGGGACGCGGCGATGAGTACTGGCAGCAACGCCGACGGGCTGAGATTGCATATGGTCGTGTAGCGGAACGTGAAGTTGATCATCAATTCGAGCAGCGCCGGAAACTGCTTGTGGTCCGTCTCCAACGCGGCAAGCAGCACGACGAAAATCTGATCCGACCGCAATAGCCGCAAGCAGTCGATACGCTCGCGCAGCCAGTCCTGCGGCTCAGGCCCGAAGGCGCCCCAGACCCGGCTGTTCGGGTCGCGCAGCGCATCGTAGTACTCGGAGGCCGCGCAGAGTTCCTCGGTGTAGTCCGCCACGGCCTCAGGCGTGCCCACAGAGCGCTTGATGTCCGGATAAAGCCCCGCGCGGCTGGTCATCCCCCGGCTCGACAACCAGTGATGCCGCACGAACTTCAAGAGCCGCTCGCCGCCAAGATTGCCCTCAATCGTCTCCCAGTCGGCCTGGGTATCTTTCAGATGCGGGCCGGCAGCAGCGAGCAGATGGTTCTTGAGCAGGTCGGATTCCGACAGCGACAGGCCGCGATCGTTCAGGGTCTCGAAGAGCACGAAGGCGTCATAGTCGCTCCGGACGTCCAGCCGGATAATGTAGATTTTCTCGTCGATCGCCTTTAGCACGGCGCGCGCGAGTTCTCCGGCCGTCCAGTCGCGCTCGGTAAAGCGCCGCAATTGGCGATACATGAAGCAGAAACAGTCCGCGAGCAGCCGGTTGGACAGTGGCAGCGAGTCGTCCCGGCGCATCCGCATCAACTCGTCAATGCAGCACTTCTCAACAATGTAGCGGTCGTAAAAACTCCGGTCGGCGCGGTTGAGCAAGATGCGAGGAGCGCTGGCGTCTGCGTCTGGGTCGTCCGCGACGAGGAAGGCGCGCACAACATGCTCGACGTCATCAATCTCATTGCTCTCGGCCAGGATGCTGCGCAGCGCAGCAAGAAGGATCGAGACCGTGATCAGCCGCTGCTGGCCGTCAATGACGATGGGTCCGTCGGAATCGCTATGGCGCACCACGATTGCGCCGAGAAAATAATCGCTGTCGTCTTCGGCAAATATATTGAAGATGTCACGCCAGAAGATCTCGACGTGGTCTTCATCCCATGAATAATTTCGCTGGAAACGGGGTACGACAAAGGCACGTTCGCCCCGGAGAAAGCGTCCGAGCGAGGTCACTTCGCTGGAAACGGGCGCCATGACGCCACAACCTTTTCACTAATACGCAAACTACCAAAGCTGTATCGAATACCATAATGGGATAGTCGGTGACGACAAAAAAGGCGCGCTATGCACAGGCTATGGGCAGGGGGGCCTAATCCGGGTTCATTTGCGACATGGCGACCGCGGCGAGCGCGCGCAGCGCCGTCTCGGGCAACGCGCCGGCAATCACGTAGCGCACGCCGTCCGCGCTCCAGTGAACGCTGTTGACATCGCGCTGACCGACGGCCGACAGCCCTGAATCCGGACCGCCAGACATGACATAGAGCGAAACCAGCGCGCCGTCCGCGCCAGCGTAGCTCAGCTGCATCATGCGGCTGCTGCGGTAGCTGAGCACTTGACCCCGGCGGAAGGTCAGTTGGTGATCCGGGAAGCTCGGCACCTGCAGCGGCTTGTTGAGGATGCGGGAAAGCTGTAGTTCGACCAGGTCGCGGTTGGTCTGGCTCTGTGGATCAGCGGCGACCGAAGCTATCGTGAAATGTGAATGCAGCCGCGCCACGTCCGCAGCCCACTGGTTCGCAGGTGCTGGCACGCGCGCATCGATCTTTTCCACGGAAGGACTGCTGTTGAGCCGCATCCATTTACCGGCGCCATAGCCGATGACCGCTGCAAAAACCGAAAGGACGCAAGCCCAGATGAGCATCTTGGCAGCAGAACGGCGCGGCGCGGCGCCTGCGTCACCGGCTTGCAGCGGGATGCCCCCACCGCGCATCTGAGGAGCCTTGCCACGCTCCCGGCCGGGGGTTGCGCGCTGAGGCCGCTGTGCGGTGCGGGTGCGCCGCGCGAGCGTCTCGAAAGTCTGGATCAGGTAGCTCTGCGTCGTTTTCAGGCGCTCGACACGGGCGCGAAGCTCCTCGCTGCCGCTGATCATCCGCTCGACGGACTTCGCCTGCGGCGCGCCAAGTTGACCGTCGAGATAGGCAATTAACAACTCGTCGGAAAGCTGGCTCATGCCACCTGCCCCACCGTCGGTTCCGCCGCGCGCGCGCCGTTTTCGGCTGTCCGCGCCTTGCCTCTGGCCGGAGCGCGGCCATCGCGGCGGTCGAGCCAGTGGCCAACAGCAACATGGCCGCGCGCGACCCGCGTCATCACGATCTGCACGGTGGTATCGAAGACCTCCGCCGCCTCGTCATAGGACAGCCCCTCGCCGTAGACGAGCAGAAGCGTGGCGCGCTGCTGCGGGGGGAGATCGGCGATCGCTTGCGCCAGCCCCTTGTGCTGCGCCGCGGCCTGCGGCGTGCTGGCGGGCAACGCAAAGCAGCGCGGATCAGCCCGCCCGTCAATCTCTGATGCCGCAACAGTGCGCTGCATCCAGAGGGAATGGGCCGCGCGGTATGCGTCCAACATCAAATCAGCGGCACGTTCGCCGTCTTTAGCCTCTTCCAGCGTCTGAAACGCCGCCTGCGCCAAACCCGCGCCCCCGCGCAACGAGCCGGTCAGGGCGATGGCGAACGCGCGCAAGCGCGGATACAGCCAGCGATCGCGGTTCCTATCCGTAACGGCCTCACTTGATCCGCTCATCATGTCACCCATTCGCCTGAACTTTAGGAAAGAGGATCACTGTTAATTAAGGCGAGTGTAGGAAGATATGGTTTACAACTGTTGAACGTAATGACAAGGAAGCCCGGTCCGCCCGTCTCGCTACGGGGGAAGGCGCACAACGCTCTCGCCATTTATTCGCCGCAAAGCGCGTGTCACATTCTGGGTGGAGAAGCATAAAAACCGGGAAAAAGTTAACACTGTCATTGATGGGGACACCGCCGGCGCCGTTTCATTCGCGCCAACACCAGTATAGGCGTGATCGCGCAGCGGTGATTATTCGATGGGCGCCCGCTGGAGCGATGCCAAATCAACCAAGCCGTTGGCTACGTTACCAAGCCGTTGGCTACGTTACGTTGAGTAGCGTCTGCATCTGGCCCCCGGTAAAGGGACAGGCGCCCCGCGACAATCTCATGGCACAGAGAGGCAGGATCATTGAGCTTGAACACACACCCGCTCGAGCGCGATGACGCGCGACAGGCGAGGGGCCCGCGGCTCGCAGAGCGTAGGCATGCGGCAGCGGGCAAACTGAAATCGGCGATTGGAGCAGCGAAGGCGCGTGCACGCACCGGCAGCGTCGCGAAATCCGCCGTCCGGGGCGCGCTGGCGACGCCAGGCGCATTGCGCCGCGCCTATCTGCGGATGCTTGCGCCCGCGCATATGCTCTATCGAGACCGTCATGTCGAAAAGCTATTGTTCAAGCCCACGGCGGAAAGCCCGCTGAGGGCCGCACGCGCGGCCGCGCCCGACGCGATTTACGATGGCCCAATTCCCGGACAGGTGCTCGACTGGATCATTGCAGAGCTAGATATCACCCTGCGAGAATGCGCCTTTGTCGATTTCCGGGCCGGGCACGCGCGCACGCTGCTGTATGCCGCGATGCACGACTTCGAGCGCATCATCGGTTATGAATACTCTGAAGCCGCCTATGACGACGCGCAACTGAACGTCAGCCAGTTTCCGCGCACATACATGAAGTGCCGCGATGTCGAGGTGCGGCGCGGCGACCGCGGCGATATCGTCATCCCCGATCAGCCGCTCGTGCTGTTCTTCCCGAACGCAGCGAAAGAGAGGTTTCTCTCGCTGATGCTCGACCACATCTCCGCTTCCTACCGGCTCAACCCGCGGCGCATCTACATCCTGATGGAAAACGCGGGCAATAGCGGAGCCGACGCTTACGAGGATATCTTCGAGGAGATCAAGCTGCCGGTGGCGGCGCGGCTGAAGCTCAAGCTGTTCAGTCCGGTCGACATTCGCGTCTACCGCTCGCTGGTCTGAGCGTCTTACCAAATCGTCATGTGACGCGCCCCCGCCTCGCCGCTTTTTGGCGCGACCCTTGGCCGCATGCCGAGGAGAGACAAGGAGGCAGGCATGCTGCGATTTCACATCCCGCCGGGTTCCGCGTGTTTCCTGGCGATCCTGGCACTGGCACTCGTTCTCTCGGTCAGCAGCGCGAACGCCGGCGAGGCGCCGGTTAAGCTCGATGCGCGCTTCAGCCAGTCCGTAGCGCCGGCTGGCGAAACCACGCGCGGCTTCCTGCGCGTCGGCCTGCACGGCATTCGCCCGCTCGCGGAGACTGATCGGACGCCGGCCAACATCGCGTTAGTGATCGACAAGTCCGGCTCCATGCAGGGCGCGAAGATCGCAGACGCGCGCAAGGCCTCGCTCATGGCGCTGGGCCGGCTGACCGAAGATGACACGCTCGCGATCGTTGCTTTCAACCACATGATCGACATCGTGCTGCCGGCCACGTCCTTGTCCGACCTGCCAAACATGCGCCGGGCCATCCGCAACATCAGCGCGGGCGGGCGCACGGCGCTTTACGGCGGCGTCGAAGCCGGCATCGACGAGGTGATGACCTTCCTCGATCCGTATGCAGTCAATCGTGTGATCCTGCTCTCGGATGGGCTGGCCAATGTCGGGCCGACGGCGCCCGACCAGATCGCCGCATTGGGCCGGGAAGCCGCTGCCGAAGGCGTGTCGATCACGACGATCGGGCTGGGCCTGGGTTACAACGAGGACCTGATGACCCGGCTTGCGCTCAATAGCGACGGCAACCACGCTTTCGTCGAGCACCCGGATGATCTCATCGACATCTTCAACCAGGAGTTCGGCGACGTGTTCTCCGTGGTCGGTCAGGGCGTCGAGGTCGAGATCGACTTCCCCGACGGCATCCGCCCGCTGCGCGCGCTGGGCCGCCCCGCCGAGATTGAGGATGAGCGCGTGCGCTTCGATCTGCGCCAAATCTATGGCGGGCAGGAAAAGTATCTGCTGATCGAAGTGGAGATCGCGGCCGATGCGGCACAGCAGCGGCTCCAGACCGCCAAGGTATCGGCGCGCTACACCGACATGCGCACCCGGCAGACATCGACTTTGGTGGAGAGCGTGACGCTCACCTTTAGCGACGACGCTGGCGAGATCGAGGCCAGCCGCGATAAGGACGTCCTTTCAGCCGCAGCAATTCAGATCGCTACCGAGCGCAGCGAACAGGCGGTCAGCCTGCGCGATAGCGGCCGTGTTGAGGAAGCCCGAAAGCTTCTGAAAAACAATGCGGCCTATCTGGAGGAGCAGGCCCGCGCGCTTTCAGCGCCCGCGCTGGAGAGCCTCGCCGATGAGCAGGCGCAAGACGCTGAGGCAATCGCCTCGGGCGATTGGACCCGCCAGCGCAAGGATATGCGCTCACGTCAGTATAAGGGCAAAACCCAGCAGAGCTACTGACACGGCGCCGGGCAGTGCGTCTGCCCGGCGATTACATCGCCCGGCTCATTCATCCGAAATGCGTGCCCTTGCCAAGCGGGAAGCCGCGCAGGAAGTCTACGCCGGACATGGGGCGCTTGCCCGCGCGCTGCACCTTCGTCAGCCGGACCGCCTGGTTGCCGCAGGCGACTGTAAGCTGATTGTCGAGGAGCTGGCCCGGCTCGCCCCGCCCTTTCACGCAAACCGAGCGCAATACCTTGACCCGCTCGGGCCGCCCGCCAAGCAGCGCCTCGAACCACGCGCCGGGAAACGGCGACATCGCGCGGATGCGATTATGCACCTCTTGCGCCGGGCGCTCCCAGCGGATGCGCGCCTCTTCCTTGCTGATCTTCGAGGCGTAAGTCACCCCCTCACTGGGCTGCGGGCGGCATTCCAACTCGCCGCGCGCAAGACGCTCGAGCGCCTTTCCCATCAGGCTCGCGCCGACGAATGCCAGCTCGTCATGCAGTTCGCCGGCCGTCATGTCCTGGCCGATCGGCACACGTTCCATCATGCAGATCGGTCCGGTATCCATGCCCGCGTCCATTTGCATGACTGTGGCCCCAGTTTCCGTGTCGCCCGCCATGATCGCCCGCTGGATCGGCGCGGCTCCGCGCCAGCGCGGCAACAGCGAGGCGTGCAGGTTGAGACAACCATAGGCCGGCGCATCGAGCGCCGGGCGCGGCAGGATCAGACCATAGGCGACCACGACAGCCACATCCGCCTGCAGCGCCGCCAGTTCGGCAACGGTTTCGGGGTTGCGGAAGTTCCTCGGTGTGTAGACCGGGATGCCGGCTTCGTCCGCGAATTTTTGCACTGGCGACGGACGCAAGCCCATCCCCCGGCCGGCCGGGCGTGGCGGCTGAGAGTAAACCGCGGCAACATCGTGCCCGGCGCAGACAATTTCGCTGAGGGTGGGCACGGAGAAATCCGGCGTGCCCATGAAAACGACCCGAAGCGTCGGCATTGAGGCCCTCATCGAAGACATAGGAGCGCCGCAGCATCGCGGGTTCTCGCAGGACGGCATTGCTCATGCTGTTGCGCTACAGCTTCGTCTAGCGCTTGCCCATAGCGGCGTCCAGCGGCGTTTTCAGAGCCCTTGATGACGACTCAGACCGCCTCGGTGCTGCGTTGGGCTTTCATGAACTTCTTGACCAGACGGTCGCGCCGCAAGCGTGAGAGATGGTCGATGAACAGCACGCCGTCGAGATGGTCGATCTCGTGCTGCACGACGGTGGACAGTAGCCCCTCGCAGTCCATTTCCTTATGCACCCCATGCTCATCGATATATCGCACGCGGCATTGCCCCGGCCGCTCGATCTCTGCATAGATCTCAGGGATCGACAGGCAGCCTTCCTCATGGACGCGCGGTTCGTCGCCCAGGCTGATGATCTCGGGGTTGACCATGACGATCGGGCTTTTCGGCGCGTCCTCATCGCGCGTTATGTCGATCACGATCAGGCGGCGTAAAACCGCGACCTGCGGTGCCGCCAGCCCGATCCCGGGCGCTTCGTACATGGTCTCAAGCATGTCGGCCGCGAGCTGGCGCACCTCATCATCGATCCGCTCAAGCGGCACCGCCTTCTTGCGGAGGACAGGATCAGGCATCTTGATGATGTCGCGAACACTCATGCTTCGTGAAATAGTCTCATTGTGCGCTACCGTCAAACCGGCGCAGGACCAAAACCGTGGATCAGGTCAGCCCTGAGGGCCCGCGCTGGCGAAAGCTGCGCTGCAGACCCCATAGAGCGGCGCCGCCAAGGGCCGCTGCGCCCAACTGACAGACGAGAAGCGCCGGCGCGTCGGCGGGGATCACGCCCAAATGGCTGTCGGTCAGCGTGCGTGCGATCAACAGCGCGGGGTTGGCGAGGGACATCGCGGGCGTCGCGAGGAAGATCACTGAGAGGGTCAAGCCGGCGAAGGCGCTGCCGAGAAACCGCCCGCGGGTCATTGCCAGAGTGACCGCAAACACAAACACAAAGGTCGCCGCTGCCTCACCGGCCCAGACGCCTGCGCCGGCAAGCGGCCGCCCGCCATGCTGGATCGCGCCCATATCGAAGGCGGTATGCGCGGCCATCACGCCAAGGATCGCCCCGGCGATCTGCGCAGCGACCCGCCATGCGCCCGCTTCAATCTCCGTGCGTCCCGCGATGACATCGGCGAGCGTCAGCGCAGGATTGAAGCGGCCGCCTGAAACCATGAGCGCCGCAACCGCGACGCCGCCGGTCAGCGCCACAAGCCAGTCCCCGCTGATCGGCACCTGCCCGGGAAACCTCCCGGCCAGCAGTCCGGCCCCGATTACAAGAGCGCTCAGGACCGCTGTCCCCAGCGCTTCGATCGCAAGCGGGCGAAATTCGCGGGCGGTCATGTCGTTGGCCCGCTATTTCAGGAACATCGGGAGGCCCTCGACCCGCTTGATGCGCGCGCGGTACTGGTCGGGATCATAGAACATATCGACATCGACGACGCGGCGGCCCTTGGTGCTGATGTCGGCGGGCTTGGTGGTGTATTGGCCGTCCTCGATCGACATCATAAGGCCGCGCTTGCCCTCATCGAGAAGCTGCACGGCCATCGTGCCGAAGTTGCGCCCGACCATCAGATCCATTGCGTCCGGCATTCCGGCGCGCAGCAGATAGGCGAGGTTCTGGTTCATCACATTGATGCCGTGGCGCTTGATCGCCTCGCCGACATCCTGGCCGATGCCGCCCAACTTGCGGTGACCGTAGGCGTCGGCCGGTCCGCTCTCGACAATGCTGCCGCCCTCGAAATACGCGCCTTCCGAGACGACGACGACGGCGTAATGCTCCGGGTTGCGCGCGCGGTCCTCGGCCAGCAGGCGCGCGACCTTGTCGGGGTCGAAGGGCACTTCGGCGATCAGGATGCGGTCCGCGCCCGCGAGATAGCCGGAGATAAGCGCAGATTCGCCTGAGTAACGCCCGAACATTTCCACGACCATGACGCGCTCATGGCTGGTGGCCGGGGTCCGCAGCCGGGTGATAAGCTCGACGCCCCGGTTCACGCAGGTAGAAAAGCCGATGCAGTAGTCGGTGCCGAAGACATCATTGTCCATCGTCTTCGGAATGCACATTGTCGGCGCGCCCTCGGCATGCAGCCGCGCGGCGTAAGACAGCGTATCGTCCCCGCCGATCGCAACCAGCACGTCGATTTTCAGATGCTCCAGCACGCCCAGAACGTGATCGGTGCAGTCGACCTTCTCATCCTGGGGCTTACCCGCGAACTTGCCGCGCAGGTGCTGCGGCAGGTCCTTGACGGCCGTCGCCGATGGCTTGGTGCGCGAGGTGTGCAGGAAGGTGCCGCCATTACGATCGCGGTCGCGCACGACCTCGGGGCTCAGCTCCAGCGTCCACTCCTTGATGGTGCCGGGGTTGTCCGGGTCAATATTCAGCGGCCCCGCCCAGCCCCGGCGCAGGCCCGTCACCGACCAGCCGCGCGCCGCCGCCTCTTCCGTCACCGCCTTGATCGCCGCGTTGAGCCCCGGCACATCGCCGCCGCCGGTCAGAATGCCAAGATGCATCACTCGTCCTCACTGCTTGTCCGTAAAGCCGTGCGCGCTAGTGATAAAGGCGTTTTGCGCGCCTGCCAATCCCGCTGCGGCGGCTTTTTCGCTGGCCGCGCCATAGCGGTTGTCGGCGGCCTGTACGACCCGTTACTATCGCGCCGCACCCAAGCGGGACCGCCCCGCGACATGGCAGAGACTGGAGCAACACGCATGGCCGAGAAAACCAGCACCGGAAACTATTTCGAGGATTTTACCCTCGGCCAGAGGATAATCCACGCCACGCCACGCACGCTAACCACAGGCGACGCCGCGCTTTACACCGCGCTCTACGGCTCGCGCTTCGCGGTGCAGTGCGCCGATAGCTTCGCGCAGAAGATCGGCTATCCGGCAGCGCCGCTGGACGATCTGCTCGTGTTCCACACCGTGTTCGGCAAAACCGTGCCGGACATCTCGCTCAACGCCCTGGCCAATCTCGGTTATGCCGATTGCCGCTTCATCAACCCGGTCTACCCGGGCGACACGCTGAGCACGACCTCCGAGATCATCGGTCTGAAGGAGAATTCCAGCGGGCGCACCGGCGTCGTTTATGTGCGCTCGACCGGGCGCAACCAGCATGGCGGCGTTGTGCTGGAATATGTGCGCTGGGTCATGGTCAACAAGCGCGACCCGGAAAGCCCGGCGCCCGAAACCGTGATCCCCGAACTCTCAGATGTGGTGCCGGCCGAGTTGTTGGGCAGCGCCGTCCCGGCTTTGCAGATCGAGGGCTATGACGCGACCCTTGCCGGATCGCCTCACCGCTGGGGCGATTATGCGCCGGGTGAGCGCATCGACCATTTCGACGGCATTACGGTGGAGGAAGCCGAGCACCAGATGGCGACCCGGCTGTTTCAGAACACCGCGCGGGTGCACTTCAACCAGCACAGCGAGAAGGACGGGCGCTTCGGCCGGCGGCTGGTCTACGGCGGACATGTGATCTCGCTGGCGCGGGCGCTGACCTTCAACGGGCTGGCGAACGCGTTCCATATCACAGCCATAAACGCCGGGCGCCACGTCGGGCCGGTGTTTGCAGGAGACACGATCTTCGCATGGTCGGAAGTGCTGGACCGCAAGGAGATCGAGGGGCGCAATGACACCGGCGCGCTACGTCTGCGCACCGTAGCGACCAAGAACCGCTCCTGCCTGGATTTCCCGTACAAGGCGGGCGACGCGACCTTTGACCCCAGCGTCGTGCTCGATCTCGACTACTGGGTCATCATGCCGAGATGACGGTCACCGGCAATTCGACGGTGTGTCGTAGCCGGTACCGGGCCGGAAGCGATCCTCGACCCGCTCAACCAGCGGCGCGAACAATGGCTTGTCGGCAGCTGGGAAGCTGATCGACAGAACGTTGATAATGCGCCCGCTGCAGGAGAACATGACCTTCTGATAGTAGATCGTCTCGCCGCGGTAGCCCGAGAGGACGAACCAGGTCTGGCCGACCGGGCTGTAGGTCAGGTCGTCGTATCCATCGTAATCTTGGAGAAGGGTTTCGCGGTAGGCGCGCAGCGACAGCCCCTCACTGTTCCGCGCCCCGAAAACGACGATCCGCGCGCGGCCGTCTCGCGTCATGAAGGCGCGGCCGTCGCCATTCGCAGATACCGGCCCTGCATCGAACCAGCTGCCGGGATACGCCAAACGATAGCCGAAGCGCTCGTTCTCGTAGACGGTCCAGTTACCGGCCGGCGGCAACACGGGCAGCGCTGCAGCCGCCCCCGCAAGCAACCACAAAAAGAAAATGCCAAGCCCAATCCGCATCCCTGCCCCCTGTGCGCATCCGATACACGCAGGATAAGCGATCGCGGCTGCGGCGGAAAGCGCAGTGGCTAACTTGTGCGGCCCAGACCTGCGAAAAAGCGGGTGATGACCTGTGCTGTCGAGATATCGTTGTTCTGCTCACCAAGCGCGAACCCGGCAATGAACGGCACATCGCGCAGCGGCGAACCGGGCACCCGGTGCCCGCCGCCCTCGACCCGCAACAGGATCACCGGCGCGCCGGGACAGTCGGTGCTGAAAAACATGGTCACCCGCGTGCCGTCATCGGGATCGCGGTCCGGCAGCGCGCGCCGCCCGGGACGGCCATCGCAGCGGTTATGGGCGCGCCAGAACTCCACCGTCTCGAAAGTCGACACCACCGCTCCGAACCGCCCACGCAGTCCCACGCCGCCACCGTCATACGGCATGAGTTGATCGTCAGTGCCGTTTATCACCATCATCGGCACCGGCCGGTCAGGGCGGCAGCGTTCGATCACGCGGGCGGGCATATTGGCGATGATCGAGGCATAGCCGGCAAACGCGTCAGGAACCTCGCAGGCCAACCGCTGCACCATCATGCCGCCGTTCGAGACGCCGGCGACGAAGACCCGGTCCGGATCGGCCAATCCCCGGCGCGCGAGGGCCTCTTTCAGCCGCACGAGAAATTCGACATCGCTGTCATCGCTTGCCCGCCTGGTCCGGCCGTCCTTCCATCCGCCACCGAGGCTGTCGGGATAGACCGCAACGAAGCCCTCCCGCTCAGCGACTGCGTCAAGGCCCATGATCCGGCGCACCCGCCTGCCGCTGCCCAGCCCGCCGTGCAGGACGACAACCGCTGGCACCGGACCGCCACGTTCACGCACGCTGTCCGGCACGAAAACCGTGTAGGTGCGCGGTATGCCAGCGACGAAGGTTTCGCCGTAGAGATCGCGCGCTTCCGCCCGTGCTCCCAACGACGCGGCAGCGATCAGCAGCGCCGCAAGAAAAATCGCACGAAGCCCAAATCTCATCCCTGCCCTCCAACTTCCGCGCGCCTCCTCCGGCCCGCATCGGTCATAACGTCGCAAATCGCCTGGTGACGGCCGCTCCCATTGCGGCCGAGGTGATCCAGATATACAACGCGCACGAAACTGTCATAGCAGCCGCATTGCATCTGATTATTGCATTGCGGTAAAAGTGTGTAACGACAAGATCGCGAGAGGTCTCATGTCTGACCACGCCCACGAACGGCCGCTATCGCCGCATCTCCAGATATATCGCCCTCTGATCTCAATGGTAATGTCGATTTTCCACCGCTTGACGGGGGTCGCCAACTATCTTGGGATGCTGCTGCTCTCGGCCTGGCTTATCGCGGCGGCTAGCAGCGCCGAGACGTACGCTGTCGTTATGGACTGGATCGGCTCACCGCTTGGATATCTCATCCTATTCGGGCTGAGCTGGTCGGTGTTTCACCATATGCTCGGCGGCATCCGCCACTTTGTCTGGGACATCGGTTACGGCTTCGAGATTCCTGTCATCCGCCGCTTCGCATGGGGGACGATCATCGGGTCGATGGCCTTGACCGCCATTTTCTGGGTCGCGTTGCTGATGACGATGGGAGTGCTTTGAGAATGTCGACACCCACTCCGCTTGCACGCGCCCGCGGCCGGGGCTCCGCCCATGAGGGAACTGGCCACTTCTGGTGGCAGCGCCTGACCGCCGTGGCAAATCTCATCGCGCTGATATTCTTCATATACACCGTGTTCACCGTCGCCGGCGCCAGCCATGCCGAGGTGAAGGCGTATTTTGCCGCACCGCTTCCGGGCGTGCTGATGCTTCTTCTTGTCGGCTCGGTCGGCTACCACATGTATCTGGGCATGCAGTCGATCATCGAAGATTACCTTCATTCGCCGGGCAACAAGCTGGTCGCCCTCATCGCGAATGCGCTCTTCACAGTAATTGTTGGACTGGCTTCAGCGCTTGCCGTGCTGAAGCTGAGCCTGGGAGCCTGAACAGATGCACAGACAGACGAACGGAAACGGTGCGGGCAGCTCTGCGCCGGGCGTCAATGGCCGCGCCTATTCCTTCAACGATCACAGCTATGACGTGGTCGTGGTCGGCGCCGGCGGCTCGGGTCTGCGCGCCACGCTGGGCTGCGCGGAAGCCGGGTTGAAGACCGCCTGCGTGACAAAGGTGTTTCCGACGCGCTCGCACACCGTCGCGGCCCAGGGCGGCATCGCGGCGTCACTCGGCAACATGGGGCCGGACGACTGGCGCTGGCACATGTACGACACGGTGAAGGGGTCGGACTGGCTCGGCGATCAGGACGCAATCGAATATCTGTGCCGTCACGCGCCAGCTGCCGTTTACGAGCTGGAGCATTACGGCATGCCGTTTTCGCGCACCGACGACGGCAAGATTTACCAGCGCCCATTCGGCGGCATGACCACCCAGTTCGGCGAAGGCCCCCCCGCCCAGCGCACCTGCGCCGCGGCCGACCGCACCGGCCACGCCATGCTGCATACACTGTACGGCCAGAGCCTGCGCCACTCCGCGGAATTCTTCATCGAGTATTTCGCGCTCGACCTGATCATGGACGAAGATGGCGTATGCCGCGGAGTCGTCGCGCTGTGCCTCGACGACGGGTCGATCCACCGCATCCGCGCGCACAAGACCATCCTCGCAACCGGCGGCTATGGCCGCGCCTA
>CAZYUT010000004.1:0-38550 GCA_964650735.1 uncultured Hyphomicrobiaceae bacterium
GGTCGGTGGTCGGGACGAGTTGGATGGCGGCTTCCGGCAGGCCGGCGGCGCGCAGGCCCTTCAGCAGGCAGGCGTGAATCGCGCGGCTGGAATGGATGCTGTCCGAGCCTGGCCGCAGGATGGCGGCGTTGCCAGATTTCAGACACAGCGCACCGGCGTCAGCCGTGACGTTCGGACGGCTTTCGTAAATGATTCCGATGACACCGATAGGCGTGCGCACCCGCTGGATGTGCAGGCCGTTGGGCCGGGTCCAGTCTGCGATCACCTTCCCGGCCGGATCGTCCAGCACGGCAATGTCTTCGAGCGCTGCTGCGATTGAAGCGATGCGCTTTTCGTCAAGCCTGAGACGGTCGATCCCGGCTATCGGGCGGCCTTGTTCCTCGGCTGCGGCCAGATCCCGCGTATTCGCCGCCAAAATGTCGGCCACGCTGACGCGCAGAGCCGCGGCGGCCGCGCGCAGCGCAGCGTTCTTGGTTGCGGCGCCGGCCGTGGCGAGCCGACCAGCGGCTGCACGCGCCCGCGCGCCCAGCTCCACCAAGACATCGGCCAGCGGCCTGTCCGCCTGGCCAACTTTTTCCTGCATCACATGTCTCCCGATTTCGAGCTGCGCACCGCCTCGGCGTCCTCGGTATCGCGCGAACCCGGCGCAATGGCCATATCGTCCCGGTGGATCATCTCGTCCCGCCCGCGATAGCCAAGAATCTGCTCAATCTCGCGCGTCTTGCGCCCAAGCAGCAGGCGTGCATCGCTGCTCGAATAGGCTACGAGGCCGCGGCCGATGACGTTGCCGCGCCGGTCGCGAATTTCGACCGTATCGCCACGCTCGAAGACGCCCGCCAACTCGACAACGCCAGCGGGCAACAGGCTGCGGCCGGATTTTAGCGCAGCCACCGCGCCATCGTCGATGACGAGCGCGCCAGCGGCATCGAGCCGCCCGGCGATCCAGCGTTTGCGCGCGGCCAGCGGCGTTGAATGCGCCAGAAACACGGTGCACGGCGCGCCTTGCGAGAGCGCGGCGAGCGGGTTCGCGCGCTTGCCCAGCGCGACGATCATGTTGGTTCCGGCGGCAACGGCGATCTTGCCCGCCTCGATCTTTGTCACCATCCCGCCACGCGATAGCTCTGTACCAGCGTCGCCCGCCATCGCCTCGATCTCCGGCGTGATGTGCTCAACGATATCCAGGCGCCTGGCGTCCGGGTCGCGGTCCGGCGGCGCGGTGTAAAGGCCGTCCACGTCAGACAGCAGCACCAGGCAATCCGCGCTGATCATGGACGCGACCCGCGCGGCCAGCCGGTCATTGTCGCCATAGCGGATCTCGCTGGTCGCCACAGTGTCGTTCTCGTTCACCACCGGCACGGCGCCAAGGCTCAAGAGCGTGCGCATCGTGCTGCGCGCGTTGAGGTAGCGCCGGCGCTGCTCGGTGTCGCCCAGCGTCAGAAGGATTTGCGCCGCCGCCAGCCCGCGATCCGCCAGCATCTGGCGATAGGCGTGCGCCAGGTCGATCTGGCCGACAGCCGCAGCGGCCTGGCTTTCCTCCAGCTTCAGCGGCCCGCCCGGGAGGCGCAGCGCATGCCGCCCCAGCGCGATCGCCCCGGACGACACCAGCACGACCTGCTTGCCCTCGGCCCTGAGCGCAGCGATGTCGTCGATGAGCGAGCCGAGCCAGGCATCGTTCAGCCGGCCGGTCGCGGGATCGGCCAAGAGCGCCGAACCGATCTTGACGACCATCAAATGCGCTTTGCGCCATTCCGGTCTGACTTCGGGCATCTGTTGTCCTTGTTGCTTCGCGCCATCTATGAGCAGATGAGCGCGCGGACGCAAGGGCGCTCAGGGCCGCCAGGACGCACGCGGTTTCGCCTCGGCCTCCTCTTGACCCTTCGACAGCCTGATCCCGGCTGCAATGCGAAACAGCGCCGTGCGGAGATTCAACCCCGAGACGGCCGACAGCAAAAGCGGCTGTTGCCCGCACGCCTCTGCCAGCAGCGCCTGCTTGTGCGCGGCTTCTCTGCCGTCCACCGCGTCGCATTTGCTCAAGCAGACGATCTCCGGTTTCTCCGATAGGCCAGCCCCGTAACCTTCGAGCTCGCCGCGCACGACCCTGTAGTCCTGCGCCGGGTCGTCGCCCGTGACATCGATAAGATGGAGCAACACCCGCGTTCGTTCGACATGGCCGAGGAAGCGGTCGCCGATGCCCTTGCCCGTATGCGCGCCCTCGATCAGCCCGGGGATGTCGGCGAGCACGAAATCAATGTCGTCGATCTTCACGACGCCAAGGTTGGGATAAAGCGTCGTGAACGGGTAATCCGCAATCTTCGGTTTGGCCGCGCTTACGGCGGCGAGGAAGGTCGATTTGCCTGCGTTCGGCAGCCCGACCAGCCCGGCATCGGCGATGAGCTTCAGCCGCAGCCAGATCGTCATCTCCACCCCCGGCTGTCCCGGATTGGCGTGGCGCGGCGCCTGATGCGTTGATGTTTTGAAGCGTGCGTTGCCAAAGCCGCCATTGCCGCCGCGCGCCAAAAGGACGCGCTCGCCCGGTTCGGTGAGGTCGGCGAGCAGCGTCTCGTTGTCCTCTGCGAAAATCTGCGTGCCGGGCGGCACCTTGAGCGTCACGTCCTTGCCGTCCGCACCGGTGCGGTTCTGGCCCTCGCCATGCATTCCGCGGCTGGCCTTGTAGTGTTGCTGATAGCGAAAATCGATCAGCGTGTTCAGGTTTTGGACGCATTCCGCCCAGACATCGCCGCCGCGCCCGCCATCGCCGCCGTCAGGGCCGCCAAACTCGATGAACTTCTCACGCCGGAACGAAACGCAGCCATTCCCCCCATCGCCCGAGCGTATGTAGACCTTGGCCTGGTCGAGAAACTTCATGGTGAATCGGTCCTTAACTGCCAGCGGCGCGTATGGCATACCGCATCGGCTGAATGCCCTCAGTCAGCAAATGGAGTGCCAACGTGTCCCAAATCTGGATCGTACTGGGCGTGTCTGTCTTCAGTTTCGCCGCGATGGAAGCGATCGCCTGGCTGTTTCACCGCTACATCATGCACGGCCCCTTGTGGTTTATCCATAAGACGCATCATCGCCCGCGCCGCGGGAAGTTCGAGTTGAATGACGTTTTCGCGGTCCTGTTCGCATTGATCGCCGCCCCGCTGTTTCATTTCGGGCTGCAGGGGCATCCTGTCCCGCTTGGGATCGGGCTGGGCATGACCGGCTACGGCATCGCTTATTTTCTCGTCCACGACGTGCTGGTTCACCGCCGCATCGGTCATCGCTTCATTCCGCAAGATGGTTATCTGCGCCGCGTGCATCAGGCGCACCACATGCATCATGCGGTGCGTGAGCGCGACGGCGCAGTCTCCTTCGGCTTCCTGATCGCGCCCCGGCCCGAAAAACTGGCCAAGAAGCTGAGAGAACGCGCTGAACGGCAATCGCCCGCCGAATAAGCCGAACTCGGCGGTAGGCTTGATTAACGGTTTTAGTTATCCTACCGCCAAGCTCAGGAATGACGCGAGGTCAGCGGTGTGGACGCGCGAAACGGCGATCGCTTATCTGAACGAAACCTTGCGCACGCTCCGCCGCCAGGACGATCTCAGCCCGGCCAATCCCGATGTAACAACAACTCTGAGTGTTCTGATCGCCACGCTTCACAGATGGCACAAAACGGGCGTCGGCAATGAACTCTTGGATGAACCAGCGCTGGCGGCCGCGCGCAGCGAGCTGCCCGGATTGTGCGCCGCCGCCGAATGCCAACTGGAGAAGTGGTGGTGCCTCAAGATTTTGGCAAGCGAGGCGCCCGCGCAGGCGCTTTCCCGATTCTGGTATCTGCCGAACTATCTGAGCCTGCGCGACGCCGAAACCGCGCTCGCCGGCCCGGAAGCCCTTCGGCACTCGGTGTTTCTCGGCTGTGGCGCGCTGCCTTTGACGGCGATCCTGCTGGCGCGGGCGGACCAGCGCGCGCATTTGCGCTGCGTGGATGCCGACGCCGAGGCGTGCGAGCTTGCGCAGGCTCTAATCCGCGCGCTTGGTCTGCAGGATCGCATCTCGGTTGACCACGCGCGTGCAGAGGCAAGCGAAGTGCCGGAGGGCGCGACGGTGATCCGGGCCAGCCTGTTGGACGCGCCAGGCCTTTATCAGCATTTGACGACGTCTGGAGCGGTGCGGCTTCTGATCCGGGACGTCGAGGGCGTTTACTGCTGGCTTTATCGGCCCGCTGACCTTCCGGGGCAAGCATTTCGCCAGCGGGGGCGAACAGAGCCGTCGCCCGCGCGCATCAATATCACCCGCGATTTCGAGCGGGCCTATGCACCCGCCACTCTTGCGGCTGGCCTTCCCGATCCTTAGGTGATATCATGATATCAAACCAGATGAGATTGGGAGGCGTCACATGGCGCAGTTGATTGTTCGCAACATCGAGGACGAGGTGAAGGAGCGGATCGCCCGGCGCGCCCGCTTGCACGGCCACAGCATGGAAGAGGAGGTGCGGCGCATCCTCCGCGATGCCGTGGGCGAGAGAGCGCGGCCGTCTGACGAGCCGGGGCTTGGAACGCAGCTCGCCCAGCATTTCGAGGCGCACGGGCTGTCTGGCCTGGATCTGCCCGAGATGAAGAGGCAGGAAGCGCGGCCGGCCAACTTCGACTGATGGCGCGCGGCCTTATCCATAGCCCGAGCGCGGGTCCGCGCGGCCAATGATCGTCATCGATACCAACGTCATATCGGCCTGCATGCGCGCAAGGAAGAACAGCCCGGTGCTCGCCTGGCTCGACCGCCAGCACCCGCAAGATCTCTGGACCACGACGGTCTGCCTGTTCGAACTGCGCTATGGCATCGAAGCCCTGCCCGACGGCGACCGTTTTCGGCACTACCTCGAAACAAGCTGGCACGATATTGGCAGCCGCATTTTTGGCAACCGCATTCTCGACTTCGACTCACTTGCCGCTGATAGCGCCGCCGAACTGGCGGGTGAGCGCCGCCAGGCGGGCCGGTCCGTCGAGTTTCGCGACACCTTCATCGCCGGGATCGTGCGTGCGCACGGCGCAACGCTGGCGACACGCAACGTTCGCGACTTCGATGACGCAGGCATCGCGATCATCAATCCCTGGGAAGAGAACGCACACTGACCTTGCATTGGCGCGGGCATAAGCTGATATAGTCAGCACGGGAAGTTGGCGCCGGACGCTTGCCTCGCCAACCGGGTCAGGTCCGGAAGGAAGCAGCCCTAACGAGTCCCAGGCGGGTCGGTGTCCAGCTTCCCACCCCATGAGCAGTGGACCCGGCATACGCAGGTTGCCACTCTCCCTGAAAAGGCTCCCGGGCGAGCGATGGGCCGGTCTTCCAAGAAATCAAACGGGCGTGCATCAGCAAAACCCGCGAAGCGCGACAGCGATCGGCCTGCCGCCAGCGCGCCTTACATCGTGCTCGCACGGAAATACCGCCCGCACCGGTTCGAGGACCTGATCGGGCAGGACGCGATGGTGCGCACGCTGCGCAACGCATTCGCCACTGGGCGGATTGCGCAGGCTTACATGCTCACGGGCGTGCGCGGCGTCGGCAAAACGACGACGGCCCGCATCCTCGCGCGCGCGCTCAACTACGCGAAGCCCGGCGAAGATACCGGGCCGACCCTCGACCTTGCTGAAGAAGGCGAGCACTGCCGCGCCATCATGGAAGGCCGGCACATGGACGTGATGGAGATGGACGCGGCGTCCCACACCGGCATCGACGACATCCGCGAGATCACCGACGCGATCCGCTACAAGCCGGCCTATGCGCGCTACAAGGTGTTCATCATCGACGAGGTCCACATGCTCTCGAAGGCCGCGTTCAACGGCCTGCTGAAGACGCTCGAAGAACCGCCCGAGCATGTGAAGTTCATCTTCGCCACCACGGAAATTCGCAAGGTGCCGGTCACGGTGCTCTCTCGCTGCCAGCGCTTCGACTTGCGCCGGGTAGATTCGGACAAGCTGATCGCGCATTTCGCCGATGTCGCCAAGCGCGAGGGCCGCAGCGTGGAGGTTGAAGCGCTGGCCCTGATCGCGCGGGCCGCGGAAGGCTCGGTGCGCGACGGGCTGTCGCTGCTCGACACTGCGTTTGCCTATGGCGGCGAGACCGTCACAGCGGCCGATGTCCGCGCCATGCTGGGGCTGGCCGACAGCGCGCGCATCTATGATCTGCTGGAGGCGGCTCTGCGCGGCGCGCCGGACAGGGCGCTCGACGAACTGGCGCGCCTCCACTCGGACGGCGCGGAGCCTGAGCGTGTCATGCAGGACCTCGCCGAAGCCGTCCACACCGCCAGCCGGATCGCCGTGACCGGGACCGGCGGCTCGGCGGGCTTAAGCGAGACCGAGCGGGAACGTGCCGGCGCGCTCTCCGCGATAGGCGTGCCGAAGCTCTCGCGTGCCTGGCAGATGCTGCTCAAGGGGCTGGAAGAAGTGGCGCGCGCGCCGAACGCGCTGGCCGCCGCGGAGATGGTGCTGATCCGCCTGAGCTTCGTCGCCGACCTGCCCCCACCCGACAAACTCATACGCGAGCTTGGAGAAGCGAACCCGGCCGCACGGACGAACCGCGAACATAAGCAAAACGAATCGGCATCCGCAAATGTTCTTGATTCGTCTCGCTCCGAATCCGCACCGCCCGCGAATCCCGTCAAGGCGGATCCCGCACCTGTCACCGTCAAAAGTTTCGCCGATGTGGCCGCGCTGGCCGGCCAGCAGCGCGACATTAAGCTCAAGCTGGCGCTGGAGGAGAATGCGCGGCTGGTCGCTTTCAGGCCCGGCCATATCGAGTTGAACCTGCTCGACGGCGCGCCGCGCGACCTGGCCGGCCAACTCGGCGACAAGCTGACCGCCTGGACCGGCGAGCGCTGGATGGTCTCGCTCAGCGACCAGCCCGGCGAGCCGACGCTGGGCAACCAGCGCCGGGAGCAAGAAGCGGCGATCCGTGCGAAGGTTGAACAGCACCCCCTTGTGCGCCAGGTTTTTCAGCACTTTCCCAGCGCCAAGATCGTTGACGTGAAGGAGCTAGACCCGGAGAAGGCCGGAGCCCAGGCGTATTCGGACACGGCCAAAAGCGAGGACCGACATGAAAGACTTTATGAACATGATGAAGCAGGCCAGGGAGCTGCAAAGCAAAATGGCCGAAATGCAGGCCGAGATTGAGCAGCTAACCCGCGACGGCACCGCCGGGGCCGGCCTTGTGACCGTCACCATAAATGGCAAGGGCGAGATGCGCGCGGTGAATGTCGACCCAAGCCTGATGAAGCCGGATGAGAAGGAAATCCTTGAAGACCTGCTCATCGCCGCTCACGCCGACGCCAAGGCGAAGATGGAAGAGGCGCTTCACGAAAAGATGAAGGACATGACCGGGGGCCTCCCGCTGCCGCCGGGGCTGAAGCTTTAGGCTGCGCCGCATGGACCATCCCACTGCCGGGCCGGAGATCGATCAGCTCATAAAGCTTTTGGCCCGGCTTCCTGGGCTCGGGCCGCGTTCAGCGCGCCGGGCGGCATTGCATCTGCTGAAAAAGCCGGACAAGCTGCTCGCACCGCTGGCCGCAGCCATGAGCGAAGCAGCCGAGAAGATCGCGACCTGCGAGACCTGCGGGAATATCGACACCGTGAACCCTTGCGCGCTCTGCGCGGATCCGCGCCGCGACGCCAGCTTGATCTGTGTGGTCGAGGAGGTCGGCGACCTCTGGGCGCTGGAGCGCGCCAAGGCGATCAACGCGCGCTATCATGTGCTCGGGGGCGTGCTTTCGCCGCTGGACGGCATCGGCCCGGATGATCTCAACATCGCCCGGCTGATCGCTCGCGTGAACGCCGGCGATATCGGCGAGGTGCTGCTTGCGCTCAACGCCACGGTCGAGGGCCAAAGCACCGCGCATTACATCACTGACCGGATTGAAAGCTCCGGCGTCAAGGTCTCCGTGCTGGCCCACGGCGTGCCGGTGGGCGGCGAACTCGACTATCTCGACGACGGCACGCTGGCCGCCGCGATCCGCGCGCGCCGGCCGATCGAGTGAAGCGCCGCTTGACGCGGCCGCGTCTTTCGGGGCAACAAACACTTCCGCACGTCACGATCCATCTATCTCAGTCCAGCGATCCATCCCAGTCCAGCGTATGTCCGCCCTGCTCAAGGCTCGTCACGTCACCGAATATTTGCTGCTGCGCGGCGTGATCGCGCTGGTCCGCGCCTTGCCGCTGGACACAGCGACATCTTGGTCGGCAAAAACCTGGGCGTTCATTGCGCCGAAGACCCATCGCCACAAGCGCGCGCTTGCAAACCTCGCATTGGCCTTCCCAGACAAGTCGCCCGAAGAGCGGGAGCGGATTGCGCGGGAGATGTGGGCAAACCTGGGCCGGGTGATGGCCGAGACCATGCGGCTCGATCAAATCCTCGATGAGCCTGAGCGCGTCGAGGTCGAGAACCCGGAGCTTCTGGAACGCTACCGGAACCGGATGGGCCCGGCGATCTGCGCGTCGATGCACATGGGCAATTGGGAATTGGCCATGCTGCCGCTCACTCGCGTCGGCGCGAAACCTGCGGCTGTCTATCGCCTCGTGGACAACCCCTACGTGGACATGTATTTACGCTCGCAGCGGGAAAAACTCTATCCCGGAGGCCTGTTTTCCCGCGGCGCCCAGTCAGGCTACGCCACGGCGCGGGTCATCGGCAGCTATGTGCGCCAGGGCGGGCGTCTGGGGTTCCTGGCCGACCGGTTTGACCGCACCGGGCTGGCGGTGCCGTTCTTTGGTCATCCGGCCAAATCGAATACTGTGCCCGCCATGCTGGCGCGGCGGCTGGGCGCGCGGATCTGGCTGGGGCGCTGCATTCGCGTCGGCAGCGGCTCGCATTTCAAGGTCAAGGTCCGCGAGCTGAAGGTACCGCGAACAGATGATCCGGAAGCCGACATTCGATGGATCGTCGAACAGATGCAGGCCCAGTTCGAGGCCTGGATCCGCGAACATCCCGAACAGTGGATGTGGTCGAACCGGCGCTATAGCTGACACGCGCGGAGCGAACGCAAAGCCGACGGAGGCACACCATGGCGCACACACGCACGCCAGCCAAATTCTATGCACCGCTGGCCGCAGGCGCGCCCGCGCCCTGGCGCGAGAAGCCGGTCCGGCTGGAGCGAATGATCCATTTCGTTCCGCCGCATGTCGAAAAGGTTCGCGCCAAGATCGCCGACATCATTCCCCAGGTCGATGTCATCCTCGGCAATCTGGAGGACGCGGTGCCCGCCGAAGAGAAAGAGGCCGCGCGCTACGGCTTCATCGACATGGCCCGCGCCCATGACTTCAGCGACACCGGGCTTTGGACCCGGATCAACGCGCTCAACAGCCCCTGGGCGCTGGACGACATCTGCGAAATCGTCGCCGCGGCGGGCGACAAGCTTGACGTCATCATGCTGCCCAAGGTGGAGGGCCCGTGGGACATCCACTATCTGGACCAGCTTCTCGCCCAGCTCGAAGTGAAGTACGGCCTCTCGCGCCCGATCATGATCCATGCCATCCTTGAAACGGCCGAGGGCGTTAACAATGTCGAAACTATTGCCGGGTCGAGCCCGCGCATGCATGGCATGAGTCTGGGGCCGGCCGATCTGGCCGCTTCACGCCAGATGAAGACAACGCGGGTGGGCGGCGGACATCCATCCTATGGGGTGCTCAGCGACCCGAACGAGGGTGAGCATAGGCATTTCTCCCAGCAGGACTTGTGGCACTACACGATCGGGCGAATGGTGGATGCGTGCGCGATGTATGACCTCAAGCCGTTTTATGGGCCATTCGGCGATTTCTCCGATGCGGAAGGCTGCCAGGCGCAGTTCCGCAACGCGTTCCTTCAGGGCTGCGTCGGCGCGTGGTCGCTGCACCCGAGCCAGATCGAGATCGCAAAACGGGTCTTCAGCCCCGATCCTGGCGAAGTCGCTTTTGCCAAGCGCATCCTTGAGGCGATGCCGGGTGGTAGCGGCGCGGTGATGGTCGATGGCAAGATGCAGGACGACGCCACCTGGAAGCAGGCAAAAGTTATGGTTGACCTTGCCCGGCTTGTGGTGGCCAAAGACCCGGAGATGGCGGACGTTTACGGCCTGTAAGCCGCCGCATGCCCCGGGCCTTTTGCAGGAAGGACGATTGATGGAAAAAATCAGAACCGCCAAGTTTCAATTGGGCCAAGTTGTCCGTCATCGTTTTTATCCCTTTCGCGGCGTCATCTTCGATATCGATCCGGAATTCGATAATGATGAGGAATGGTGGCTGTCGATCCCGCCGGAAATCCGCCCCGCCAAGGACCAGCCCTATTATCACCTGCTCGCGGAGAATGCGGAGACCGAATACATCGCTTATGTTTCCGAGCAGAACCTGTTGCCGGACGACAGCGGCGAGCCGGTCCGCCATCCGCAGGTCATGGAATTCTTTGACGAACTGCAGGACGGCGTTTACCGCGTGCGGTACACTCAGGATCATTGATATCCATGGCAATCGGAGAGCGCCATGAGCGACGAGCAGCAGAAGAACGTCTTCGGCGAGCCGATCTCTTCATGTTCCGAAGCGCCGGTGACAGGCTTTTATCGCAACGGCTGCTGCGACACCGGCCCGGAAGATGTCGGGTCCCACACTGTCTGCGCAATCATGACCGACGAGTTCCTCGCCTATACGAAATCCGTTGGCAACGACCTGTCCACGCCGGTCCCGGCTTACGAATTTCCCGGCCTTAAGGCGGGGGACCGATGGTGCCTGTGCGCTGCGCGGTGGAAGCAGGCTTGTGATGCGGGCGCGGCGCCGCGCGTGGTGTTGTCCGCCACCAACGAGGCGGCGCTGGAGATTGTCGCGCTGGAAGACCTGAAGCGCTACGCCATCGATCTGAGTTGAGCCGGGGCCTGTGCGTGCGCGGACCACCGCAATCGAAGAAAGCCTCCACGCTGCGCGAAACCGCCACCGAGCAGGTCGGGCAGGAAATCCTGGAGGAAAAGGCCGCGTCGCTCATGCGCGCTGGCCGGAGGGTCGAGACCGCGCTCAAGGACATCCGGGCGCATGACGCAGGGGAGAAGCCGGGCGCTGAGCGAGCCGATTTGCTTGACGAGGCGGCGCGGGCAGTTTGGGCGCTGTTGATCCAGCGTGAACTCTGCGGCTTTCGCGACGAAAAGCGGACCATTGAACAATACGCCATCCCTCGCGAAGTGATGGTGCGCGTCGGGCGCGTTTAGCTAAACCCGGAACTCGCGCTCGAGAATGTCAGGCAGGTCGTTCTCGATCAGGACGACGTCATCCGCCTTGACATTGCGCTTGAGCCAGTCCTCGGCCTCGGCGAAGCTCTTGAGCTTTATGACACGGCCGTTTGCCGCGCGCCGCTCGAAGGCGTCAACGAAAGTCGGGATGCGATCGGGCCGCACCACCAGCGCCACGTCGATGCACTGCGCGGCCTTGAGGCCCAGCTCAGCGTGAGCCTGATCGTGACGCTCACCCAGCTCGGCCATGCCAGGCGTGATTAGGATGCGACGGCCGCGTCCGTTGCGCAGCTTGTCGGTTAGCTCCAGCGCGGTGGCGAAGCCCGAGGGGTTGGAGTTGTAGGCATCGTCGATCAGGATGCTGCCGTCGCCCTGCGGCTTGACTTCCAGCCGGTGCTGGATTTGCGGCGTGGTCGCCATCGCCGCGATCGCCTTTTTCGCCGGAACGCCGGCAAGTACCGCCGCGCCGAACGCAAGCGCCATGTTCGAACCATGATGCAGCCCGTAGAGCGGCGCGGCTAGATCGAACTCTTCCTCACCGAACATCTCCGGCCAGATGACCTTGACCTTTAACCCGGCCTTGGTCTGCTCGACCTTGAGGATCTTCAGATCCGCAAACTCGCCCTCGCCGCAGATGACGAAGCTGTCGCGGTGGGCGTTCATGTAATCGACGGCGTACTCCTGGGCGAGCACCTCGTGGCCGACGATCATCTTGCCGCGCTTGGCGACCACGGCTTCGGACAGCTCGAACTTCGCCCGCGCGACCGTCTCCAACGACTTGAAGCGCTCGTAATGCGCCTCCCCGATGGTGGTCAGGACGCCGAGGTCCGGCGGCGTCAGATCGCACAGCCGCTTGATCGAGCCGATGCCATAAGCGCCCATCTCCGCAATGAAGTAGCGCGTGCCCGGCTTGAGCTGCTCGCGGATGATGCGCGTGTTGCCCATCACCGTATTGACGCTGCCGGGCGTGTAGAGCGTGCGCGCGTGCATGCTCAGGATGTGCCCGAGGATGTGCTTGACGGAAGTCTTGCCGAACGAGCCGGTAATGCCGATCACGGTGGGGCGCAGGCGCTTGAGCTTGGTGTGCGCCTCGGTCCAGAACTTGCGCTGCGTGCGGCTCTCCAGCGGCATCAGCATCAGGTTGCCGAGCATGAGGACGAAGGGCAGCGCCCATAGCGGCGCGAGCCACCACAACGGCGCCGGCGCGAAGACGGCCAGCCCGGCGACGGGCAGGCTTAGCGCGAGCGCCGTCCAGTAGATGCGCTGCGCCCGCTTGGTCATCGCCAGCTTCTTTTTCGCGTTCTTGCGCGGGTCCGGCTCCAAAGCAGTCGCGAGGATGAACAGGCCCGCCAGCACGCCCTGCCACACCGCCGGAATGATCGGTCCGGCAAGCTGGACCACGAGCGCAACGGCGGCGATTGCGAGCGCCACGCGCTTGTCGAAAGCGAAGGAACGGAATAGCCAGCGCAAGAAGCGCAGCGAATCGTATTCCTCTTGCTGGTAGATATGCAGATAACGGCGCAGCCGGCGCAGCGCGAAGATCAGGAATGCCGCGGCAGTGACCGTCCCACCGATCCAAATCATGCAATCGTCCCCACGAAATCGCGCAGCCGCTTCAAGACCTGATGCTTGCCAGACGTGAGCACCGAATAGTGATCCTGTCGCGGCAGGATGGTTAGCTCCGCGCGCGGAATCAGGCGGGACAGCCGCTCGCCGATCTCCGGTGGGGTTTCTGTGTCGTTCTCGCCGTAGACCAGATGGACCGGGCACATGACCTGCCGGGCCACGTCGCTCAAGTCTTCGGAAACGACCTTGGCGAGCACCGCGCGCATCTCCCCGGCGCTCGCGTAGTCCTTGCTGCCGAAGCGCTGGCGCAGCTTCTCGACATCGAGGCCGAGAACCGGCGCGGCCCGTTTCAGCGCCTTGAAGGTGCGCACGCGCGCGCCAAGCCGGACACGCTCGCTCAGGCTGCGCTGGCGCGGCAGGCCTGCCCCGGCGATCAAGAACAATGCGCTCACGCTTTCGGGATGTCGCGCGGCGATCTGCAGGCCCACCCGGCAACCAAAGGAATGCCCGATCCAGATCGTTCCCGATGCTGGCGGGCGCGAAGCCAGCAAATCAGCGCTTGCATCCGCATACTCCGCCGTGCCCCACGCCTCGGGCGGGGCGGGCGAGTCGCCAAAACCGGGAAAATCGAGCAGCAGATGCGTGGCCTGCCCCGACAGCGCCTCCGCCAGGGGGCTGAGCGCGCGCCGGCTCTGCCCCCAACCATGCGCCCAGACAAAACGCGGCGTGTGGGCATTGGCCGGCTGGCCGATCTCCTCAAAAGCGAATGGCGCTGTGGCCACCGGCGCGGGTTGCGTCATCGGCGCGGTCATCTCTCCCCACTCCCAGATCCTGCGCCCCTGCTCCCCTGCGGCGGGCGGATATAGCCATACCAAGCAGCCCGCGGCGCGTCACCCCCCAATGCCGCCGGGTTTGCGGCGAGGTTGCGCACATACATCTGGTTGCCCCAATCGAAATGCCAGAACTCGGGCGGATAGTTGACAAAACCCTGTGCGCGCATCGCCGAACTAAGGAGCCGTCTATACAGAAGCCGGGGATCGTCCGGGGCGATCTCGCGGCGCTCCAGCGCGCGCTCGTAATAGTCGCTGGCCGCGCGTTCGCTCATCTCGTCGAAGCCCGCGCCCATCTCGGCAAAGGCGCCGGTGTCGAGATGCTGCAAGGTCACGTCGATCGCCGCGCCGGTGGCATGCGTCGGGATCGTCGCAGGGTCGTCAGGGTCGAAGCGGGACGGATCGGAGACGAATTTCGACACGCGCGCACGGATCAGTGCGTCAGCCGCGTCGGGGCAGTCGCGCCGCATCTGTTCCCACCAGAAGTCCCACAAGCCGCGCTGACATGCTGGCGGCCGGTAGGCGTCCCAGACAAACAGGCGCAAGCCCCAGCCCTGCAATCCGCGATTGACGCGCACGAGTTTTTCTGCAACCGATTTGCGCGCCCAAAGGCCGTTAACATGGCCGGCGATCGCGCGGTGATAAGGCGCATTTCCGCCATCCGTGCGGGCATAGTAGTTCTCGCCGACGAGGCCGTGATCGCAGAGGTTGACGAGCGGCTCGGCGTGGAGCGGATGCTGGGCATCAACCGGCACGCCGCCGTAGCCCCCCGCATCAAGTTTGCAACAGGCGGACGGAACCGGCGGCAGTGATGTCCAGGCAAGAACTGTCAACTGAGGCTCAACCCTCTAAAATCAGCGCGCATAACAACCATAAAATGTGGGCCTAACGGAAATGACGGCGGAAAAGCAAGTCATCGCGGTGTTTTTCGGGGGGCGTTCGCCCGAGCACGACGTCAGCATCGTCACGGGCCTTCAGGGTGCTGATGCGCTCGACCCGGAGCTTTACGAGATCGTCCCGGTGTATATCACAGCACGCGGCGAACTGCTCACAGGCGAAGACCTGCTCAGTCGCGATACATACATCCCCGGGACCAGCGCTCGGGAGCGCCTCGTGGAAGTTCATCTCGATCTGACGCCAGGCGATCGCGGCCGGTTGATGACCACAGGCGGGTCGTTGTTCCAGCGCGCCAAGACGATCGAATTCGACACCGCGCTGCTCGCGTTTCACGGGCTTTACGGCGAAGACGGACGCCTGCAGGGCGCGCTGGAGATGGCGGACATCGCCTACACGGGCATGCGCGCCTTCGCTTCTACCATCACCATGGACAAAGTGGCGACCAAACGCCTTCTGGCGGATACTGATATCGCCGTGCTGCCTTTCCGCGAGATCAAGCGCCCGGCGCAGGGGCTGCTGCTGAGCGAGGAGGAGTTGCAGGCGCAGATCGGCGACTTCGCGTTTCCGTGCATCATCAAGCCTTCGCATCTGGGCAGCAGCATCGGTGTGGCGCGCGTCGACACCGTGGAAGAGCTGGGCGCCGTATTGCCAGGATTGTTCAAGTATGACAGCGCGGCGATCCTTGAGCCTTTTGTCGAGAATATGGTCGAATACAACCTCGCGGTCGCCCGCATCGACGGCGAAGTGCGCACATCGGCTATAGAGAAGCCGAAGCGCGCGGAAGAACTGCTCGATTTCAAGCAGAAGTATCTCTCCGGCGGAGGCGACAAGGGCGGCAGCAAATCACCAGGCGCAGGGCGCGCGAGCGAGGGGATGCTGTCGCTGACGCGCGAGCTGAACCCGGACTTGCCGGCCGGGGTCGAGGATCGTCTGCGCGGCTGGGCCTGCACGGCCTATGAGCACTTTCACGGCACCGGCGCGCCGCGCTTCGACTTCATCGGCAACGAGGCGACCGGCGAATTCTGGTTGAACGAGGTCAACCCCTGCCCCGGCTCGTTCGGCTATTTCCTCTGGGAAGCAGCGGAGCGGCCAATGTTGTTCGCCGACCTGCTGGAGCATCTTATCAACGAGGCCGCCGAGTGCCGCGCAGCTGCAGAGCTTCCCGATGATCCGACGCCCGAAGATGCGCGTTTGTTCCCAAGGCGTTGAATGCCGAGAGCTTTGCAACTCAGAGACGAGCTTCCCTTGACCGGTCCCGTGAACCCCGCGCACGAAAGCAGCGGCCTGCGCCTTCAGACGACCGTGCGTCTGCGCTGGGTTGCGGTCGGCGGCCAGCTGATCACGGTCTTTTTCGTCGATCAGGTGCTTGGATTCGGCTTCCCGATCATCGCCTGCCTGATCGTGATCGCTGTCTCCGCGATTCTCAACCTGTTCCTGACCCAGCACCCCGCCAGCAAGCGCCTCAGCGACGGCCCGGCCATGTGGCTGATGGGCTTTGATATTCTCCAGCTTGGCGTGCTGTTGTTTTTGACCGGTGGCCTGAAGAACCCGTTTGCGCTGCTGATTGTGGTGCCGGTGGCGGTGTCGGCGTCGTCGCTGCCGCTGTCGAAGACCATGCTGCTGTCGGGATTTGCGATCCTGTGCGCTACGGTGCTGATCTGGTTCCATTTTCCACTGCCCTGGGCGAGCCAGCCAGCGCCGGTCCTGCCGGAGGTCTACATCTACGGTGTGTGGACCGCGCTCACCAGCTGCATCGTCTTTTCCGCCGTCTATTCTTGGCGGGTCGGACAGGAGCGGCGGCAAATGTCGGAGGCGCTTTCGGCCGCCGAGATGGTGCTGGCGCGCGAGCAGCGGCTTTCTGCGCTCGACGGGCTGGCGGCGGCCGCCGCGCATGAGCTAGGTACCCCGCTCGGCACGATCACACTCGTTAGCAAGGAGTTGCTCCGCTCGATGCCGGAAAACTCGCCGCATTACGAGGACGTCGCGCTCTTGCGCAGCCAGGCCGAGCGGTGCCGCGAAATCCTCGGCCGCCTGTCGGGGCGCACGCAGGAGCATGACGAGGTGTTCGAGCGCATGCCGATCGGTCAGATGATCGAGGAGGTTATTGAACCCTACCGGCAGACCGGCGCCGAGATCGCCGTGACCGTCCATGCGATAGAAGGCGACGAGAAAGCCGGCGGCGAACCGGTCATGCGCCGCAATCCCGGCATCATCTACAGCATCGGAAACCTCGTGGAGAACGCTGTGGATTTCGCTCGCGAAAGGGTGGAGATCACAGCCGTCTGGGACCGGCGCAGCGTGTATCTGACTGTTCGTGACGATGGACCCGGCTTTCAGCCCGGCATCATGAGCCGTCTTGGCGAGCCTTACGTGACCACCCGCCCACAGGCCCAACGGCGCGGCGGCGTTCCCGAGACTGGGCTGGGACTGGGCTTTTTCATCGCCAAAACCTTGCTCGAACGCTCTGGCGCGCGCTTGTCCCTGCGCAACGCCCGCCCGCCTCGAACAGGCGCGGTCGTCGAAATCACCTGGCCGCGCGAAGCCTTCTACCGCGCCAAAGAACTCGTGCAGACGGCCTGATCCGATCAAATTCCGCGTAACGGCGTTGCGCCGCTCATCATTCCAGCGCTTTTCCTGCGGGCTGGTGTAATCCATGTTTAGGTTCGCTCGCGTATTATCAGATGAAAGAAAGGAGTACGTGAGATGGCCGTGATGGAACCCGAAGCGAAAACCAAGATCGGGGCGGATAACACCCTGCTCGTCGTGGACGATGACAAGCCGTTCCTAAGCCGCCTCGTGCGTGCCATGGAGTCGCGCGGATTTGCGGTCCGTAGCGCCGAGAGCGTCGCTGAAGGGATGAGGGAAATTCGCGCAGACCCGCCCGCTTACGCCGTCATCGATATGCGTCTTGAGGATGGCAATGGTCTGGACGTGGTGCGGCTGTTGCATGATCTGCGCCCCGACAGCCGCGCGATCGTGCTGACCGGCTACGGCAATATCACCACCGCTGTCGCGGCGGTGAAGATGGGGGCTGTCGATTATCTGGCGAAACCAGCGGACGCGGACGATGTGTACGCCGCGCTTCTCGCCACGCAGGAGACTCACGCGCCGCCGCCGGAAAACCCCATGTCGGCTGATCGGGTGCGCTGGGAGCACATTCAACGGATCTATGAGCTGTGCGACCGCAACGTGTCGGAGACAGCGCGCAAGCTTAACATGCACCGCCGGACATTACAGCGAATCCTGGCAAAGCGCGCGCCGAAGTAGCGGCGGCGCGCGTCACAGGTCTTGCTGGGGCCGTAGCGCGGCCGGCGTTTCCGGCTTAACCGGACGGATGTCGTAAAGAACCGAACCCTTATCTTCGTCCGCAGCGCCGACGCGGATCGCGATATTCCCGGTGACCGCTGCGCCATCCTCTGCAGCGACGACCTCAAAGGTGAAGGTTTCGCCGTCAGTCGTCGTGATCGTAAGGCGATCGCCGGCCGTGAGCCCATTGAAGCGTGCGGGTTTTACCGCGAGGCCCGCCCCGTCTTTCTGCGCCACCGCCTGCTCAGCAAGCACCGGCGAGGGGATGGCCTGGCCGCTCACCTCTTCCAACACGGCAATCGCCGGCTCCATCGATGTCCCGCCGTCGACACGCTCCAGGATCTTATCGCCGCTGGCGCCAGCGCGCTCGCGCCAGACCGGGGCTGCCGAGTGCAAATCTGAGACAACGACCCGATCCTCCAGCGCGTGCATCCACAACGCCTGATCCAGCGCGCGGCCTGCCTTAGACCAGTCAACCTGCGCCGCCTGCCACCCGCCAAAACCAATCGCAGCCGCCAGTGCCAGCATACGCGATGCGCGCCAGCCGGCTGCCAAGGCGGACTTCGAGCATCTACGGCATGGGTGCGTCATGTCTCGGTCTCCTTATCTGGCGGCGTGGCCGGTCAGGGTACAGCAACCCGCGCGCGGCGGCAAAGCTTCCGGCCCCATACTGCGGCGATCTGACCGCTTCTTGGATAAATGCGGAGACTTTCACAAGAACGCGGAGACTCTGTGACCACCGCGACAGCAAAGGCAAGACCGCCTGGCGTACGCTGTACCAGTCCGCCAGGGGTCTGGTTCTTGGGCTGCTGCCAGCGAGGCCGACGCGTTTGCGAGCGCCGGTCACCGACGGGCCAGACCGCAAGAACGCAACGAGAAGTATCATGACTTGCCGCCGATCGGAAGCAGGTTGTCGTGAACTCCCCAAACTGGGTTGTCTTTTGGCAACGGGGCCTCCTGCGCCGGCTGCGCGGGCCGGTTGACATCCGAAGACGCCTGCCTCGCGCCGAAAACGCCCAGCAGCACGAAGATCAGGAAGAGCGCCATGCCGAACACGAGATCGGCGAGTGCCTGGCGGATGTGCCGTTTCTGATCAGACGGTTGGGTGTCCATCTCATCCCACCTGTTTTTCTTTTTCCCAGAACGAATCGTCGAGGTCCTGCAACTGATGCGTGTTTTGCTGACCATTTCGGCCACACGTGGCCGGCAATGTGGCGGTTCAGAACAATTTTCGTGGCACATGGGCTTTCAAGGCACATGGGCGCTCACGGCGGCTGCGGCGCCGTCCTTGCCACGCCGGGCGCTTTTCGCGTATCCGAGAATCATGGAACCGAACGAGACCGGCGCCGCACCGCGGCAACGGCCCGGACTTGAGGACTACGTTAAGGGCGTTCGCAGCGGCGACCGCGCCATGCTCGCGCGCGCCATTACGCTCATTGAAAGCCGTCAGCGGCGCGACCGCGCCATTGCCGCCAAGCTGTTGCAGCAGATTCTGCCCTACACCGGCACGGCCTATCGCATCGGACTGACCGGCTCGCCCGGCGCAGGCAAGTCCACGACAATCGACCAGCTCGGCGCGAACCTGACCGCGAACGGCCACCGCGTGGCCGTGCTGGCCGTCGACCCCACCTCGCAGCGCACCGGCGGCTCGATCCTCGGCGACAAGACGCGCATGGCAAGGCTCGCCGCCGAAGAGCGCGCCTTCATCCGCCCCTCGCCTTCCGCCGGGACGCTCGGCGGCGTCACACGCACCACGCGGGAGACCATGCTGCTCTGCGAGGCGGCCGGGTTCGATGTCATCATCGTGGAGACGGTCGGCGTGGGGCAGTCGGAGGTCGCGGTCGCCAATATGGTCGATTTCTTCCTCGTGCTGCTGCTGCCCGGCGCGGGCGACGACCTGCAGGGCCTGAAGAAGGGCGTGTTGGAGCTGGCCGACATGATTGCGGTGAACAAGGCCGACGGCGACAACCTCGACCGCGCGCGGCGCACGGCGAACGACTATCGCAACGCGCTGCAAATCCTCACGCCGCCCAGCCCGAACTGGCGCGCGCCGGTCATCACCATCTCTGGCCTGCGAAATATCGGGCTGGATGAACTGTGGCAGCAGATCGAGCGCTATCACGATATCATGTCGCGCAGCGGCGAATGGCAGGGCAAGCGCCGGGAACAGGCGGTGGCATGGATGCATGATCTGATCGAGGCGCGGCTGCGCGCGGCGCTCACCGACGATCCGGCCATTGGCGAGAAACTGCAGGCGCTTGAGGCGCGCGTGCGCGCGGGCGAAATGGTGCCCAGCCTGGCGGCCGAGGAGATCGCATCGGCGCTCGGCCTGAGCGCGCTGTCGCAGGGGACGGCGGAAGGGGAAACATGAGCGGGGCAGAGGTGCTGATCACCGGCTTCGGGCCGTTTCCCGGCGTGGCGTGGAATCCTTCCGGCTGGCTGGTGCAGACACTGGCGCGCGCGCATGAGCGCCGGGTTGCCGCCGCCGTGCTGCCGGTGAGTTGGACGGGCGCCTGGGCCGCGCTGGAGCCGCTGCTAGAGGCGGCACAGCCGCGGCAGGTCATCCTCTTCGGCGTGTCACGCGAGGCGCAGGGCATTCATCTGGAGCAGCGGGCCTACAACGAGCGTGCGCCGCACCCCGACGCGGACGGGGCGGCCCCGGACAATCTACGGCTGCTGCCTTCGCATGCCGAAAGCCTCGACGCGACGCTGCCGCTTGCATCGATCGCTTCGACCGTCGCTTCGGCGGGCATTCGTGTGAAGCTGTCCAGCGATCCGGGCCGCTATCTCTGCAACGCCCTGCTCTTCCGCACGCTGCACTGGGCGCAAGGCACGCCGACGCGCGTGGGCTTCGTTCACATCCCGCAGATCGCCGAAACCGGCCCGCTGACGCCTGCACAGGCCTTGACCGGCGCGCGGCTTATCGTCGAAACCGCCATAAGCGCGGAAAGCGCCGTCCCAGCCACCGCCTGAAGGCCGCCATGTCATCCAAACCGCCAGCAGAACTCCGCGAGCGCTACCGCGAGATGCTGAGGGTGGGCGCGCTCTATCCCGACCCGGCCCAGGCGATGGCGGTGGAAAAACTGCAGCTACTCGCCAACCGCATCGCGCGCTACCGCCGCCCCACGCGCACCGACCCGCTCTCTTTCTTCACGCGCAAGCGCGGAGAGGTGCCGTGCGGATTGTACATCTTCGGGGGCGTCGGAGGCGGCAAGACGATGCTAATGGACCTGTTTTTCAATAGCCTCGACATAAGCGCGAAGCGCCGCGACCATTTCCACGCTTTCATGGCCGACGTGCATGAGCGCGCCGCGCAATTCCGAAGGATCGCCAAGGGCGACCCGATCGAGCAGGTGGCGAGGAATATCGCCAAGGACACGCGTCTCATCTGCTTCGACGAGTTCCACGTCACCGACATCGCCGACGCCATGATCCTGGGGCGGCTGTTTCATGTGCTGTTCGAGGCGGGCGTGGTGCTGGTGGCGACCTCGAACGTGCCTCCGCGCGATCTCTACAAGGACGGGCTGAACCGCAACCTGTTCGAGCCGTTCATCGCCGAGCTGGAGCAGCGGGTCGAGCTTCTGGAACTCTCGGCCGCGCGGGATTACCGGCTGGAGAAGCTGACCGGCTCGCCGCTCTACTTCTCCCCGCTCGATGAGGCCGCCCGCGCGCAGATGCAAGGGCTGTGGGAAAGCCTGACCGGCACGCAAGCCGGCGAGCCGCGCGAAATTGCGGTTGCGGGGCGCTGCCTCCATGTGCCCGAGGCGGCGATGGGCGCGGCCCGCTTCACCTTCGCCGATCTGTGCGAGCAGCCGCTTGGGTCGAACGACTATCTGGCGCTGGCCCGCGACTTCCACACGATCTTCGTGGAAGGCGTGCCGGTCATGGGGCCGGAAAAGCGCAACGAAGCGCGGCGCTTCATCACGCTCATCGACGCGCTCTACGATGCCGGCACCGGCCTCATCATCACCGCCGAGGCAGAACCCGAGGCGCTATACCAGGCCGGCGATGGCGCTTTCCTGTTCGAGCGTACGGTCTCGCGCCTGATGGAAATGCGCACGACCGGCTACCTCTCGCGCGGCCGCAACCTGACGGCATTGTGAACATCTGTCACTTCGCGACCGGCACGCGCATGTGCTCAATACCCGCCAAGCCATAGTCAAGGGTGCGCCGCATGACCGAAATCCTCGTCGCCGCGCTAGCCGCGCTGATCCTCATGAGCTTCTTCGTCGCCCCCCTGGCGCGCGATCCTCAGAGCTTTTATCGCGGCTGGGCCGAGGGCGGGCAACCGCCTGGCGTGCTCACGCTCACCTTCTCGCAGGTCACAACCTGGATCTTTGCGCGCTCCTTGCTAACCGCCGCGATCCTTGGTTTCCATTTCGGAATCGCCGGCGGCGTCGCCTACGCGGCCTATTACCTCTCGTTTCTCACCGGTTGGGCCATCGTCGATCACCTGCGCTTTCGACTCGGCTTTACGAGCATCCACGATTTCATGCGCGAGCGCTTCGGCGCGCTGGGCACCAGCACCTTCAATTTCCTCATCGCGCTGCGGCTCATCAGCGAGGTGTTCGCCAATCTGCTGGTGGTCGGGATCATTTTCGGCACCGCCGGCTCGGCCATCTATCTGCTCGCCATCGGCGTCACGGGCGTCGTCACCCTTGCCTATTCCATGATCGGGGGCTTGCGCGCCTCGCTGCGGACCGACGTTCTTCAAATGAGCCTGTTCCTCGCGCTGATGGTGCTCATCATGCTCGCGCTGATCGACCTGCCGGAGACGTCATTCGCGGCAATCGGCGCGAGCAGCCCGCTGGAGCTGGAAAACGGCTGGAACCTGCTGCTGGTGGCGCTTTTGCAGGTTTGGAGCTACCCGATGCACGATCCGGTGATGATGGATCGTGGCTTCATCGCAGACCGGCGCACCACGCGGCTGAGCTTCCTGCACGCGGCGTGGATCAGCGTCATCTGCATCCTCGGGTTTTCGCTGCTGGGCGTGGTTGCCGGGCTGGAGGCCCAGGCGGGCGAAGAGATGATGGCCGTGCTCGCTCGCCTGCTGGGCGAAACGACGATGCTCCTTGTCAATCTCGCGCTGGTGCTGTCGGCAGTCTCGACGCTCGATTCGACCTTCTCCAGCGCCGCGAAACTGGCCATTGCCGACATGCGCATCGGCCAGCCAACGGTTGCCAACGGGCGCATCGCCATGGCGCTGTTTGCGCTGGGCGGGCTGGTGTTCCTCTGGCTCGGAACGGACGACCTCTATGCGGCGGTCGCGGTCAGCGGCACGGCCTCGCTGTTCCTTGCCCCGGTGATCTTCTTCTGCATCTGGGGCAACACGGCCATTCCGCGCTGGAGCTATCTGACGGCCTTCATCGCGGCCATCGCGGGCGCGGCGCTCTATTATGCCGAAAGCGGCGGCCACGCCGATATCATCGCCCCGCTGACTGGCATCATGGACAAGTACAATAAGCTGCTGCTGATCTCGGCGACCGTGCTGATCGTCGGAAATGGCGCGTTTGCCCTGGGCGCCTGGCTGCGTCGTCCGGCCGCTGCAAAGCCGGCGGACAACATTTGACATCCAGCAGCGCAGGCATTTGCGCTTGCGCAGCGCTCCAGCATTTGTGAATGATCGGCGGGCTTTTTCGCATCATCAAGCGCCGGGGCGCCGCCGTGAAAAGATTTTTGCGCGATCTCTATTTCGGGACGCATACCTACTCGCGCGCGTTCCGCTTCACTCTGCTGGTCATCGACACGGCGACGCTCGTCTATTTCATCGCTGTGACGGCGCTGCCACCCTCCGAGATCTACCGCACGATCGATCTGGCAATCGGCGTCTATATCGCGCTCGACCTGATCGCCAGACTGATCGCGACCGGCGGACGGCGCTATTTCCGCGAAATCAGCACCTGGACCGACCTGGCCGTGCTGGCATCGCTGCTCGTGCCGGCGGCGGCGGAGGACTACCTGTTCCTGCGAATCCTGCGCATTTTCCGGCTGCTGCGCTCCTATCACATGCTGCGCGACCTGCGCGAGCTATCGCCGTTCTTCAGGCGACACGAGGAAGTCGTCAACAGCGTCGTCAACCTGCTGGTTTTCGTTTTCGGCATCTCGGCGCTTGTATTCGTGCTGCAATACCGCACAAACGAGGGCATCAACAACTATCTCGACGCGCTTTATTTCACGGTGACGGCGCTGACGACGACCGGGTTTGGCGACATCGTGCTTGAAGGCACGAGTGGCCGGCTGCTGTCGGTCGTCATCCTGGTTTTCGGCGTTGGCCTGTTCCTGCGGCTTATCCAGGTGATCTTCCGCCCCAGCAAGGTGCGGTACACTTGCCCGGACTGCGGGCTGAACCAGCACGACGCCGACGCCGTGCATTGCAAGCACTGCGGGCGGGTGCTCAATATCGAGACGGCGGGCGGGAGTTAGCGCATTTCCGCGCCGGAAGCAGCGACCGCCCCACGTCCAAGCTGCGGCGTCAGCGACACCCAAAGCTGCGGCGAGCGGTACGACTGGCGCTTTATGAAGATGTACGGGACGTCACGCCAGTGCAGGATGCGCGCGTGCTTGTTATCGAGGATGAAATCGCCCTGCTCCGTGCGCACGGTCAGGACAGCATGGCCGTCGCCGCGCTCATCCAGCACAACCGTGATTAGCAGCGCGCTTTCCGGCCAGCCGCGCTTGATGAGTTCGCGCCGCTTCAGCAGCACGTAGTCCTCACAGTCGCCCGCGTCGTGAGGCATGGTCCAATGCTCTTCAACGCCATAGATTTCCCGGTCCGTTCTTGGGGCTACCGTGTCGTTGATGTAACTGTTTATCGCATGCAGCATCACCCACCGATCAGCGGTAAGGTTCAGGCGCTCGCTTCGCGAGACCGCGCTGCGCGCTTGCGATTGGGGACGGCATTCGCCTGGGTTGCGGCGGCAGAACTCCACATAGCCCGGCGGCGCGCCGGTCAACCCATGAACCGGCATTGTCGCGCGCCCAGACCTCTGCGGCAGCGCGCTTTTCTGGATAATGGTTTCGCTGTCGAAAGCGGCTGCGTTTTCGCGCGCGCCAGGCAACGCGATCAGACCCATCAGCAGCGCAAGCGCAATCCAACGCATGACGGCAATCCTCTCCGAACGAACTCCGGAAAAGAATGCCACCCAGGCGTTGAATGATAGCTAAACCGCGCAGGAAAAACTTATGAGTTGGCGCCGCGGCTCAAACGGCAAGTTCGTGTCTTTCCGCGACAGCGCCATTGGGCTCGACGTTGTAGACGAACGGGGCACCGGTTGGGAGATTCAGCTTGGTCACCTCATCCGGCGTCAAGTGTTCCAAGTGCATGATCAGCGCGCGCAGTGAGTTGCCATGCGCCGAGATGATGACGCGCTTGCTTTGCTTCAGAAGCGGCCGGATTTTTTCTTCGTAGTAAGGCAGGACGCGCGCAGCAGTGTCCTTCAGGCTTTCTCCGCCGGGCGGCGGCGTGTCGTAGGAGCGCCGCCAGATATGCACCTGCTCCTCGCCCCAGCGCTCGCGCGCAACCTCCTTGTTCAACCCCGAGAGCTCGCCATAGTCGCGCTCGTTCAGCGCCTGATTGCGCTCGATCGGGATGTCGCTCTGGTCCAATTCCTCAAGGATGAGCTCCAGCGTGTGCTGAGCGCGCTTGAGGGCGCTTGTGAAGGCAATGTCGAAGGTGATGCCTGCGTCCCGAAGCGCGCGGCCGGCCTTGCGCGCCTCCTCGATGCCGCATTCGCTCAGCGCGACGTCGTTCCAGCCGGTGAACAAATTGAGCTTGTTCCATTCGCTTTGACCGTGACGAATGAGCACGAGCATGGCGGTGACGTCCTCCGAAGCTGTGACCAACATCTGGATGCCGCTGGGTTATAGGCCGAGTACGTCGCGCATGGAATATACCCCGGGCGGTTTGCCGCGCGCCCACAGCGCCGCCTTGACCGCGCCGCGCGCGAAAATCTGACGATCGGTGGCGCGGTGCGTGAGTTCGATACGCTCGCCCGGTCCGGCGAAGATGACCGTGTGCTCGCCGACAACGTCGCCGCCGCGCAGCGTCGCGAACCCGATGTCGCCGCTGCGGCGCGGGCCCGTGTGCCCCTCGCGCGCCTTAACCGCGTGCTTGTCGAGCGAAACGTGGCGGCCCGCCGCCGCGGCTTCGCCCAGCATCAACGCGGTGCCGGATGGCGCATCGACCTTGTGGCGGTGATGCATCTCGACGATCTCAATGTCATAGTCAGCGTCAAGCGCAGCCGCGACCTTTTCGGTGAGCGCGCTCAGGAGGTTCACGCCCAAGCTCATGTTCCCCGCCTTGACGATCGTGGCGTGGCGCGCCGCGGTGGCGATGCGGTATTCGTCTTCCTCCGAGAAACCGGTCGTGCCGATGACGTGGACGATCCGGCCCTGCGCCGCCAGGCCGGCGTAATCCGCCGTGACTTCCGGCGCAGTGAAGTCGAGAACACCCTCGCAGCGTGTGAATAACTCCAGCGGATCATCGCTCGCATGCACGCCGAGCGCGCCCAAACCGGCCAACTCTCCCAGATCCTGACCGATCGCAGTGGACCCTGGCGCCTCGGTCCCGCCGACAAGCGCGCACTGCGGCGACTCGTGCACGGCGCGGATAAGCGCGCGCCCCATGCGCCCCGCCACGCCCATCACCGCCAGCCGCATCTTGGTCATTGCGCGCCTTCTGTCACACAGTACCGGCGGATTTGCCGGCCTCGATCGCCTTGGCGATCATGTCACGCGCCTCCGAGTCGTCGCCCCAGCGGGTGATCTCGACCCATTTGCCGTCCTCGAGGTCCTTGTAGCGCTGGAAGAAATGCGCAATCTGACGAACTTGCATTTCCGGCAAGTCGCGGTAGCTGTCGATATTGTTATACATCGCCGAAACGCGGCCCGAGGGCACTGCGATGATCTTCTCGTCCGCGCCGGCTTCATCGCGCATGTGCAAAACGCCGACCGGCCGGCAGTTCATCACTGCGCCGGGGATCAGCGGGCGCTGGTTCGCAATCAGAACGTCGACTGGATCGCCATCATCGGAAAGCGTGTGCGGCACGAAGCCATAGTTCCCCGGATAGCGCATTGCCGTGTAGAGCACGCGATCAACGAACAGGGTGCCGGAGGCCTTGTCCATTTCGTATTTCACGGGCTCGCCGCCGGTTGGCACCTCGACAACAACATTGATGTCATGCGGCGGGTTATCACCGATCGGGATGGCGTCTATACGCATGGCGATGCCTTTGTGCTTGGAGCCTCATGCTGTCAAGGTGTGTTGCAACTTCCGCGCGCTGCGTCAAGCGTTGCTGCGGTGCACACGAAAAAGCCGGCCCGGAGATCGCCCGGACCGGCTTGAGAGGAGACAACGATCGCACGGGCCGGGCCCGCGCCCAGCATCGGCTCAGTAGGCGTAGTCGCGCCCCAGAGCCTTGGCGCGTTCGCGCGCGCTCGGGTTGACCGACGGGCGGAATGGCACTTCCACAACTTCCGCGTCGACCGGCTCGCCGGAGCGGATGGTGTAGGCTTCCGGCACCTCGACCAGCAGCTTCGTGCCAAGCTCGGACAGACGGTGCGGCACCCAGCACAACGCAATGTTGGTCTGCAGTTCCGGCGACCACCACGGCGAGGTGACGTAGCCGACGCGCCCGCCTTCCGGCTCGGAGATCAGCCAGAAGTCGTTGGCGTAATCGGTGATCGGCTGGCCGCCCAGCTTGATGCCAACCATGCGCATCTTGAACGGGAAACCGCCCTCGTCGATGATCGCGCGCTGGCGCTCAAGCTCATCCTTTCCAATGTAATCCGCCTGTTTCTTGCGCGGCACCTGGTAGGACAGGTTGACCTGGAACGGCGAGGTTTCTGCATCGAGGTCCTGCCCCCATGACAGGATGCCGGCGGCCACGCGGCGGTGATGCGCCGGAGCGATGACGCGTAGTCCGTAGCTCGCGCCTGCGCCGCGCACGGCATACCAGACCGCTTCGGCGTGCAGCGTGGAGTCTAGTGTGTAGATCTCGTAGCCCTTCTCGCCGGTGAAGCCGGTCTGGCTGAGGAGCACGTCCACATCGCCAACCTTGGCCCACATCAAGCCATAGTAAGGCATCTTGCGGACCTCTTCGCCGAACAGCTCGGCCATCAGGTCTTCTGAAAGCGGGCCTTGAATTTGCAGCGGCGAGACGTCGATCTCCGCGATATCGACGTTGTAGCGCTTGCCGACATTCACGCCCTGCAGCCAGAGCATCAGGTCGCTGTCGGAGATCGAGAACCAGAATTCGTCCTCGGCAAGGCGCAACAGCACCGGGTCATTGAGGATGCCGCCCTTCTCGTTACAGAGAATGGCGTATTTGCCGTGCATCGGCTTGATCTTGGTGGCGTCGCGGGTGATGACGAAATTGACGAATGCTTCGGCGTCCGGCCCCTTGACGCGGATCTGGCGCTCCACCGCGACGTTCCACATCGTCACGCGGTTGACGAGCGCATCGTACTCCGCCATCGCGCCGCCGTCTTCCGGGCGGACATAGCCGCGCGGATGGTACATGCGGTTATAGACGGTGGCGCGCCAGCAGCCGGCCTCGACGGCGAGATGCCAGAACGGCGACTTGCGCACGCGCGTCGAAATCAGCATCTGCACCGGGGTTGGGCCGGACTGGCGCAGGTTGATCGGCACCAGGCGGTCGGACTGATCGACGTCGGGCACGTTGGGATGCGAACGGTTGGGTTGGTTGTCGCTGTCGCTCATTTCGGCTTTCTCCAGCATGGGTGCTTCCTTCCAGTACAAAGATTCTCCGTGTATATGGTCACAATTCCCGCCGGCATATCGTCCCCAAAACGACTCTTGGACAGCTTGAAATCGCCGTGGCCGGGCAAGGGGTTAAATCTGGCAAGTCTCCGGTCCGATCGCGCCGCGCCGGGTCGCAGCGTGCCGATCCTGGCCGGGCAATCCAAGGCATGATTGCCAGAAGGAGCGAAAGACCAAGGAGGTGACGCGCTTGGACAAGAACGACTGGGTCGAAACGATCGGCGGCGGTCTTGAGCCTGACGAACTGGCCACGCGCATCTATGCCGGGCGCATTCTCTTTTTCGAGGGGTTGCCGCCGGTGCGGGCGCTGATCGCTGAGACGCGCGCGATCCTCGAAGCGACGTTCGACGGCGCGCATCCGACAACGGCTTTCCGCATGCTTGGGCTGGACGGCTTCCGCACAACATTGCGCTTGGCGCAGAAGCGTTTCGCCCAGTCGCCCGAAATCGCGCAGCATTGGACCGACGCGCTGATCGCTGCGGGTGTCGCACCGGAGGCGACCTATCGCGACCGGCTGGTGCTGCGCTCATCCCCGCCGAACGAAACCGCCAATGACCGGGGTTATGGCCTATTGCCCGCGCATCGCGACAGCTGGGGTGCTGGACTCGATTGCCAGATCAACTGGTGGCTGCCGATCTACGACATCACGGCCGAGCGCACCATGGCGGTATTCCCGCGCGCCTTCGACCGCCCTATCGTCAACGACAGCGCCGGGTGGGATGCCGGGCGCGCCCGCTCTGAGGCGGGCTATCCCGAGCTGCCTACCGCGCGCGAGCCGCTCGACTGGGCCGAAGCCGTGCCGCTTGTCGTCCCGACCGGCACGCTGATAGCGTTTTCCGCATCCCATCTGCATGCGACTATTGCGAACACGACCGAGGAGGCGCGCATCTCCAGCGAAACCCGCACGGTGGACAGGCGCGACCTGATCGCCGGGCGCGGCGCGCCAAATGTCGACCGCGGACCGGTGGCCCCCGGCACAGCCTGGTTTCACCGCATGAAGGGCGGCGTCTCGCTGCACGATGATTTGGCGAGCGGCGATCTGGAAAGCGGCGACCTCGAAAGCACGAACGCATGGCGGTAAACCAGCGCAGCGTCGCAATCGGCCAAGCCTATGTCGCTCTGCGCGCGTCGGTCTGGCGCGTGCGCGCGCATGCTCTACAGTCAAGCGAGGCATAAGCTCCGCAGTGGCCACAGACGCTCATGGCGGCTGCGCGGTTTCAAGCGATCACTCAAGCAACACAGGACAAGCGGCGATGAAGACTCAAGCGCGCGTTGTGGTCGTCGGCGGCGGCGTTGTCGGCGTCGGGACACTCTATCATCTGGTGAAAAAGGGCTGGTCCGACGTCGTTCTGATCGAGCGCAAGGAGCTGACTTCCGGCTCGACCTGGCACGCTGCTGGGCTGTTGCCGCTTTGGAACATGAGCTACAGCGTCGGCCAGATCCACAAATACTCCGTCGAGCTTTACAACAAGCTAGAGGAAGAGACCGGTCAGCACGTCGGCTTCTCCGTCGTGTCCAATATCCGCCTGGCCCGGACGCAGGACCGGATGGACGAATACAAGTACTATGCCGGCGTTGCAGAGACCATCGGCGTAAATGTTCGCTTCCTGACGCCAGAGCAGGTCAAGGAAATCTGGCCGCTGTGCAACACTGACGATTTGATCGGCGCGATTCAGCACCCCGACGACGGCTACATCCAGCCCGCCGATCTGACGCAGGCTTTTGCGCGCGGCGCACGCGCTGGCGGCGCCGAGATCTACCGCCAGACGCGCGTGCTCGGCTTCACGCAGCAGCCGGACGATAGCTGGATTGTGCATACCGACAAGGGCGACATCGCCTGCGAGCACGTCGTGTCCGCCACCGGGAATTTCGCCCGCGAAACCGGCAAGATGATCGGCCTCGATATCCCGGTCATGCCGGTCGAGCATCAATATATCGTCACCGAACCGCACCCCGACATCCAGGCGCGCAAGGCGCAAGGCCTGCCCGAGATGGGCGTGCTGCGCGAGTCCGACAGCGCGTGGTACATGCGCGAGGAAGCTGGCGGGTTGCTGCTCGGCCCATACGAGAAGGGCGCGCCCGCCTGCTACGTCGACAGCCCGGACGAGGAGGCGGAATACGAGCTGTTCCAGGAGGACCTTGAGCGATTGGAGCCGCATATCGAGACCGCCATCGCGCGCGTGCCCGCCTTCGGCGAAGTCGGCATCAAGCAGGTCTACAACGGCGCGATCGCCTACACGCCCGACGGCTCGCCGATCATCGGCCCGGCCTGGAACGTGCGCAATTTCTGGCTGAATGAGGGCCACAGCTTCGGCGTCACCGCCGCTGGCGGGGCGGGCTGGCAGCTTGCCGAGTGGATCGTCGAGGGTGAACCATCCATCGACATGATGGGCGTCGATCCGCGCCGCTTCGGCCCCTACGCCTCGCGCGGTTATCTCAAGGAAAAAAACGAGGAAGCCTACGCCAACGTCTTCACGGTCCATTACCCGGACGAGGAGCGCGTGGCGGCCCGCCCGCTCAAGACCTCGCCCTGCTACAGCCGTATGGCGGCGCACGGGGCAGTGTTTGGCTCGGTTTATGGCTGGGAGCGGCCAAACTGGTTCGCGCCGAAGGACTATGCCATCAATGTCGAGGATCTGAACCGGCCCGACGTGATCTGCAGCGAGAATCACCCGACGCTGGACGCTGAAGGGAAGGTCCGCGAACTGTGGAGCTTCCGCCGCTCCAACTATTTCGAGCATGTCGGCAACGAGGCCCGGCATGTTCATGAGAATGTCGGCGTGCTGGACATGTCGGCCTTCGCCAAGATGATGGTGACAGGGCCCGGCGCTGAAAGCTGGCTGGAGTCGCTGGTGGCCAACCGCATCCCAAAGAAGATCGGGCGGATCGGCCTTTGCCACATGCTGTCGCTGAACGGCGGCGTGCGCAGCGAATTCACGATCTACAAGACCGGCCCGGAATCGTTCTACCTGGTCTCTGCCGGCGCGTTCGAGCGGCACGACCACGATTATCTGAAAAAGCTTGCCCCGCGCGACGGCAGCGTGCAGCTCCAGCCGATCACGACGCAATACGGCGTGCTGGTGCTCGCCGGGCCAAAGGCTCGCGACGTCCTCGGGCAGTTGACCGACTTCGATCTGGGCAACGAGGCGTTCCCGTGGTTGACCGGCAAGCAGATCAATATCGGCCACGCCATGGCGCACGCGCTGCGCGTCAACTTCGTCGGCGAGCTGGGCTGGGAGCTGCATCACCCCATGGAGATGCAGAACACCATCTTCGACCTGCTGTTCGAGGCCGGCGCGCCGCACGACATCAAGCCGTTCGGCATCCGCGCGATGGACACCATGCGCATCGAGAAGTCGTACAGGCTGATCCCGCGCGAGTTGTCGATCGAATATTCCGCGCTGGAGTCGGGTCTGGACCGGTTCGTGCGGCTCAACAAGCCCAACTTCATTGGCCGGGACGCGCTCATCGAATGGCAGCAGCGCGGCTTCAAGAACCGCCTGGTGACCATGGAGGTCGGCGACATCAACGACACTGATCCGCGCGGAAATGAACCCATCTACCGCAACGGGACGCTGGTCGGCCGGTGCACCAGCGGCGGCTATGGCTGGCGGCTGGGCCACTCCGTGGCGCTTGGCATGGTGCCGCCGGAGTGGTCGGGCGAAGGCGAGGAGTTCGAGGTCGAGATTCTCGGCGCACGTCATCCCGCCCGCGTGATCCCCGAAAGCCCGTTCGACCCGGATAACGAGCGTTTGCGGGCCTGACGCGCGGCGATGTCGCAAATCGCGATGACGGCGGCGCGGACGGGCCGGTCGGGACCGGTTCGCCGCGCTACCCTGAATATCGTATAGCTGCAAGGCGTTAGCGTGGAACGGTGGTCATGCTGGAACATGCGGGCGCGGCGATACTTCACTGCACGGCGCTGAAGCGACACGGAAGGCGGGGATGGCGATGAGCGTTTACGATGAGATGGAAGCCGAGGCGGCGCGCGCCGGCGAGGAGCCAGACGAGATGCCCGCCGGCTTTCATGCCTCCGCCGCGCCGGAACTGAGCGTGGAAGAGCGCGCCGGCTGCCTCGCCCGCAACGCGTCCATCGAGATCATCCCCAGCACAGCGGACAAGATCGGCGATTTCCGCGAACAGCTACCGCATGGCGCGCGCGTGTTCGTTCCGTTTCTCCCGCGCGCCGCTTTCGCCGACTGCGTCCCGCTCGCAACCCGCCTGCGCCACGAGGGCATGGAGCCGGTGCCGCATATCGCCGCGCGCCGGCTGCGTTCACGCGATGAGTTGACAGAGACACTGGGCGCCTTGCGCGAGCAGGCGCGCGTGCGCGAGGTGCTGGTGATCGCTGGCGATCCGGAAGAGCCGGCCGGCCCGTTCGAGAACAGCATGGCGGTTCTGGAGACCGGTCTGCTGGAGGAATACGGCGTCGAGACGATTTTTGTTGGCGGCCAGCCGGAGGGTATCCCAGGCGTCCCGGCCGAGGACGTCGCCAACGCGCTCGACTGGAAAGCCGCTTATGCCAAGCAAAGCAGCGCCCGCTTCCGGCTCGTCACGCAGTTCGTGCTCGACCCGGACAACCTGATGGCATGGCGGCGCAACATCGCTGATCGCGGCATCGACCTGCCGCTGCATGTCGGCGTGGCCGGCCCGACCAGCCTGAAAACGCTGATGAAATTTGCCGGGCTAACCGGCGCGAAGGCCTCGTTCCGCGCGATGCGCAAGTACGGCGTCAAGCTGGCGCGGCTCAGTGACACCGCCGTACCGGATGATCTGGTCTATCGGCTCGCCAGCGAAACCGCGGGCGCTGAGGTCCACGGGCTGCATGTCTATACGTTCGGCGGCTTCGCCAGCGCCGTCGAATGGCTGAGCAAGTGGCGCGAAGGGACCCCGCAGGATTGCCGCAAAGCTGGATACGCAGCGGGTTGATTTTCTCTCCCTCTGGAAACTGCTCAAGCCGGAGGGGGCGACCTCGTCCGGCTTTTTGTTTGCGCTTCCACCCACGCTCCTTGGAATCGCGCTTGCCCGCTTGTAAACAGGACACAAGCAAAGAGGTGAGCCATGAAAACCGAAGAGCCGCGGACAATTTACCTGAAGGATTACCGGCCCTCGCCCTATCTGATCGAAAGCGTCGATCTCGACGTGGCGCTGGCCCCCGACAAGACACGCGTAAGCGCGCGCCTGAAGATCAAACCGAACAGCGACCCGAACGCGCCGGCCGGCCCGCTGACGCTCAGTGGCGAGAAGCTCGATCTGCATTCGCTCAAGGTGAACGGCGCGCCGATCAACGATTACACGCTCGACGAGCAGACGCTGACCATCGCCTCCCCGCCCGACGGGCCATTCGAGGTCGAGATCGAGACCACCTGCAGCCCCCAAGCCAACGAAGCGCTTGAAGGGCTGTACCGCTCAAGCGGCATCTACTGCACCCAGTGCGAGCCGGAGGGCTTTCGCCGCATCACCTATTTTATCGACCGGCCCGACATCCTGTCGCGTTACCGCGTGCGCATCGAGGCGGACAAGGCGGAAGCGCCAGTGTTGCTGTCGAACGGCAACCCGGTTGAGAGCGGCGACCTCGACGGCGGCCGGCATTATGCCGTTTGGGAAGACCCCTTTCCCAAGCCGTCCTATCTGTTCGCACTGGTCGGCGGACATCTCGCCTGCGTCCAGGACACCTTCATCACCCGGTCGGGCCGCATGGTCGATCTGCGCATCTATGTCGAGCCGGGCAAGGAAGCGCGCTGCGGCTGGGCGATGGAATGCCTCAAGACCGCCATGCGCTGGGACGAGGAGCGCTTCGGGCTGGAATACGACCTCGACATCTTCATGATCGTCGCCGTGTCCGACTTCAACATGGGCGCGATGGAGAACAAGGGCCTCAACGTCTTCAACGACAAGCTGATCCTCGCGCGGCCCGACATCGCGACCGACGCCGATTACGAAGCGATCGAGGCGGTCATCGCCCATGAATATTTCCACAACTGGACAGGCAACCGCGTGACCTGCCGCGACTGGTTCCAGCTCTGCCTCAAGGAAGGGCTGACCGTGTTTCGCGACCAGGAGTTCACCGCCGATCAGCGCTCGCGCCCTGTCAAACGGATCGAGGACGTACGGCTGTTGCGCGCGCGCCAGTTCGCCGAGGATGCCGGGCCGCTGGCGCATCCGGTGCGCCCGTCCTCCTTCGTGGAGATCAACAACTTCTACACGCTCACCGTCTACGAGAAGGGCGGCGAGTTGTGCCGGATGCTGCACACCATGCTTGGCGAAGACGGCTTCATGGCCGGGATGAAGCTCTACTTCGAGCGCCACGACGGCCAGGCGGTGACGGTCGAGGACTTCATCGCCGCGATGGCTGACGCCAATGACCGCGACTTGAGCCAGTTCATGCGCTGGTACTACCAGGCGGGCACGCCGGAGATCGTCTGCCGGTTCGATCACGACGCGGCTGCGAAGACGGCGAAGCTGCACATCGCGCAGGTGCTCGCGCCCTCACCCGGCCAGCCGGATAAGGAGCCGGTGCCGATCCCGTTGCGCATCGGGTTTGTCGGCCCCGACGGCGAGGACATGCCGCTGCGCCTGAAAGATGGCGGCGAGGTGCCCGGCGGCCTGTTGATGGTGACAGAGCGCGAGCAGGAATTCACGTTCACCGACGTCGCGCACCGCCCGGTACCGTCGCTGTTGCGCGGCTTCTCCGCGCCGGTGAAGCTGTCGAGCCCGCTGGACGATGCCGATCTCGATTTCCTGATGCGCCACGATAGCGACTTGTTCAACCGCTGGCAGGCGGCGCAGACACAAGGAATGAAGCGGCTCGTGGCGATGGCGCGCGGCGAAGCAGAGTACGTGCCCGATATGCGCGAATTCGCGCTCGCCATCGGCCCGACGCTCACTGACGACTCGCTGGAGCCGGCCTACCGCGCTGCTTTTGCCCTGCCGCCAAGCGAACTGGACATCGCCCAGGAGATCGGCGCGGATGTGGACCCGACCGCCGTCCACCACGCCCGGCGAAAGCTGCGCCAGGCGCTCGGCCACACGCTTCAGGGCGACCTGCAGCGGCTCTATGAGGACTACGCGGCGCCGGGCGAATATGAGCCGGACCCGGGAAGCGTCGGCCGGCGCAGCCTGCGCAACACGGCGCTCGCACTTCTGGCCGCTGAAGAGACCGACGAGGGCGTCAAGCGCGCGCAGGCGCATTTTGAGAATGCAAGCAACATGACCGACAGCATGGCAGCGCTGCGCATCCTCGCCAGCCTCGACCGGCCGGAGCGCGACGAGGCGCTGGACAGCTTTTATGAGCGCTGGAAGGATGAGCAACTCGTGCTCGACAAGTGGTTCGCAATTCAGGCGCAATCGACCGCCAGCGACACGCTCGACCGCGTCGAGCGCCTGCGCAGCCACCCGGCCTTCTCGATCAAGAACCCCAACCGGGTGCGGGCGCTCTTCGGCGCGCTGGCGCACGGCAACCCGCTGCACTTCCATGCGCCGGACGGGCGGGGCTACGAGTTCGTCGGCGAGGCAATCCTGGAGATCGACGGCTTCAACCCGATGATCGCCGCCCGGCTGGCGAGCGCATTCTCAAGCTGGCGGATGCTGGAGCCGGGCCGGCGCGCGCTGGCGCAAGCCATGCTGGAGCGCATCGCTGCGAAGGAGGGCCTGTCGCGCGACACCAGCGAAGTGGTCGGCAAGATGCTGGGCTGATCAGGCCTGCGCGAGCGTCACCACGTTTGCACTGGGCGATGCGGTATCCGCATCCCGCGTCTCGCCAGCCATCGCTTGCGCCACAGCCCAGTTGGTTTCGATCATCCGCGCCATTGCCCGTGGCGGCAGGTCATACAGCCGCCGCCCGCGCAGATGCGCCGCCGCGCGTAACGTCGCCTGCTCACCCCGCGCCGCCTGCACTAGCGCTTTCACCTCGTCGCGCGCGCCAAGGATCGCCCGGTTGCGCCGAATAAATGCGATCAGCACAGCCAGATCATGGTCCAGCCCGATGAGGTCGGACAACTCGCTCGCCAAGGCGATGCGCGGCGCGATCGCCTCGGGCCACGCCCCCCGCATGAGCTGGAGGTGACGCCAGTGCCGCTGAACATGCTTGCGCCACTCGTGGAAGGCTTCGTCGTCGACGCCGGCGCGGTAGGCGTGCTTCATGGCCTGCCGCCCGCCCGCGTAAATCTCGCGCAAGCCCTCGGCCAGCGGCGCCGGCCCGTCCGCGCGAACCGGGAGCGCCTCGAAGGCCGCCTGCGCATCAGCCAGCGCCTCGCGCGCCTGGGCCATCGCCATCTCGCCATGCTCGGGGATGATCGCGGCACGGTTCGCATCCAGCCAGGCGCGCAACGCTGCGGGCACGCGACCCGCTTCGCCCAGGTCATGCTGTCGCTCAAGCCGCTCCAGCGTCTGGCGCATGACGTGAATATCGCGCGGCCCGGAGAGCGCGCGGCCGAGATCACGGAAGCGGCGGTTCTCGCGCCGATAGACCTTTTCGCTGAGCGCCGGGCGCGCCATGTCCAGCAGCGCGCGCACGCGCTTAAAGCATTTGCGCGCTTCGTGGATGCCGGTGTCACGATCCTCACGCGCAAGCGCCTTCGCAGCGCGGTCAATCTGCCCGATCCCGGCGCGGCGGACGCCATCGGCAACGGGTTCGTCGATTTCCAGGCGATAGCGCATCGTTGATGATCCTTTCTCGCGGGGCCTGCGCCACATTGTCATAGAACTGTCATATGGCGCTGCGTCCGTGCTTGTCGAGCCCTGCCCTCGCCATCGCCCTCTTGCCGCCCGCCAGCCAATCGGCTATCCCCCGCCAAACCTTCAGACGAAAAGGACGATTGCGCCATGAGCGACGCCGACGCCCCTATCCGCAAGGTCGTGCTGGCCTATTCCGGCGGCCTCGACACCTCGATTATCCTCAAATGGTTGCAAACGACTTACGGTTGTGAAGTGGTGACCTTCACCGCCGATCTGGGCCAGGGCGAGGAGCTGGAACCGGCCCGGCGCAAGGCGGAGATGCTGGGCATCCGCGAGATTTACGTGGAGGACCTGCGCGAAGAATTCGTGCGCGATTACGTCTTCCCGATGATGCGCGCGAACGCGGTCTATGAGGGCGTCTACCTGCTCGGCACCTCGATCGCCCGCCCGCTGATTGCCAGGCGCCAGATCGAGATCGCGCGCGAGACCGGCGCGGATGCGGTGTGCCACGGCGCGACCGGCAAGGGCAACGATCAGGTCCGCTTCGAGCTGGGCTATTACGCGCTCGCGCCGGACATCAAAGTGATCGCCCCGTGGCGCGAATGGGAGCTGGCGAGCCGCGAGGCGCTGATCGACTTCGCGGAAAAGCATCAGATCCCGGTGCCGAAGGACAAGCGCGGCGAAGCGCCGTTCTCGGTGGACGCAAACCTGCTGCACACCTCGTCGGAAGGCAAGCTGCTTGAAGACCCGGACGAGGAAGCGCCGGAATATGTCTATCAGCGCACTCTCGCGCCGGAGGACGCGCCGGACACGCCCACCTATGTCGAGATCGGCTTCGAGCGCGGCGATGCGGTGTCAATCGATGGCGAGCGCTTAAGCCCCGCGAGCCTGCTGGCGCGGCTCAACGATCTGGGCCGCGATAACGGCATCGGCCGGCTGGACCTCGTGGAAAACCGCTTCGTTGGGATGAAGTCGCGCGGCATCTACGAAACGCCTGGCGGCACGATCCTGCTAGCGGCGCATCGCGGCATCGAGTCGATCACGCTGGACCGCGGCGCGGCGCACCTGAAGGACGAGCTGATGCCGCGCTATGCCGAGCTGATCTATAACGGGCTGTGGTTCAGCCCCGAGCGCGAGATGCTGCAAGCCGCCATCGACCAGAGCCAGGCGCATGTCACCGGCACGGTCCGGCTCAAGCTCTACAAAGGCGGAGTGCATGTCGTCGGCCGCCGCTCGCCGCACTCGCTCTATTCGCAGGACCTCGTCACCTTCGAGGAAGGCTC
>CAZYUT010000005.1:0-37187 GCA_964650735.1 uncultured Hyphomicrobiaceae bacterium
GGCAGCTCGCCAGCCTCGCGCTTCAGCCCTGCCATTTGCTCTGGCGCGGCGAACAGATCGCCGTGGTCAATGTTGCCATGCTGGCCACCAAGCCCTGACATTTTCGACACTGCTCCCATTTGGTGGTTCTGCAAATACGGTTCGTGCGAGACACGCGCGGGAACTTAGCTGGGTTCTTGGCTGTCTCAAAGTTTGCCAAGCCCGACCGGCATACTATTTATTCGATGCGCAGATTGGGCGGACAGCCTTCACTGCGCGGCAGCACGACGGGGCTTTGTGTTCAAAAGAGGACCTGCAACTTGTTTTCCGCTGATCTGGGCGAGATTGAGCCGTTCCTGCATCAGTACGGTGCATTCACAGTGTTCGCCAGCGTGCTCCTCGAGAAGATCGGCGGGCCGACGCCGGCGGAGACCCTCATGGTGATTGCCGCGCTGCTGGCAACGTCGCAATCCTTCTGGGTCTGGCACGTCATTCTGGCGGGCTGGCTCGGCGGCGCGGCGGGCGGAATTATCGCCTTTGCTGTAGGGCGTTACGGCGGCCTGCCGGCGCTCAAGAAATATGGCCATCATCTGCGCATCACGCCCGAGCGCATCAAGGAAACGCAGCGGCGCGTGCGCGGGAACGGGATCAAGCTCGTCTTCGCCGCGCAGTTCTTCCCCTTTCTGCGGCAGGTAAAGGGCGTCGCGGCCGGCGCGGCGGACATGTCCTGGCCGGCCTATCTGTTTGCAAATGTTCTTGGCAGCGGGCTATGGGCACTCGTATGGGCCGGCGGCGCCTATGTGCTCGGTCAGCGCATCACGGGCTTGCAAGCCTTCGTGAACGAGTACGCGCTCGTCATTCTCGCAGTGCCGTTCGTCATGGCGTTGTTGATCGCGGCGGGTGTCTACTGGCGCACGCGAAAAGGCAGGAACCATCAAGCGCACTAGGGGAGGGAATTTGACATTTTCGTCCCGCATGCGGCCGGGCTCTCGGTCAGATGTCAACTTTAAGAGCACCACGATGCCCATCAGTTGCTGGTCGCCTGTTGATGCCGACATATGCTTGGGCGGAGCCTGCGCAGGGAGGCAAATGTCTGCATCGCACCACCAGGCGTGACCCATTCTCGACAAAAACCCCCGTCAGACGTAAGGCCAAGGCAAGGAACCATGGAAATGACGATCTGGCGATATCTGGCCACCTGCGTCGTAATCGCGACGCTTCTGCTGAACGCTGCACCCGGGCAGGCCCATCCGCATGTGTGGGTCACGGTCCAGACCAAGCTGCTATTCAACGAGGCGGGCGCGATCACGGGCTTCCGCCACGCCTGGACATTCGACGAGTATTTCACCGCCTTCGCGCTCCAGGGCATGGACACGAACGGCGATGGCCAATACAGCCAGGCCGAGCTGGAGCCGCTGGCGCGCACCAATATCGAGAGCCTTGGCGATTTTGACTATTTCACGTTCGCCGAACTGGGCGGGGAGAAGCTGCGACGCAAAGATCCCGTTGACTATCGGCTTGCGTATGACGGTACGCTGCTGACCCTGCACTTCACGCTGCCGCTTGCTGAACCCGTCCCGGCGGGCCATGCGGGCCAGTTTGCCTTCTCTGTCTACGATCCATCCTTTTTCGTGTCATTCAGTCTTGCGCAGGAGCGTCCAGTGACGCTGGCCGATCACGTTCCAGCGGGCTGCGCCATCCACATCGCGGATGCGCCGGCGGCGTCAACCACCACGCAAACGCTAGGCGAAGCATTCTTCGACGCTCTCGACCCAAGTTTGGATTGGGGCGCGCAGTTTGCGCAGGACGTGTCGCTGGCTTGCAAGCCGGCATCCTAATCCATCGCGGCAGCACCATGGTCGATTTTCGCAAATGGACAGGCCGGTTCATCGCTGGGCTGTTCCTGGCCGCACTCTCTGGCGCTTTCGCGGCTCACGCCATGGCGTATGACACCGGCCAACTGGTCATCGCGCAGGCGGACGGCGCGCAAAGCCCCTTCGGCACCCGCACCCCGCCGAGCGCCGCGCCCGCGCCGCAAGATCAGCCGGGCGTGCTCAACCAGTTCTGGACCTGGGTGCAGGAGACGCAACAGCAGCTCTATCGCGAGCTTGCCGGGGGCGTGCGCACGCTGAAGGAGGAGCGGGCCTTTTCCGCCGGTCTGGCGCTGGTGATGCTGAGTTTTCTTTACGGCGTGGTCCATGCCATCGGCCCGGGTCATGGCAAGGCGGTGATCTCGTCCTACGCGCTGGCGAATGAGCGCACGGCACGGCGCGGCATCATTCTGGCGTTCGGCTCGTCCCTGGTGCAGGCGCTCTCAGCGATTGTGCTGGTTGGCGTGATGGCGGTCCTGCTCAATGCCGCTGGGCTGAGCATCCGCGAACGCGTGGGCGAACTGGAGACGCTGAGCTATGCGCTGGTGGCGGGCGTTGGCGCGGTGATGCTCGTCGCTGCGGCGCGGCGCATCTGGCGGCGGCGCAGACACGTTCAGGCGCACGCGCCGCATGGTCACTGCTGCGGCCATGCTCACATGCCCGATGCGCACATGCTGCAGGGCGACTTGTCCTGGCGCAGCGCCGCTGCAATCATGCTGGCTGTCGGCATCCGCCCCTGCACTGGCGCGATCGTCGTGCTCGTGTTCGCGCTGACGCAGGGGCTATTCTGGGCCGGCGTCCTGTCGACCTTCGCGATGTCGCTCGGCACAGCGATCACGGTCGCTACGCTTGCGGCCGCTGCCGTCGGTACCCGGGAATTGGCGGCGCGCGCTGGCGGCGCCGGCTCCGCGTGGGCCCAGCGCGTCCAGACAGCCGCTGCGCTCGGCGGCGGCTTCGTCGTAATGATGCTCGGGATCCTGCTGTTCGCCGCCTCCCTCGGCCCCAGCCGGCCGTTCTAGGGCCTTGCGCGGCGTTGCGCTGACACGGCATCATGCCGCAACCATCATCAGCGCGGCAGATGCGGCATGAGCGATATCACCCCATCCCTCTCCGGCCTGAAGGCTGTCACCTTCGACGCCTACGGCACACTCTTCGATGTCCACGCGCCGACGGCCCGCCTGGCCGGCGAAATCGGTCCGAACGCCGCGCTCGTGTCCGAACTCTGGCGGCAGAAGCAGCTTCAGTACACCTGGCTACGCAGCCTGATGCGCGACTACGCGGATTTCTGGCAGGTCACCTGCGATGCGCTGGATTACGCGCTGGACGCCCACAGTATCGAAAACGGCGGCTTGCGCGACAAGCTGCTGTCGCTCTACCGCGACCTCGACGCTTATGACGATGCCGCAAGGACGCTGACCGCCCTGCGCGAGCGCGGTATCGCCACCGCAATCCTGTCCAATGGATCGCCCGGCATGCTGCAACAGGCCGTCGCGCACGCGAATATCGGCGGGTTGCTCGATCATGTTCTGTCCGTCGATCCCGCCGGCGTGTACAAACCCGACCCGCGTACCTATCAGCTCGCGGTCGACGCCTTCGCCCTGCCGCCGGCGCAGATCGGGTTCGTCTCCGCCAATGGCTGGGACGCCGCCGGGGCGGCCCACTTCGGCTTCGCCGTCTGCCACGTAAACCGCTTTTCCCAACCCCCGGAGCACTTGCCTGCTAAGCCCTTAACTGTCATTAACACCCTGTCCGAACTCCCGGACCTGCTGGCCCCGGCCGCCTAGGGCCTCGCCAAGAACAGGCCGAACGCGGCCAATGTGTGTGTGGAGGAAGTGAGGAGAGCTCTCATGGATCGTCGTTCGTTTTTGAAAACTACAGGCGTCGCCGCCGGCGCAACTGCGGCCTCCGCGCTGGCCGCGCCCGCGATCGCCCAGGGCGTCAAGGAACTCAAGCTGGTCATGGCTTGGCCCAAGGGCTTCCCCGGCCTTGGCACCGCGCCCGAGCGCTTTGCCCGCCGCTTCGAGGCCGCCACCGACGGCCGCTACAAGATTCGCATCTATGGCGGCGGCGAACTGGTCCCGGCGCTGAAAGGCCTCGATGCCGTGCAGGAAGGCACGGCGGACATGTACCACTCGGCCGAATATTACTATCAGGGCAAAACGCCAGCCTTCTCGTTCTTTGCCGCCGTGCCGTTCGGCTTCCGCCCTGACGAAATGGACGCATGGATTCATCAAGGCGGCGGTCAGGAACTGTGGGACGAACTCGCGGCCGACTTCAACGTCAAGCCGTTCCTCTGCGGAAACACCGGCTCGCAGATGGCAGGCTGGTTCAATAGGGAGATCACCTCGGCCGAGGACTTCAAGGGCCTGAAAATGCGCATTCCGGGCCTTGGCGGCGACGTGATCCGCGCGCTGGGCGGCTCGCCAGTGACGCTGGCTGGCGCCGAAATCCTGCCAGCGCTCCAAGCCGGCACGATCGACGCGACCGAGTGGGTCGGTCCGTACAATGATCTCGCCTTCGGCTTCTACAAGATCGTCAAGAACTATTACTATCCGGGCTTCCACGAGCCGGGCACCGCGCTTGGCCTGGGCGTGAACCGTCAGCTTTATGAAAGCATGTCGGATGCGGACAAGGCAGCATTGCAGGCTTGCGCGGTGGCGGAAAACAACATCGACCTGGCCGAATTCAATGCCAACAACTCGCAGGCGCTCAATACGCTCGTGACCGAGCACGGGGTAAACGTCCGCGAGATGCCGGACGAGGTGTTCGTGCAGGCGGGGCAGGCGGCGAGAGACGTGCTTGCCGACGTGGCGAACGCCGACGCAATGACCAAAAGGGTCTACGACAGCTACATGGCCTTCCGGAAAATTGCGCTGGAGTGGTCGAAACTGTCGGACCAGTCCTACATGCGCAAGCGCGAACTGGCCGAAGGCTAGGCGCTTCAACAGCCGGGCGGCGCGTAGCGGGCGTGCCGCCCTTCTATTTCCCACGAACTGCGAAACCGCGGACAGACCGCTTCGCTCCTGCCGTGCGACAAGGCGCGCCCCTGATGCAGACGCTTTACCGGATCGCCAACCTCATCGACGCGCTGAACACCCGGGTCGGCAACCTCATCGCCTGGACGGCCTTCCTGATGGTCGTGATACAGTTCGGCATTGTCATCTTGCGCTATGTCTTCGCGTTCTCGAACACCGCACTATCGGAGTCGATCTGGTATCTGCACGGCCTCCTGTTCATGGTCGGGGCGGGCTACACACTTCTGTATGACGGGCATGTGCGGGTCGACGTGATCTATCGCGAGGCCAGCCAGCGCTACAAGGCCTGGGTCGATCTGCTCGGCTCGGTTCTGTTTATTATCCCGCTTTGCATCCTGACCCTCTGGCTGTCCTGGGGCTACGTCATCAACGCGTGGATCGTGCTGGAAGGGTCCACCGAACTGGCGGGGCTGCCCCTGATCTTCCTCTACAAGACCGTGATCTGGGTTTTTGCAGTCTTCGTCGGGCTGCAGGCGCTATCGACGGCAATCAAGGGGTTCTTATACCTCATGGGCCGATGGCCTCGGTATTCCCCCGGACCCATGAGTTTGCACGAGCCCGGCGCGGCGCAACAGTCCTGACACGGCAAGGAGCCCAGGCGACATGAGCTTCCCGCTGGACCCCGAAGTGCTCTGCCTGATCATGTTCCTCACGACAGTGGGGCTGTTGCTGACCGGCTTCCCGGTCGCCTTCGTGCTCGCGGGAACCTCCGCCGCCTTCGCCTTCCTCGGCTATGCGCTCGGCGTTTTCGACCTCGCGTTCCTGAGCGCCTTTCCCCAACGCATTTTCCAGACCATGAGCAGCGAGGTGCTGGTCGCCGTACCGCTGTTCGTGTTCATGGGCGTGATGCTTGAGCGATCGAAGGTCGCCGAAGAGCTTCTTGACAACATGGGCCGGATGTTCGGGACGATGCCGGGCGGGCTGGCGTTTTCGGTGTGCGTTGTCGGCGCGCTGCTTGCGGCATCGACCGGCATCGTCGGCGCGACGGTCGTGACCATGGGGCTGATCTCGTTGCCGACGATGCTGCGGCGCGGCTACAGCCGGTCCTTCGCCTGCGGGACGATCGCGGCGTCGGGCACGCTCGGCCAGGTCATTCCGCCATCGATCGTGCTGGTGCTGCTCGGCGACCAGCTTTCCTCCGCCTACCAGCAGGCGCAGTTCGACATGGGCATCTTCGCGCCGGACACCGTGTCGGTGAACGACCTGTTCGCCGGCGCGCTGTTGCCTGGGCTGCTGCTGGTCGGCATGTACATGCTCTACCAACTCGTCATCACGTGGCTGCGCCCTGAGATGGCGCCGGCCGTGGAGATGGAGGAGAGCGGGCGCAACCGCCGCGAGCAACTGATCCATCTGGCGGGCGTGCTGCTCGCGCCGATCATCCTGATCGTTGCGGTTCTCGGCTCGATCCTCGGCGGTCTCGCCTCGCCAACCGAAGCCGCGGGCGTCGGCGCGGTGGGCGCCATGATGCTGGCGGGTTACAAGCTGCTGCCGTCGCGCTCAGGGCTGCTGATCGCGGCGGGCGTGAGCCTGGTGCTGCTGCTGTTCATGAGCGCGTCGTTCGATCTCCGGCTGCAGCGCGATGTCATTGCGCAGCACGAGATGGCCGCGATTGTTGTGGCCATGATCCTGACCGCCGTGCTGTTCGCGGGGGTGACGCTGGCAGCATGGCGCGCCTACCGGACCCGCGATGAAAACGGCGAGCGGGTACTGCTGCTGGTGATGCGCTCGACGCTAACCATTTCGTCGATGGTGTTCATCATACTGGTCGGCGCTGGCATGTTCGCGCTCGTCTTCCGCGGCTTTGGCGGAGACGAATGGATTGAGGAATTCCTGTCCAACCTGCCGGGCGGCGCGGTCGGCGCGGTGCTGCTCGTGATGCTGGTGATGTTCATCATGGGCTTCTTCCTCGACTTCCTGGAGATCATCTTCATCGTCGTGCCGATTGTCGCGCCGATCCTGCTCCAGATGGAGATCGCGCCGGGCGAGCCGATCAACCCTGTCTGGCTCGGCGTGATGATGGCGATCAACCTGCAGACCTCCTTCCTGACCCCGCCCTTCGGCTTTGCGCTGTTCTACCTGCGCGGGGTCGCGCCGCCGGAAGTGCGAACGATCGAGATTTACAAGGGGATCGTTCCGTTCGTGCTCATTCAGCTTCTGGCGCTCGTCGTGCTTTGGTATACCCCTGCCCTGGCGACTTGGCTGCCGCTCGCGATCTACGGTTCGTAGGGCGAAGGACCCAATCAGCGGACCGTTTTCCCAAACGCCCGCAGCGCGAAACAACTTTCTTCACAGCGACGCCAACGCGGCGACCGTTCGTTGACGTGAGGGGCGGCCAATCCTCATTTCTGGTAGGTATTGCCGCCAATGGAGGATAAGCGCACGATGCTCGGACATCCGCCATCTTGGCGCGTTGAGACAACCGTGAGGAGGACAGTATGACTTTGCAACTGGGCGATATCGCCCCGGACTTTGAAGCCGAAACCACCGAAGGCCGCATCCGCTTTCACGACTGGCTCGGCGATTCCTGGGGGATTCTGTTTTCGCACCCCAAGGATTTCACGCCGGTCTGCACCACCGAGCTGGGCACCATGGCGGGCCTGAAGCCGGAGTTCGACAAACGCCACGCCAAGATCATCGGCCTCAGCGTCGATCCGGTCGACCGTCACAAGGAATGGGGCGACGACATCAAGAAGGTCACGGGCCATGCCGTGAACTATCCGATGATCGGCGACACCGATCTGTCGATCTCCAAAGCTTACGGGATGCTCCCGGCCGGCGCAGGCGAGAGCTTTGAGGGCCGCACCCCGGTGGACAACCAGACGGTGCGCAACGTGTTCATCATCGGCCCGGACAAGAAGATCAAGCTGATCCTCGTCTATCCGATGAGCACAGGCCGCAACTTCCAGGAAATCCTGCGGATTCTGGATTCGCTGCAGCTGACCGCGGCGCACCAGGTGTCTACGCCCGCCGACTGGAAGCAGGGCGAGGAGGTCATCATCGCGCCATCGGTGCCGGATGAGGAAGCGAAGAAGAAGTATCCCGAAGGCTGGAAGACCGAGACGCCGTATCTGCGTCTGGTGCCGCAGCCGAAGTAACGCTTTTCCTGACCAGATGAAAGCCGCCCGCGTTCCCACGTGGGCGGTTTTTTATGCGCCCAGATCGCTGCGGATTTGCGCAAGCACGTCTCGAAACATGCGCTCGGTAAGCCGGCCCGTGTTGGTGTTGTAGCGCGAGCAGTGATAGCTGTCATAGACGGCGAGTCCGTCCGGCATCTCGTGGCGCGCGCCGTGCGCAAACGGATATGCCGCCTGTCGCTGATCCCGCGCCGCGATGACAGAGTCATGCGCGATGCGCCCGAGGGCGAGGATCGCCCGCAGTTCGGGCAGGCATGCGATGCGACCGCGCAGGAATTGACGGCACGCCTTGATCTCCGCACCGGTAGGCTTGTTCCCGGGCGGCACGCATCGCACCGCGTTGGTGATCATGCAGGCTTTGAGCCGCAGGCTGTCGTTCGGGGCGGCCGCGTACGCACCGGCCGCAAAGCCATGCGCCAGCAGGGTCGCATATAGCAATTCGCCGGCATAATCGCCGGTGAAGGGTCGGCCGGTGCGGTTGGCCCCCTGAAGCCCCGGGGCCAGTCCGACGATCAGGAGCTGAGCGTTGTCCGCGCCGAACGACGGCACCGGCGCGTTGAACCATTCGGGATGCGCCGCGCGGTTTTCCGCGCGATAAGCGACCAGCCGCTCGCAAACCGAACAGTCGCGCGGCGGCTCAGACGTGAGGTCGGACGCCGCCACCTAGCAGGCACGCTCAATATTTATGCGACCCCTCGGGTGTGGTGTCGATCTCGTCGTCCTCGTCATCGTCCTCATCGTCGTAGAATTCCTGCTCCGCCTGCTGCGCTGGCGGTGGCCGCCGGTCACGGCCGTTTGTGACCCGGCAGATATCCTGCTCCAGTTCGCGCAGATCAATAAACTGGTCGGCCTGGCGGCGCAACTCGTCGGCGATCATGGGCGGCTGGGTGGCGAGCGTCGAGACCACGCTTACGCGGCGCCCCTTCTGTTGGAGCGCCTCGACGAGGCTGCGAAAATCACCGTCCCCAGAGAAAAGAACGATATGGTCGAGATGGGCAGACAGCTCCATGGCATCGACGGTCAGTTCGATATCCATGTTGCCCTTGATTTTCCGGCGCCCGCTTGGATCGGTAAATTCCTTGGTCGGCTTGGTGACCATCGTGTAGCCGTTGTAATCGAGCCAGTCGATCAGCGGCCGGATGGAGGAGTACTCTTGATCTTCGGCGAGCGCTGTGTAGTAAAGCGCGCGCACGAGATAGCATTTCGATCGGAACAACGCGAGAAGGCGCTTGTAGTCGATATCGAAACCGAGAGCGCGGGCGGCGGCGTACAGATTTGCGCCGTCAATGAAAAGCGCAGCGCGCTCGTGAGGGTACAAATTCATCGTTGTTGACCTCGTATATAAGGAAACCGCCCTAAGCCCGGGTATAATTTCCAAAACTGGCGGTTGACGCTCCGGGATGGGCTCCACTTGGGGCCGCCTCCGGATTTTGCAATCAGAACGCGAAATGGCAGAGCCGAATCATGAGGATCGTACTTGGGCTTGGCGCAAATATGGACAGCGTGTGGGGTGCGCCAGACCATACGATTCACTGCATTCTTCAGTTATTTGGGGCTGTCGGCGTTCACGTTAAAGCCCGCTCCCCGCTTTACCTGAGCGCTCCGCTTGGGCCCCAGGAACAAGCGGACTTCGTGAACGCGGTCGTCCTCGCCCGCACAGCCCTCCCGCCCGACGCCCTGCTGCGCACGCTCAAGAGGTTGGAATGCGCAGCCGGACGAAGGCAAAAGAGACACTGGGGCCCCAGACCCCTCGATATTGATATTCTGGACTACGCCGGTCGCGTGATCAACTGGGCCGGACCAAATTTTCGGACGCTTCGTCATAAATCGAGGGCGCACGCCGGCACGCGTCTTCTTCCGGTCGAGCCAGTGGAGCCCCGTCCGGTCCTGGTCGCGCCGCATCCGCAGCTTCATTTGCGCCAGTTCGTGCTGCAACCGCTCATGGATGTCTCGCCGCGCTGGCATCACCCCGTAACCGGCGAATCAGTCGGTCAGCTTCTCCGGGGGCTGCCCCGTGAGGTTGGCGAGGGCCATATTCAACGGGAGCTGGCGTCCGCGCCTTGACTTGCAGCCGCTGAATGCGTTTGTTCGGCACCAAGAGGAAATCCGATCCGCGCAAGCGCCGCGCCGCTTGTAACGTGATCGGTTTCATTCTACGCTTCACGACTTACCAAGGAGAATTTGACGCATGGCCCGCGTTACCGTTGAAGACTGCATCGACAAGGTTCCGAACAGGTTTGAACTCATCCTGATGGCCGCGCATCGCGCCCGGGCGATCTCGGCAGGCGCACCGATTACGGTGGAGCGCGATAATGACAAGAATCCCGTGGTGGCGCTGCGCGAGATTGCCGAACGGGCGCTGTCTCCCGACGATCTGAAGGAAGACCTTATTCACTCGATGCAGCGTTACGTGGAGGTGGACGAGCCGGAAGGCGACGGCGGCCCGACGATCGGCCGCGAGGAAAGCGTCCCTGCGCTCACCCGCGACGACATGGCCAACGATACCGAAATGGACCCGCTATCCGAGGAAGAACTGCTGCGCGGTCTCGAGGGCGGAACCATCGGCGGCGGGGCGCCGGGCGGACGGTCGCGCTGACCCCCGCATCTGCGATCACGGTGCACGAGGCGATGGCGCGCGGGCGGCTTGCTTGCGCGCCTTTTTCGTGCAGGACCGGCCGGGCGGCGCAGAATCTGAGGGCATGAACCATGCGGCAGTACGAGCTTGTCGAACGCGTGATGCGGTATGACCCGAACGCGGACGAGACCATGCTCAATCGCGCCTACATCTACGCAATGCGCGCGCACGGCAACCAGCGCCGGGCCTCCGGCGATCCTTATATCTCGCATCCGCTGGAAGTCGCTGCCGTACTCGCGGACTTGAAGCTTGACGATGCGACCATCGCTGCGGCGCTGCTCCACGACACCATCGAGGACACGCCGGCCACCAAGGACGAGATTCAGGACCTTTTTGGCAAGGAGATTGCCGATCTCGTCGATGGCCTCACCAAGTTGCGCCGGCTTGACCTCGCGAGCAAGCGCGTCGAACAGGCCGAGAATTTCCGCAAGCTGCTGCTGGCCATCTCCAGCGACATCCGGGTGCTGCTGATCAAGCTCGCCGACCGGCTGCACAACATGCGCACGCTGGAGCACGTCAAGCCGCACAAGCGCAAACAGATCGCCGCGGAAACGATGGAGATCTATGCGCCGCTGGCCGGTCGCATGGGCATCCAGGAGATCAAGGACGAGCTGTCCGATCTCGCCTTCTATTACCTCAATCCTGACGCCCACAAAACGGTCGTTTCGCGCCTGCAAGCCCTGCGCAAGCGCAACGAGGGGCTGATTGAGGATATCCGCGCGGAGCTTGAAGAGCGGCTTGCCGCCGAGGGGATCAAGGCCGAGGTCTACGGCCGCGAGAAGAAGCCCTACTCCATCTGGCGCAAGATGGAGAACAAGCAGATTTCGCTGGAACAGCTTTCCGATATCTACGGCTTCCGTGTCATCACCGGGGACGTGCCGGACTGTTACCGGGTGCTCGGCTGCATCCATACAAAGTGGCGCGTCGTGCCCGGGCGCTTCAAGGACTATATCTCCACGCCGAAGCAGAACGACTACCAATCGATCCACACGACCATCGTCGGGCCGAGACGCCAGCGGGTGGAGCTGCAGATCCGCACCCGCTGGATGCATCACGTCGCCGAATACGGCGTCGCCGCGCACTCGCTATACAAGGACGCGCCGGAAAAGCTGAACGGGCAGGCGCAACGCCCGCTCAGCGAGGAGAGCGCGCCCTATCAGTGGCTGCGCAAGCTGGTCGACAATCTGCTGGAGGGCGACAACCCGGAAGAATTCCTCGAACACACCAAGCTGGAGCTTTTTCAGGACCAGGTTTACTGCTTTACGCCAAAAGGCCGTCTTATCGCTCTACCACGTGGCGCCAACGCCATCGACTTCGCCTATGCGGTGCACACCGATGTCGGCAACCGCTGCGTCGGCGCGAAAATCAACGGCCGCCATATGCCGCTGGTCACGTCGCTGAAAAACGGCGACGAGGTCGAGATCATCACTTCGCAGGCGCAGACCCCGCCGCCCGCATGGGAACGCATCGCAGTCACGGGCAAGGCGCGCTCGGCCATCCGCCGCGCCACGCGCGAAGCGGTGCGCAAGCAGTATTGCGACCTCGGCCGCCAAATTCTGCGCAACGCCTTCGAGAATGTCGGCGTCGAATTTGACGAGGCGGCCCTCGCGAACGGCCTTCACCGTCTTGCGCAAACATCGACGGCTGACGTGCTGGCCGCCGTAGGCCGGGGCGAACTCATCTCGACGGATGTCCTGAAAGCCGTCCATCCCGGCCGCGAATGGACTGAGACGCCCAAGCGCAAGGCGATCCGCCGCGATGACGAGGGCTGGTTCAATCTTGGCTGGGTGCGGCACGTCAAGTTCCGGTTGCTCGGCGGGCAGCAGTCATCGCCGCGCGATCTCGCCGACGCCATACCGATCCGCGGCACGCAGGCGGGCGACCCGATCCGCTTCGCGCCGGGCGGCGCTGTGCCGGGCGACCGCATTGTCGGCATTCTGGAGCCGGACAACACCATCACGATCTACCCGATTCACGCGGCCAAGCTCACCGAATATGACGACCAGCTCGAACGGTGGATTGACGTCACCTGGGACATTGAGGAAGGCTCGACAGCGCGCTTTCCCGTGGATATCACCGTGCATGCCATCAATGCCCCCGGCACGCTCGCGCAAATCGCGCAGCTGATCGGCGAATCGGGCAGCAACATCGACCGGATCGAGATGATCAACCGGCAGGTTGACTACACGGAAATGCGCATCACGCTGGAAGTGTATGATCTGAAGCACCTGAACGACATTCTCTCCGGCCTGCGCGGGTTGAAGGTCGTGAGCAACGCCGAGCGGGCCCCCTCCTGAGCGAGAGCAGAACATGACCGAATCCGAAGTTCTGGCGATCCTGAAGGACAGCGGCGCGTTGCGCACCGGACATTTCGTTCTCTCATCCGGCCTGCACAGCGACACCTATGTTCAGTGCGCACAGGTTCTCCAGTACCCGTGGCGGGCCGAGAAACTCTGCGCCGCGCTGGCAGACAGGGTGCGTGGGTTGGGCGCTGAGATCGACATGGTCGTCTCGCCGGCGATGGGCGGGGTGATCGTCGGCTACGAGATGGGCCGGCAGCTTCATGTGCCTGCCGTGTTCTTCGAGCGGGTCGCTGGGGCGTTCACATTGCGGCGAGATTTCGCAATTCCCGCGGGAGCGCGCTGCTTGATGGTCGAGGACGTCGTCACGACCGGGCTGTCTTCGCGCGAGTGCATCGCCGCGACGCGCGCTGCGGGCGGCGGAGTGGCCGCGGCGGCCTGTCTCGTCAACCGCTCCGGCGGCCACGCCGATCTGGGCGTTCCGCTCATCGCGCTGCTCACGCTTGAGGCGCCAGCCTATGACCCCGACAAGCTGCCGCCCCATTTGCGCGATATTCCTGCAACCAAGCCGGGGAGCCGTACGCTCGGTGCGGCCTGAGCGCCACAGCCGCGACGCAACGTCTCCTGGCAGCGATCACCGGCATTTCGCGTGCATCAGGATCGCGCTACAACCACACTTGCAGGAATGGTTAGGGCTGGCGGCAGGGCTGTGTTTCTTGCGACACAGTTGCCAGTGCGGCGCGCTGGCCTATATCGGCGAAGTAGACAGGGTTAGCACCGGCGGCCGCCGGGCGATTTGGGGTGCAGGACCAAATGTTGTTTCGTCGCCGTGAGCAGGCATCCCTTTGGGAAATGTTGCGGGTTGCCGTTTGGCCGCGCCGATCCTTTGCCCGGTCAACGAAATACGTCTTCTATCGTCTCTGGCGCCTCTCCGGCTCGCCCCACGCCATCGCCTTGGGGTGCGCGGCGGGCGTGTTCATTGGCTTCACCCCGCTCTACGGTTTTCAGTTCATGTTGGCGTGCCTGCTGGCCTGGGCGCTTGGCGGCAGCCTCGTCGCGGCTGCGCTTGGCACCTTTGTCGCCAACCCGCTCAGCTTCCCCGTGATCTGGTATTCGACTTACAAGCTCGGCTGCGTGATGCTCACCGGCAATGTGATTGGCTCCTGCGGCAGTCTGCCGGAGGGACTCGCCGGCTGGGGTAGCGCCGTCTTCGAGCGGCTGATGGATTTCTCGATGGAAGCCGCGCTTCTGGTCTTCGAGGGCGTCTGGCCGGTTGTCAAGCCGATGGTGATCGGTTCGCTGCCCATCGGTGCCGTTGCTGCCGGGATTTCTTACATCCTTGTGCGTCAGATGGTGGAGTTGCGCCAGCGTCGGCGGCGCGAACGTATCGTCGCCAGGTCGCGTGGCCCGCTAGGCGGCACGCTGGCGCTGCCGGACGGCTCCTCCACCCAGAGCGTCTAGAGCGAACGATGACTTACAACAAACTGCGCCTTGGTGTGAACATCGACCATGTCGCCACGATCCGGAACGCGCGTGGCGGCGCTCACCCTGACCCTGTGCGCGCCGCGAGGCTGGCGGCTGAAGCCGGAGCGGACGGTATAACGGCCCATCTGCGCGAGGATCGCCGCCACATATGCGATGATGACATCGCGCGGCTGAAGGCCGAGATCGACCTGCCGCTCAACCTGGAGATGGCTGCGACGGACGAGATGCGCGACATCGCTCTGCGCCATCTCCCCCACGCCTGCTGCCTGGTGCCGGAGCGGCGCGCGGAACTGACCACCGAGGGCGGGCTGGATGTCGCCGGTCAGCGCGCCGCGCTGCAACCGATCGTTGATGCGCTGCGCCAGGCTGGCATCCGAGTGTCGCTGTTCATCGACGCCGATCCCCGCCAGATCGAAGCTGCCCGCACGCTTGGCGCGCCGGTGGTGGAACTGCACACCGGCGCTTACTGCGAAGCGGCGATAGAGGACGACGACCACGCGCGCAACGCTGAACTGGAGCGCCTGCGCGAAGGCGCGCGGTTGGCGGCCTCCGCGGGGCTGGAGGTCCATGCGGGCCACGGGCTGACCTTCGACACGGTCGCGCCGGTTGCCGAAATTCCCGAGATCGTCGAACTGAACATCGGACATTTCCTGATCGGCGAGGCGATCTTCTCCGGCCTCGACTCCGCGGTGCGGCGCATGCGCGCGCTCATGCACAAGGCCCGCGCTGGCGCTACAGGAAGCCTGAGCGCGTGAAGGTAGCCGCCATGATCCTCGGCCTCGGCAACGACATCATCGACATCCGGCGCATCGAAGCGACGCTGGAACGGTACGGCCAGCGCTTTGTGAACCGTGTATTCACGGACATCGAGCGCGAGAAATCCGATCGCCGGCGCTTGCGCGCCGAGTCCTACGCCAAACGCTTCGCGGCCAAGGAAGCCTGCGCCAAGGCGCTCGGCACCGGCTTTCGCAGCGGCGTGTTCTGGCGCGACATGGGTGTGGTCAACCTGCCCTCGGGACGCCCGACCATGAAGCTGACGGGCGGGGCTGCACGTCAACTCGAACGCCTTGTCCCCGCAGGCTACACGCCGCGCATCGACCTGACCATTACAGACGACTACCCGCAGGCGCAGGCGGTGGTCATCATTTCTGCTGTCCCGGCCGGGCGCACGTGAAAATCGCAAGCGCCACGTTTTACCGCTGAAGCGCAAGAATAGCCGTGTCGCAACCGGGTGAACACGAGAGCTCTGCGAGTTGAGCGGCGCAATTCCCCCCGATTCTGCTTGTCGAAATGCATGAAATCCTGCATATTGCGCGCATCGGGCGGCATTCTCGACCCGGTGGATGAACTGAGCCTAACTCCGCGCTCGCGCGGGGGCGCTGTCAAGTCTCTCCCCGTTTCCAGACGTGCCGGCCATGTAATTTCGACGTGGCGCGCGCCGCGTTCGAGAAGTGTCGTGGGGACCAGGAGAGACGTCATGCAGCAAACCGGCACGGTCAAGTTTTTCAATCAGACCAAGGGCTACGGCTTTATCACGCCTGACGAAGGCGGGAAGGATGTGTTCGTGCACATTTCGGCCGTGGAGCGGTCGGGCCTGCCCGCGCTCGACGAAGGCATGCGCGTGAGCTTCGAGACCGAACCGGATCCGCGCGGCAAGGGACCTAAGGCGGTGAACCTGAGCATGTCGAGCTGAGTGATCGACGCAGGCGGCCAGGCTACCCCTCGCCTGCCGCCCCCCACAGCGCGTAGAAGTGGTTCAGCGGGCCCGCGCCTTGGCCGACATTGAGCTTGTCGGCTTCGAGAAGCGCGCTCGTGAGATACATTTTCGCCTCTCGCACGGCCGCGTCCAGCGAAAATCCGCGCGCCAGCAGCGCGGCGATGGCGGACGACAGCGTGCAGCCAGTCCCGTGAACGTTCCTGGTTGGCACGCGAAGCGCCGTGAACCGGGCGAACTCCCGGCCATCGAACAGGATGTCGAGCGCCTCGTCTCCCGTGCCGTGGCCGCCCTTGACGAGCACGGATTTCGGCCCGAGCCCCGCCAGAGCCTGCGCCTGATCCCGCATCGCCGCCTCGTCTTCGGCCCGATCGCTCCCGAGCAGACGCGCCGCCTCCGGCAGATTCGGCGTCAGAACGTCGGCCAACGGGAGCAACCGCGAGCGCAGCACGGCCTCGGCCCCGGCTTCGAGCAGCGGATCGCCGCTTGCCGCAACCATCACCGGGTCCAGCACGATCGGTACGCCCGGCGCCTGCGCAAGCGCTGACGCCACTGCCTCGATTGCCGCGGCGTTGCCAATCATCCCGATCTTGATCGCTGCGATCTGCAAGTCATCGAAGACGGCGGCGATCTGTCCGGCGATGATCTCCGGCGGCACCTGATGCACCGCGCGCACCCCTTGCGTATTCTGCACAGTGACCGCCGTTACCGCGCACGCGCCATAGGTTCGCAGCGCCGCGAATGTCTTGATGTCCGCCTGAATGCCGGCCCCGCCTCCGGAGTCCGAGCCGGCGATCGTCAACACGTTCGGTATTGTCATCGTCAGTCCCCGTGCTTCCCGCCTTTACCAGTTGCGCACTGCCGGCGTTTCCACCGGCAGACCGATCCCGCGCCACGCCAGATACAGCTCCAGATTGACGTATGGATCAGCGCCCAGCGGAAGCGGCGCGGCCCCCACCCGGGCGTTGCAGCGCTGAAACTGCCGGTGCAGCGGCTCGACGCGCTCGGTGGCGATCTTATAGGCGGGAAAACCGTTGCTGTGACCCTGGCTCAGGGTGGCGGCCTTGAGCGTCTTGCCGGCGCCTTGCTCGTGGCAGGCGGCGCAGGAGAGACCGAGCTCGCCGCGCGCTGTGTAATAATCGTCCCGGCCCGCCTCGAAGAACGGCGCGGCCTGCCCATCGGTCCTGGCACGCACCGGCACACCGCGGGACTGCGCGCGCACATAGGTCGTCATCGCCACCATCGCCTCAGCGTCCAGCGGCCACGGCTTCGCCTGCATGTTCAGCGTGCGGCACAGATTGATGCGCTGCGGCAAGGTGATCGGCTTGCCCTCAGGCGGATAGAATTTCGGATAGCGCGCGCCGACGCCCTGCATCGCCTTCTCAGCGACGTTGTGGCAACTCGCGCAGGACTTGCCTGCCTCGCCATCGGCCTGCGACCAGAGCTGCCGGCCGTAGGCCCGCCAAAGTGTGCCAGGGTTCTTGATGTCGTCGTCCTGCATCTCACGGACATATTCGGGCTGGTAGCGATAGCCCGAAAAGATTTCCGTGAGCGGGTGCGCCTCCGGGGGCTCGACTGGCCGGGCCAGCTTCGGTTCCTCAGCACGGGCCGCAATGGGAATGATCGCGGCAAGCACCAGGAACGCGGCGAGCGAGCGGGCAGCTTTCGACCAGCGCGCGATGGAGCGCCGATATGTAGCCGGGTTGTTCATCCGGTCCAGAATGCACGATTTCCGCGAAGTGAGAAACAGCCTGCGACACATACGCGTCGGCATTCGCCGGGTAAGGCCGGGCCGCTTAATCGCCCTCGCGCTGAGACCGCGCGCCCGGCGCGACGCCGACGCGCAGTGCGTCAATCGCCGCCAGCACCTCGCTCAGCGAGTCGATGAGCACGTCCGCGCCCAGGTCTTCGGGCGCGCCAGCACCATAGCCCGAGCGCAGCAAGATCACCGGCACGCCGAGCGCCCGCGCCGCGCCAACGTCCGAGACGCTATCGCCGATCATAACGGCGTCGAACGCCGCAACGCCGAGCCGGTCGAGCGCCGCCCGCAACATCGCCGGGTCGGGCTTGCGCGGCAGATCGGGCGTCGTGCCGACCACCGCGCCGAAATGCGCGGTAATCCGAAGCTCGTGCAGGACCAGTTCCGTGATCCCCTGCGGCTTGTTGGTGCAGATCGCGAGCTTGACGCCCGATTCACCCAGCGCGCCCAGCAGTTCGCTCGCGCCGTCATACAGACGCGTTCGCGCCGTGGGCTTTTCCGCGTACCGCGAGATCAGCTCGCGCACAAATGGCTCGATGTCGTCAGCGGCCACGCCAAGCGCGGACAGGCCGCGCCGCACCAGTTCGGGCACGCCCGCGCCGACCATCTGCTTGATGACGTCTTCGGGCAGGGCAGGCAACCCGCGCGTCGCCAGCGTGGCGTTCAGCGCGTCGGCGATGTCGCCGATACTGTCGATCAGCGTGCCGTCGAGGTCGAAGACCACAGCGCGGGGCCAATGCGGGCCACGATCCGGCGCATAACAAACGTTCATGGCACGCCTCTGCCGGTCAGGCCGCCCGCGCGGCGCCGATCTGCGGATCGAGCGCACCCTCGGCATAGCGCCTGGCCATCTCGGCCATCGGAATCGGCTTGATCTTCGGCGCGTTGCCGGCCGTGCCAAACGCCTCGAAGCGCTCGGCGCAGACCTTCTGCATCGCGTCCATCGCGGGCTTCAGGTATTTGCGCGGGTCGAACTCGGCCGGGCTGTCGTGGAAGACCTGGCGGATGCTGGCGGTAGCGGCCATGCGGAGGTCGGTGTCGATGTTCACCTTGCGCACGCCGTGGCGGATGCCGCGCACGATCTCCTCGACCGGCACGCCGTAGGTCTCGCGCATCTCGCCGCCATAGGCGTTGATCATGTCCTGCAACTCCTGCGGCACCGAGCTTGAGCCGTGCATGACGATATGCGTGTTCGGCAGGCGCTCATGGATCGCCTCGATCACGTCCATCGCCAGGATTTCGCCGGTCGGCTTGCGGGTGAACTTGTAGGCGCCGTGGCTGGTGCCGATGGCGACTGCGAGCGCATCCACCTTGGTCTCCGCGACGAACTGCTTCGCCTCGTCCGGGTCGGTCAGCAGCTTGTCGCGGCTCAGCGCGCCCTCGAAGCCGTGGCCATCCTCGGCCTCGCCCTCGCCGGTTTCCAGCGAACCGAGGCAGCCAAGCTCGCCTTCCACGCTCGCGCCGACCCAATGCGCCATTTCCGCGACCTTTTTCGTGACCGCGACATTGTATTCATAGGATGCCGGCGTTTTCGCATCCTCTTCCAGCGAGCCGTCCATCATCACCGAGGTGAAACCGTGCTGGATCGCCGAAAGGCAGGTCGCCGGGTTGTTGCCGTGGTCCTGATGCAGGCATACGGGGATGTCCGGGTAAAGCGCTTCCAGCCCCTCGATCAGCTTCGCGAGCATGAAGTCGCCAGCATAGGCGCGGGCGCCGCGGCTCGCCTGGATGATGACCGGCGACTGCGTGGCCTGGGCCGCCTGCATGATCGCGAGGCCCTGCTCCATGTTGTTGATGTTGTAGGCGGGCACGCCGTAGCCGTGTTCGGCGGCGTGGTCGAGAAGCTGTCTGAGTGTCACTCGCGCCATGATTGACCTCCGATCCCATTATGCGCCTTTGAGCGCCGCGACGCCGGGCAATTCGCGCCCCTCCAGCCACTCCAGGAAAGCGCCGCCCGCCGTTGAAACATAGGTGAAAACTTCAGTGACCCCCGCGGCATTCAGCGCGGCCACCGTATCACCGCCGCCCGCGATGCTGGTCAGACCGCTCTCGCGGGTCAGCCGCGCCACCTCGCGGGCAACCGCGAAGGTGCCTTCGCCGAACGGCGCGATCTCGAAAGCGCCAAGCGGCCCGTTCCACAGCGCCGTATTGCATCCGGACAGGCACTGTGAAATCTCGGCAACGCTCTCGGGGCCGATGTCGAGGATCATACCGTCAGCGGGGATATCCGTCACAGGCCGCACCTCTATGTCGACGCCCTCGGCGAGCGCAGGCGCGACGACAGCATCCCTCGGCATCAGGATCTGGCAGCCGCTTCTCGAAGCGTTGGAGATGATCCGCTCGACCGTAGCGGCCTCGTCGGGTTCGTGGAGCGACTTGCCGACCCGACAGCCTTCAAAATGCAGGAAGGTATTCGCCATCGCCCCGCCGATTACGAGCAGGTTGACCTTCTCAACGAGGTTCGAGAGCACGTCGATCTTGGTCGAGACCTTCGCCCCGCCGATGATCGCAGCGACGGGGCGACGCGGCCGCTCCAGGGCAAGGGTCAGCGCTTCGATCTCGGCGATCATCGCCGGACCCGCGTAGGCGGGGAGAACATGGGCGATGCCTTCGGTCGAGGCGTGCGAGCGGTGCGCGGCGGAGAAGGCGTCGTTGACATAGATATCGCCGAGTTCGGCCAGCGCAGCGATAAAGGGCGCGTCGTTGCCTTCCTCGCCCGGGTGGAAGCGCAAATTTTCCAGCACGCAGACGCCGCCCGGCTCCAGCGCGTTAATGGCGGCTTGCGCCTCCCCGCCCACGCAGTCCCCGGCGAAGGACACAGCAGTCGGCGCGAGCATCCGGGCGATGGTTTCGGCGACAGGCAGGAGCGACATCTCCTCGACGCGCTGGCCGTTCGGCCTTCCGAGATGGGACATCACCACAACTCTCGCGCCGCGCTGCGACAGGTCGCGGACAATCGGCAAAAGCTGCGCGATGCGCGTTGCGTCGGTGACCATGCCATTATCCATCGGCACGTTCAGATCGGCGCGGACCAGCACACGCTTGCCCGCCACGTCCGCCGAGTCGATGCGCTTGATCGTCTCAAGCATCCTTATCCGCTCCGCTCAAGTCCGCGCGATTGCGGCGCGGGCTTCCTCGGCCACCCGCTCCGCGGTGATGCCGAAATGCCTGAACAGGTCGCCCGCCGGCGCGGAAGCCCCGAAGCTGTCCATACCGACGAACCGGCCCGCAGCGTCGAGCCACTCGTGCCAGCCGAGGGCTGCCGCGGCTTCGACGCCAACGCGCGGGGCCGTGCCAAGCACACTCTCCCGGTACTCATGCGGCTGCGCGCGGAACAGTTCCCAGCACGGCATCGAGACAACCGCCGCGCGGACGCCGCCCTGCGCCAGAAGCTGCGCCGCCTCGACGGCCAACCCGACCTCCGAGCCGGTCGCCAGCAGCGTCACGTCGCGCGCACCATCCACCTCGCGCAGCACATAGGCGCCGCGCGCGCTCAGGTTGGCGTCATCATGATGGCTGCGCAGCAGCGGCAGGCCCTGGCGGGTCAGCGCGAGGATCGACGGCGTGTCCGCACTGTTTAACGCCAGCTCCCAGCATTCCGCACACTCAACCGAATCCGCCGGACGGAACACCTGCAGGTTCGGCATCGCGCGCAGCGCCGCCAGATGCTCAACCGGCTGATGCGTCGGGCCGTCCTCGCCCAGCCCGATCGAATCGTGAGTCATTACGTAGATGACCCGCTTGCTCATCAGCGCGGACAGGCGGATCGACGGGCGGCAGTAATCGGTGAAGACCAGGAAGGTGCCGCCGTAAGGCACTACGCCGCCATGCAGCGCCATGCCGTTCATCGCAGCGGCCATGCCATGCTCGCGCACGCCGTAATGAATGTAATTCGCGGTGAAATCGTCGGCGGAGACGTCGCGGTGCTGCTTGGTCATGGTGCCGTTCGAGCCGGTCAGGTCAGCCGAGCCGCCGATCAGCGCCGGCACAGCCGGCACCAGCGCCTCCAACACCTGCTGCGAGGATTTCCGCGACGCGAGCTTTTCGCCGCCCGCGCTGAAATCGGCCTTCAGCTTGCGGATCACCGCCGCGATGTCTTGGCGCGCTGCCGCGTCGACTGGGTCGTGCAGGCGGGCGCGTTCCTCCTCGCTCAGGCGGCGTGCGGCCTGCTGCCAGGCCTCGAAGGACGCGCGGCCGCGTGCACCAATCTCGCGCCATGCACTCAGGATGTGCTCTGGGACTTCGAACGGCGGATAGGCCCAGCCGAGCGCCTCACGGGCAGCGGCAATCTCATCTTCGCCCAGCGGCGCGCCGTGGGTTTCCGCAGTGCCCTGTTTGTTCGGCGCGCCGTAGCCGATCACAGTACGGCAGGCGATCAGCGAGGGCCGGCCTGTCTCAGCGCGCGCGGCTTCGATCGCTTCGGCAACCGCCTCCGGGTCATGGCCGTCAACGCGGGCGGTGTGCCAGCCGGACGCGGCGAACCGCGCGATCTGGTCATCCGAGACGGCGAGATCGGTCGGACCATCTATCGAGATGTGGTTATCGTCGAACAGCACGATCAGCTTTCCAAGCTTGAGATGCCCGGCGAGCGATATGGCCTCGTGACTGATCCCTTCCATCAGGCAGCCGTCGCCCGCCAGAACATAAGTGAAGTGATCGACGATATCGCCGCCGTGACGCGCGCTCAGCAGCCGCTCCGCCAACGCCATGCCGACTCCATTGCCCAAGCCCTGGCCGAGTGGCCCGGTCGTCGTCTCGATGCCCGGCGCATCGCCATATTCCGGATGACCGGCGGTGTGCGAGCCGAGTTGGCGGAAGTTCCTGAGCTGGCCGATATCCATGCCCGGGTAGCCGGTCAGATAGAGCAGACTGTAGAGCAGCATTGAACCATGCCCGGCGGACAGCACGAAGCGGTCGCGGTCCGGCCAGTCAGGGTTGGCGGGATCGAACTTTAGAAACCGGCGAAACAGGACGGTGGCGACATCGGCCATGCCCATCGGCATTCCCGGATGCCCCGAATTCGCCGCCTGAACGGCGTCCATCGAGAGCGCGCGGATCGCATTCGCCAGTTCACGATCACCGACTTCCGCCGCCGTTCCCGGTTCTCTCATCAACTCCGCCATCACTCGATCTCCCGGCCGTTCTAACGCGATGCGCGCTGGCTCCGGCACATAACCGGCCCGTCACGCGCTCGCGCGCCGGTTCCGTCTTAGCGTGCCTCGGAGCGGAATGCACTTCCTCTCGGCACACCTGTCGCCGCTCGCGGCGCGAGGATCAAGCCGTAAACGCGGCAAAACCGCATTTTTCACGCGGCGAAAGAAATTGCGGGCTATTCGCGGTCGTCTGGGGTGATTGCTTTGCGAAGCGGGCTGGGCAAGCGGTGCTCGACGGAACGGAGCCAGTTGTCCATCCCAGACCAGCGCGCGCGCAGGTCGAGAAACTTGTTGCGGATGAACTGGCTGTTGACGATGAGAATGGACAGCCCGATCAGGATCATCGCAGCGCCGAATGGCAGCGGCAAGGGCAGCACGATCGCCCCGACGACGAAGAACACCAGCCCCATCGTTAGCATCACGTAACGCCGAACCTCACTAAGAACGAAACGCGTCATACGGACCTCTTCTTCGGGCTGATTGCCGTCCTTGGGCGTTGGAGCGGACTCTTCGTCTTTCTGTTGCATTTATGGGGCGCAGGCCTATCAGTAAGGACGACTCACGAGATGTAAGGATCGCCGATGCCGGAATCCATGCCCAGTGCAAGTCTGCCTCTCACCGTAGGCCCTTGTTCACCCGTTACGGTTGACATATCTTCCGCGGATCGACGTCAGCCTATCACACCTGATCTTTCTTGATGCCGAATCTTTACGGAAATGCCGCCCGGTTCGGCGGGGGCGCGATGCCCCGCCAGATGCGCTCGACCTGCCCCAGGTTTGCGCAGCCTTCCCGGCTGGGGGAGATATGCACACTCTGACGATGCGGCAGGAGACCTCCGTGCCGCAACAGCGCAGTAGACGAAAACAGACCTTAGAGTTCAATGCGTGAGGGCTCGCCGCTGGCTCCCGGACCCTCGCAGGCCGGGAGCGCCGAAAAGCCAAGGCGAAGCCTGAGCGTCAAGTGGAGAGGGTAGGGCGCGGACATGAACGAACAGCTCGAGCAACTGGCAACCCGCGCGCAAGGTCCGCTACTGTTCTGGGGGCGCTCGCTGCGCAATCCACGGCAGATTTGCAGCCTTTTCCCCTCCAGCCCGTTCGTTGGCCGCGCCATGACCGAGGCGATTGTATCACGACCGGCGCCGCATGTGATCGAGCTGGGCGCGGGCACCGGCGCAGTGACCCGGCAGTTGATCCGCAATGGCGTGCGCGAGGACAACCTCACACTGGTGGAACTCGACCCGGCGCTTGGCGGACATCTGCGGCGCAGCTTTCCCCGCGTTGACGTGATGGTCGCCCCGGCGCAGCAGCTTGCCGAGCTGTGGCGCGAGCGCCAGGGACCGCGCGTCGGCGCGATCGTCTCCACCCTTCCGATGCGGCTGTTCCCCAAACCCATGATCCGCTCGATCATGAAAAGCAGCTTCCATGTTCTCGCGCCGGGCGGCGTGTTCGTACAGTTCACCTACCGCGAGAGCAGCCCCGTCCCGCTCCGGCTGGCCAAGGCGCTGGGGCTGAAGGCGCAGCGGCGCTGCCTGGTCTGGGCCAACCTGCCGCCAGCGGCGATCTGGACGTACGAGCAGGCTGACTGAAAGCGGGCTTGCCGTTGCGTCGCGCGCCTGACGCATCGGTCAGACACATCTCGCTAGCGGACATTTCGTTGCGCGTGCGCCACAGCGCATCGGAAAATGCCATGCTCCCATTGTGGCTACGGCGAATCTCTTACAACCTGAAGTTGTTCGGCCCCGGCCAAGAGTTAGGTGCTCCACAGCCATGTGACGCACGGCCTTCACCGCGTGAATTTTGTCGTCAACCTGTCACAAACCACCACACGTCTGTCACACTTTACAACCTTCAGGCGCATTTTTGCAGCGCAACAGCCAGATTCGGGTGCTTGGCACACCGCCGGTGAGATGAAATACACTCTCCGAATAACGAAAAATGGCTGCTGGCTGCGACTGTGACCTGCGTGGCAGGCTAGCGTCTGAGGGAGAGGAAACAACCAATGCCGCGAGCAAACGTCATGATGCGCTTGAGCGCCGCCGGAGCGGCCCTGTGCGCGGGTATTGTCCTGAGCACGTCCGCCCATGCGGGCGCTTTCGCCGTGCGCGAGCAGTCGTCGTATTACCAGGGGATGTCGTTTGCCGGCGCTGCGGCGGGCGATGATATCAGCGCGATGTTCTGGAACTCCGCGGCGGCGGCGGCCGCGCCGGGGATCAATGTGTCGGCGAATGCAGCGCTGGTGGTGCCGCATCGCGAGATCGAGGCGGACGAAACGAGCATATTTGTGGCCGGGCTAGGGCTTGAGACTGACAGCGGCGAGATCGGCGACCCCACCTTCGTCCCGGCAAGCTATGCCAACTATCAGGTCAACGAGCGGCTATTCCTCGGCGTCGCGCTGAACAGCCAGTACGGCTTCACCACCAAACCAGACAACCTCGAATTCGCGGGCACCCCCATCGCAACGACGTCGGAAATCTTCTCGGTCACTGTCAATCCTAATGTCGCCTACAAGATCACCCCGGAATTGACGGTTGGCGCGGGCATCCAGGTGCTGTACGCCGATGTGCGTTTGCGCAGCAGTAATGCGACTGGGCTGCCGCCAGATCCGTTGTCAGACGGACGCGAAGTCACGGTTGATGATTGGGCCGTCGGCGCAACGGCCGGCGTGATCTGGAACCCGATGCCGGGCACGAGACTGGGCCTTGGCTACCGCTCGCGTATCGAGGTCGCGGCCGATGGGACTTGTACTGGATTTGGTCCATCGGGGGCGCCACCTGCGGCGGGGACAGGTTGCGGCACCGGGACCGACGTCGAAGCCGAATTGACGCTCCCCGACCAGGTCACCGCGAGTTTCTCTCAGCAGATCAGCGACCGCTGGAGGGTGCTCGGTACCGTTGAGTGGACGAACTGGAGCCTTGTCGGCGAGCAGGCGAACTTCGTTGACGAGAACGGTGATGTCGTCGACATTTTCCCGCTCGGCTATGATGATGGTTGGTATTTCTCGGGCGGCGTCGAATACGCATGGCGGCCCGACACCATCCTGCGCGCTGGCCTCGGCTACGAGATTTCTCCAATCTCCGATGAAGCACGCACCCCCGGCCTCCCCGACGATGAGCGCATCTGGCTGAGCGCCGGTTTCAGCACGAAATTGTCCGAGAGCACGACGATCGACGTCGGGTATAGCCACCTGTTCATCGATGATGCGCCAATCTGCGAGACTGAGGAATCGACGCCTGAGTGCGCACAATTGGAAGCCGAAGCGACCGGCGACATCGACATCGTCACGCTCGGCATCACGCATAACTTCGGCGGCCCCGAGCCTGAGCTTGAGCCGCTGAAATAACCGCAGGCTCGATAGCGTTCGGGCAAACTTGAGACGCGGGGGCGTTCGCGCCTCCGCTTTTTCTTTGCGCCGGGGCGTTCTATTGCCAAGATGTCATGCCCGTGCTTGACACGGGCATCCATGCCATTAACGGCAGTGCCTATCGGCTGGATTGCCGGGTTACTCGGCTCAGGCCCGAGCACAGGCAAGCCCGGCAATGACGACTTTTAGAGCCCGCGAAGAGGGCAATGGATCATCCGGTCCAGCCGAAAAGCGATTCAGAAGGAGATGCTCATGGTCTGGCCGGCGATCCGCCGGATCTTCGCCGTCCTGTTCGCTTTCGCGCTCGCCTGCGCGACGGCGCTGGTCGTGTTGTTCGCGGTAGGCGCAGACTGGGCGGCGCGCGAGCTGGCCGCGCACTCCAGCGACCTCGCTGCCCCGCGCGCGCCACCGGAGGAGGTGTTCCTGCACGGCGTCGGCTTCATCGCGTTCTTCGCCACAGTCGCGCCGACGCTCAGTCTGCTACCGGGCCTGGTGGCGGCGATCGCTGGCGAAGTGGCTAAAATCCGCGCCGCGCTCTACTATATCGTAGCAGGCGGGCTGGCGATGATCGTCATGCCTCTGGCATATATCGTGCAAAATGCCCCGGCGGAGGCAGCGCCATCAGCGCAGTACCTGGCGATCTACGCGACCGCGGGCTTCGCCGCCGGGCTGGTCTACTGGCTGATTGCCGGGCGCAACGCCTGACCGCGGCTTGACACGGCGGCCCGCTCGCTCACCAAATGACAGACTGCGCGCGACATTGTTCAGTGTGCAGCAAAACACAGGCTCTCAATCACATGGCATTCATCACCCATAACCTGACCTATCTCGCCGTCGGCGCGGTGGCGCTCGTTCTCGTGGCCGGCCTGGTCAACATGTTCCGCCTTGGCTCCAGCAACACCAGCCAGCAGCTCATGCGCTGGCGCGTCGGCCTGCAATTTCTCGCCATCGTCATTATTATGGCCGCGGTCTACTTTTCCAAAGGCTGACCGGCTTTGTGTGGCACGCGCCACAGGCGATGCCATAATCGTGGCAAACTAAAGCAGGCCATTTGACTTGGTCGCCCCGCCCATGCACACCGTTAAAGCAACAATAGGGGGCGACATGATCCGTTTGGCGGCATCGCGGCTGCGCAAGTTGTATTTCCCACATTTTGTGTTCGGCCTTGCCGCGATGGCGTGGCTGTTTTCGATGGTCGCAGCCTTCGCAGAGCCGGCCGGACGCACACCCGGCTTTGTCGATGAACTGCGTCTCGGCGCATGGGTGCACGATCTCGAAAACAACGAGGACGAAGACGGCTGGGACATCAGCGCCGAACTGCTTCTGCAGCGGCTTGGCCCGCGCACGGGCGACCCCCTCGACATCCTGTTCAGCCCTCGCCCGCATGTCGGCGTCCAGATCAACACCTCCGGCGACACCAGCCTTGGCTATTTCGGGCTGACCTGGGACGCCTGGCTCACAGACAGCATTTTCATCGAGGGCAGCTTTGGCGGGGCAGTTCACGACGGCCCGACAGGCGATACCGGCGACTCCTTCGGCTGCTCTGTCAATTTTCGCGAATCGGCCGCGCTGGGTGTGGCGCTTTCTCCGGGCTGGAACTTGCTTGCCACAGTGTCGCACATGTCAAACGCCGGCTTGTGCGATCGCAACTCGGGCTTGACCAGCGGCGGGGTGCAGTTAGGCTACCGCTGGTAACTGGCGGCAAGCGAAGGCCGCCCGATCGCAGGTAGCTTATGGTCGTCCTCACGAAAATCTACACGCGCACCGGCGATGGCGGCACGACCGCACTCGGCAGTGGCTTGCGCGTCCCGAAGAACCATCTGCGCATTGCGGCTTATGGCACGGTTGACGAGCTGAACGCATCGCTCGGCATGGCGCTGTTGTCCGTGCCGGACACGCCCGCCGAATACGCGGGGATGCGCTCCGGCCTGATCCGCATCCAGAACGATCTGTTCGATCTCGGCGCAGATCTCTGCGTGCCGGACACCGGCGAGGAGCTGCCCTATGAGCCACTTCGCATGACCGATCATCAGTCAGTCTGGCTGGAAAACGAGATCGACCGGATGAACAGCGAATTGCAGCCGCTGACCTCCTTCGTGCTCCCGGGCGGCACGCCCGCTGCCGCCGCGCTGCACATGTCGCGCACCATCTGCCGGCGCGCCGAACGGCTGATCGTCGCGCTTGCCGCCACGGACGAGGAGCATGTGAGCGAGGCCGCACTGAAATTTATCAACCGGCTGTCGGACTACCTGTTCGTCGCCAGCCGTTACGTGAATGACAAGGGCGCGGGCGACGTGCTCTGGAAACCGGGCGCCAACCGCTAAGGGCTTTTGGGGGGATACAAGCGCGTGCTGTTCATTCCGGTCTGGGATCAGAACCCTGTCAAGAAAATCCGGTTCCAGGCCGTGACGCTGGGGCTCGTGGCGGCGAATATCTTCATCTACGTTGTGTTCCAGTCAGAAGCGGTCTCGGCAGTCGATTTCTACAACATCTGGGGCTACGCGCTGATCCCGGCCGAACTGCTCAACGCAGGCTTTTTCGGCGACTCAACCTACCAGGTGTTCGGCGGGCAGGCTCCGGTCCCTGAGCGGCTGACCCTGCTCAGCTACATGTTCCTGCACGGCAGCATTCTGCATCTCGTCGGGAACATGGCCTTCCTCTGGGTCTTCGGCGATAATGTCGAGGACGCGATGGGCCATATCCGCTTCCTGCTGTTCTACATCATGTGCGGCGTGTTCGCGGGGCTTGCCCACACGCTGTCCGACCCTGGCTCGGCGCAGCCGCTTATCGGCGCGAGCGGGGCCGTCTCGGGCGTGGTTGCGGCCTATCTGATGCTGCATCCGAAAGTAAGGCTATGGGTGCTGGCGCTGCCGTTCTTCCCGCTGCGGATCAGCGCCGGCCTGGCGCTTGGCGTTTGGGTGTTGTTCCAAGTCTATAGCCTGTTCTTCTCGGCTGACAGCCACACTGCCTGGTGGGCGCATATCGGCGGGCTGGCTGCCGGCGCAATCCTTGTGCTGTTCATGCGCCAGCCCGGCGTTCCGCTGTTCGACCGGGCAGCGCCTTGACACGAAGCGCGCCAAGGTTTCCGGGAGATTGACTTGCCAGGCGCACGGCACTAGCGTCACAGTCTTCGCAGATGCGAAATGGGCGCGTCCGAGAGCCCGGCGCTCCGGCGGCGTCGACACGTCGCAGCGATGGCTTGTCCCAGAACGGTCTCTGAGGGTCGCGGGCGTCATTGTTGCTCGCGGTCTGTTCCGCTAATGTTGTCGGGTCGAGTGCACACCAGTAGCCACGGATTGGCAGGCAAAACCCGGCACGGGAGACATGCATGAAGAAGATCCTCGTCCCGGTTAAGCGGGTCGTCGATTACAACGTCAAAATCCGCGTGAAGCCGGACGGCAGCGGCGTCGAGACGAACAACGTTAAGATGTCGATGAACCCGTTTGACGAGATCGCGGTTGAGGAAGCCATACGGCTGCGCGAAGCGGGCGACAAGGGCGTCGAGGAGATCGTTGCGATTTCGATCGGCCCGCAGAAGGCGCAGGAGACCCTGCGCACGGCGCTGGCGATGGGCGCCGACCGCGCGATCCTGATCAAGACCGACGAAATGGTCGAGCCGCTCGGCGTCGCCAAGACGCTGAAAGCGGTGATCGAGAAGGAGCAGCCGGAGCTTGTCATCCTCGGCAAGCAGGCGATCGACGACGATTGCAACCAGACCGGCCAGATGCTGGCCGCACTGCTCGGCTGGCCGCAGGCAACATTTGCATCAAAGATCGAGGCGGTGAACGGCGGCCTGCATGTGACCCGCGAGGTCGATGGCGGCCTGCAGACGCTGTCGATGCCGCTTCCAGCGATCGTGACAACCGACCTCCGCCTCAACGAGCCCCGTTATGCTTCGCTGCCCAACATCATGAAGGCCAAGAAGAAGCCGCTGGAAGAGCTTGCGCCCGCCGATCTCGGCGTTGACCTTGCGCCGCGGCTCAAGGTGCTGAAGACGGCGGAGCCGCCGGAGCGCCAGGGCGGCGTGAAGGTGGAGAGCGTGCAGGAACTGATTGACAAGCTGAGAAACGAAGCACGGGTGCTTTAAACCATGAGCGTGTTGCTGATCGCCGAATTGAACAATGGACAGCTGGACGCGGCCACGAGCAAGGTTCTCAGCGCCGCGCGCCAGATTGGGGACGAGGTGCACGTGCTCGTTGCGGGCCACAACTGCGAGGGCGCGGCGGAACAGGCCGCGCGGCTTGACGGCGTTGCAAAGGTGCTGCACGCCGATGCGCCGCATCTGGACCATCAGATTGCCGAGGAAATGGCCGCGCTGGTCGTGCCTATGATGGACGGCTACGACACCGCCATCGCCGCCGCGACCAGCTCCGGCAAGAACATCATGCCGCGCATCGCTGCGCTGCTGGACATCTCGCAAGTCTCGGACATCACCGCTGTGCATGGACCCGATACATTCGAGCGGCCGATATATGCGGGCAACGCGCTGCAAACCGTGCAGACCACCGACCCCAAGAAGATCGTGACCGTGCGCAGCACTGCGTTCCCGGACAGCGGCAAGCGCAACGACCCGGCCCCGGTCGAAGCGATCACAACGCCAGAGCCAGTCGGCCTGAGCACCTTCGTTGACCAACAGCTCACCGCATCCGACCGGCCGGACCTGTCGAGCGCCAAGATCGTGATCTCCGGCGGGCGCGGGATGCAGTCGGGCGACAACTTCAAGATGCTGGAGCGCCTGGCCGATAAGCTCGGCGCGGCGATCGGCGCAAGCCGCGCGGCGGTGGATGCCGGTTACGTGCCCAACGATTATCAGGTCGGCCAGACCGGCAAGGTGATCGCGCCAGACCTTTACATCGCGGTCGGCATTTCCGGCGCGATCCAGCACCTGGCGGGCATGAAGGAATCCAAGGTGATCGTGGCCATCAACAAGGACCCGGAAGCGCCGATCTTCCAGGTCGCCGATTATGGGCTGGTCGCAGACCTTTTCGAGGCCATACCGGAGATCGAGCGTGAGCTGGACCGCGAGCTGGCGCCTGGCGAGTAGCGCCGCGCCAGACCAGCTTTTGCGGGAGGCTCCATCAAGGCGAAAGGACATCGCATCGCATGGCTGAGGACGCGCTCGAAAGCAAAGCCGGAGGCGCTGCGCGCGCCGCGGCGTCAATTCGAAAGGTCGGCGTCATCGGCGCCGGCCAAATGGGCAATGGCATTGCGCATGTGTCAGCGCTGGCCGGCTATGAGGTGGGACTGAACGACCTGTCCCGCGCTCAGTATGACGCAGCGATCGAGATCATCTCCAACAACATGGGCCGCCAGGCCGCCAAAGGAAAAATAACCGAGGCAGAGCGCAACGAGGCCTTGGCGCGCATCAGCTTCGCCGACGGCCTTGAGGCGTTGGGTGATTGTGACCTTGTCGTTGAAGCCGTCACAGAAGATGAGGACATCAAGCGGCGGATCCTGACCGATCTGTGCCCGCACATGAAGCCCAGCGCGATCCTGGCCTCCAACACCTCGTCGATCTCGATCACGCGGCTGGCCTCCACGACCGACCGGCCCGACCAGTTCATCGGCATGCACTTCATGAACCCGGTGCCGGTGATGAAGCTGGTCGAACTGATCCGCGGCATCGCGACGGCGGACGACACCTTCCGTACCTCGCGCGCCTTCGTCGAATCGATCGGCAAGACGGTCGCCGTAGCCGAGGACTTTCCGGCTTTCATCGTCAATCGCATCCTGCTGCCAATGATCAACGAGGCCGTCTATACGCTCTACGAGGGCGTCGGCAATGTGGAGGCGATCGACACGGCGATGAAGCTCGGCGCGCACCACCCGATGGGCCCGCTGCAGCTTGCCGACTTCATCGGCTTGGACACCTGCCTGTCGGTGATGCAAGTGCTGTATGAGGGCTTGGCCGATTCGAAGTATCGCCCCTGTCCGCTGATGGTGAAATACGTTGAGGCAGGCTGGTTGGGCCGCAAGGCCGGCCGCGGTTTCTACGACTACCGCAGCGATCCACCGGTCCCGACGCGCTAGAGCGTTTTTCAGCAAACGCCTGTCCCGCGCTTGATCCGGGATGGAACCGGTTTTCTGTCCGGAGCCAAAGGCGGGCGCGAAGCGACGAAAATGCGGCAAAACCAGAAACTAGCGCGCATTCACTGATGACGATTTCTTTGAACGCGCGCTAAGTCTGCAAGACGCGACGATCAGCGCCCTCCAGCACGAGCGCCGTGAGCGTCCCGCTGCGCCATGCAAGCGTGTCGATGTCGATGCGGTTCCCGCGGATGTCCGGCTCGGGCACTGGCGTGTGACCGTGAACAACGACCTTCCCGAGATCGCCCTCAAAATCCAGGAACGGCTCGCGGATCCAGATCAGGTCGCGCTCCAACTGCGCATCGAGCCGCACACCCGGGCGCACGCCGGCATGGACGAACAGGTAGTCGCCGATGACCAGCGATGTCTCCAGACTACGCAACAGCCCCATATGAGCGGCCGGTATATTCGCGAGCGCGACGTCACGCAGCCGCTCGGGGCTTTCCTCCGGGACCGCTGCGACATCGATATCGTAGGATTCCAACGTGGTCACGCCGCCGTTGGCCGCCCACCGAAAGAACGCCGACTGGTCAGCCAGAAAATCGAGGAACATGGCCTCATGATTGCCCTTCAGCAGATGCGTGGTGAAGCGGTCATTGCGCCGCAGCGCGATAAGCCGATCAAGCACCCCGGCGCTATCCGGCCCGCGATCGACGTAATCGCCGAGGAAGACCAAAATCGTCTCTCGCACCGGCAGCGCGGCGTTGCTATCGCCTGTGATGCGTTGCATCATGTCATCGAGCAGGTCGGCCCGGCCGTGGATATCGCCAATCGCATAAACTCTGACGTCATCGGGAACGCGCGGGTTTAGCCGCCCGCGGCTTGCGCGTCCGTCATGTTGCGAGTCGTTTTCGCTGGTCATGAACGGCCTCCTGCTAGGAACAGATGCCCCGCGATGATTGGGGTCAGTATCGCCATGTTTTTGAGCTTTGCTTTTGCTCAGTGATGCCGTATTTCCCGGATAAACAGCAGTTTAAGTGGAAGCATGCTGGCGACTGCAATTTTCTGGTGTACTGGTTCGACGATTTGGGGCCTGCCATGGTTCCGGTTGTTTGTGACAGGACGCCAATCGGCAGCCCTCGACGGTCATCGGCAGAGACCGCGTCCTTGACCATGGACCAAGAGGCGCTTATGGGCGATCCATGCTCAGTATAAGGCCATGATCCCAGCACGGGACAAGGAGTTCGACATGTCCAGCTCGACAAGCCCGAAACCCTCCGATGAGACGGCCCCGGCGCCGCAGACGGAGGACGAGACGCGCACGCACGGGACAGCGGGCGATGCGGGCAAGGCCGAGGCCGCTGAGCCGGTGAAGGACACGCAGGAGGGTACGGCTGAGGCAAAATCGGCCGGGAGCAACGCGCGCAGACCGGATGCGGAAACCGGAACCGCCGACGACGACAAACTGGCGGACACCGGCGACAATGCGCAACCGGCGGACGAGGCCGCCGCTGCCCAGGACGACGAGCCAGACGAAGACGAGCCGCTCGACCTGCGGGCGCTGTTCGCCAGCGATGAGCCGGAGTTCGCCGACCCGATCGATACGTTCGAGCTGGCACGCGGCGCGAAGCCGGGGGCAAGGACGAACGCACGCGACACCGCAGCCGCCAAGGCGGAAAACGACGACGCCGACGCCGACTTGCCATTCGAGCTTCCGTCCGACGGCGCTCCCGCTGAGCGTGCCGCGAGGAGTGAGCCCGCGATGGCGTCCGGCCTTGGCAGCCTCGGTGGCGATGGCGGGCACGACGGGGCAGCCTCCAATGCACTTGGCAGCGCACTTGGCAGCGCGCCGGGCGACCCGTTGGCTGATGCCGTGCAGTCGGCCCTGCGAAGCGTCTACGGCGAGGATGACAACGGCGACAACCACTACATGCGCGATGGAAGCGACAGCAGCGCCAGCGGCCCGATCCTGCAATGGGCCGGCGCGCCCGTCGCCGATCGCCCGGACGACTCGCCGGCGAGGCGGGACGGCTTCGACCCAGAATCGGCACAGCCACGTCATGAAACCGCGGCGATCGACGAAGAGACGACTGAGGCCGTCCTGAGCTATCTCTACGAAATCGGGGGCGATGAGACGCGAGAAAACAACGCGCCCGCCCATTCAAATGACACGGACGACGACGATCTGCGCGCGGATGACGCCTGGGCCGCCGCGATGCAGCCGCGCGGTGCCGGGACGCTGTCAGTGCGTCCGATGCCCTATGACGATGGCGCGCCGGGCACGATGAACACGCCTGCCTCGCCCGACCGCTCCACCGCGCCTGCGCAACCCACCGCAGAGACCTTCTACCCCCCGGTGGATGTCGGCGCTGGCGACTCCGAGGCAAGCGGCAAACTGCTGGGCGCGGCCGGTCTTGGGCTGATCGGCGGGATTGCAGCAGCAGGCGTGGCGGCGGTGTTCGTTTTCAATTCGTTTGTCACCCAACAAGATCCAATGGGACGGGAGACCGGGCTTGCGCAGATTGACGCCGGTAACCCGCAGACCGGCGGCGGCGAGGCGGCCCCCCAAGCCGGAGCGCCGGCGCAGCCCTCCGCCGCAAACCAGACCACAGCCGAGCCCGGCCGGTCTGCGCAAGCAGAGGCCGCGAGCGAACCCGGCCAAACCGCTGCTGTTACACCGGACCCTAATCCGCCGGCCCGTCTGATCGCCGGACCCGACACATCGGGCGAGAATATCGCGGCTTTGATCGGCGCCAGCGCGGTATCGGGGCGCAGCGATCAGACGATCCCGCTGGCTCTCTCGGTGCCGGAGGGCGACGGCGACCGCTTCGTGCGCATTACCGGCCTGCCTCAGGGCGTAAAGCTTTCCGCTGGGGTCGATACCGGGAGCGGAAGCTGGCTGCTTTCGGCAGGTCGCGCGCAAGACCTCACCTTGAGCGCGCCGGACGGCTTTACCGGGACCTTCACGCTCGACGCACAGCTTCTCGGCGCGGATGCCCGCACGCCGCTAAGCAACGCCGTATCCTTTCAGGTAGAGGTCACCGCGAGGCAGGTGGCTGAAGCGGGCGAAACGCGCACGGCCGCTGTCGGCACAGAGACATCGCCGGCCGCCAATGAGCCGCCAGCCTCGCCACTGGACCGCGCCCAAAACCTGCTTCGCGCCGGCGACGTCCTCGCTGCGCGCGAAATCCTGCGCAGTGAAACGGAAGAGGGCAGCGGCGAGGCTGCGCTGGCGCTGGGAACCTCCTACGACCCGCGGACCTTCACCGGCCTGACTTCGCCAAACGCGAGCCCGGATGCAACCGAGGCGTTCCGCTGGTATCAGCGCGCTTCGGAGTTGGGTAATCCAAATGGCGAAATGCAGATTTCCGAGCTGAAGGCCTGGCTGCTGCGCTAGCCTCTGTTCAACGAAATCAGAATCGCTGAACAGGCTCCAAGTTCTTGTTTTGTCGCACTTTGGTCGCTTCGCGCCCGCCTTTGGCTCCGGACGCAAAACCGGTGCCCACTTTTGCTAAAAGTGCTTGTCTTATGACTTTTCGTGCGAACAGGGCCATAAGGAACCGCTGGGAGAGGGTGGCAGCCCTCTCGTCAGCGGCGGGGGACAGATCGGGAAATTGCTGGCCGTGTGACGGGCCGAGCTAGAGTTTGATCGCCCCCGTCTTTTCCATTGGCCTGAACGGATACCCGGGGCCAGGCCCCGTATGACAAGCAGAGGCACGGAAAAGATGAGCGAGATTACCATCGGCGTCGATATTTCCAAAGACACACTTGATGCCCACCGCCTGCCCGAAGGCGCCAGCCGCCGCTTTGCCAATACGCCCGCGGGCCACAAGGCGCTGATCGCCTGGGCCGGGCGCGCCGTGACGCGGATCGTGTTCGAACCTACCAGCCCTTATCACGTCGCGCTCGAGCGCGCGCTTGCCGGGGCCGGTCTGCCTATGGTGAAGGTCAATCCGCGCCAGGCGCGCCGGTTTGCCGAGGCTGCCGGCACGCTCGCCAAGACCGACCAGCTCGATGCCGCCCTGCTGGCCCGCATGGGCCTCGCGCTGGACTTGCCGGCGCGGCCTGCGCCTGATGCAAATCTGGCTGAACTCAGGGAACTACAGCTTGTTGACTGACGCGCGATTGCACCGAAAACCGGCGGCCACTTTTCGGATCGCGCTGCGCCCGCGCCGCGCTCATCAAGGACCGCACCGCCGCCAGAAACCGGGCAAAGGTACTTGGCATCGCCGTGCTGAAGCGCCACAACGCCGAGCGGCTGCGCCAGATCGAGCGGCAACTGGCCGCCATCGAGGCCGAGGTCGAAACCCGTATCAAGGCCGATCCCGAACTGGCCCGGCGCTTCGCGATCCTACGCTCCATCCCCGGCATCGCCCGCGTCAGCGCCTTCACCTTGCTGATTGAAATGCCCGAACTGGGCGCAATGGACGCCAAGCAGACCGCCAGCCTCGCCGGTCTGGCTCCGGTGGCGCGCCAATCGGGGCGCTGGACCGGCCGCGCCTCCATACGCGGCGGCCGGGCCAGCCTGCGTCAGGCGCTGTACATGCCCGCCCTGGTCGCAATACGCTTCAATCCCGACCTGAAGGCGAAATACCACCAGTTCATCGACGCCGGCAAACCCGCCAAGGTCGCCATCACCGCCATCATGCGAAAGCTCGTCGTGCTGGCAAACGCCCTCTTGCGGTATAACCGACCGTGGCACGAAAAAACGGCTTGATTAACACGGATACTCTAG
>CAZYUT010000006.1:0-32839 GCA_964650735.1 uncultured Hyphomicrobiaceae bacterium
CTAGAGCACTTTCAGAAAAAGTGGGCACCGGTTTTGCGTCAGGAGCCAAAGGCGGGCGCGAAGCGACCAAAGTGCGACAAAACAAGAACTTAGAGCCTGTTCAGCGATCCGGATTTCGTTGAACAGGCTCTAGTGGAATACGGCAAAGGTTACGGCCGCGAAGTGGCAAGCCGTACCCGCCAGCACGAACAGATGCCAGATCGCGTTGTGATACGGCAGGCTTTCCCAGATGTGGAACAACACGCCCGTAGTGTAGATCGCCCCGCCGGCTCCGAGCAAGATCAGCGACTCGACCGGCACTGACATCACCAGTGGCTGGATCGCCGCAAGCCCCGCCCAGCCCAGCGCGAGATAAAGCGGGATTGAGAACCAGTCGCGCTTCGGCTCGATCAGCAGCTTGGCCGCAGCGCCGGAAAGCGCCACCGCCCAGACCACGCTGAACAGCGTGTAGCCCGCGAAACCGCCCATCTTGACCAGTGCGAAAGGGGTATAAGTTCCTGCGATCTTGATGAAGATCGCGGCTTGGTCCAATTTGCGCAGGAATAGCTTCCAGTCGGGCGCGGGAATAAGGTGGTACGCGGCAGAAAAACCGAACATCGCGATCATCGCCAGTCCGTAGACGATCAAGGCCGCGGTGTCGCCGAACGGCAGCGTTGATACCGCAAGCGCGATGAGCATGGCCACGGCGATCAGGCTGCCGCCGACACCGATCGCGTGAATGATGCCGTCAGCGATACGTTCACCCAGCCTGTATTCCGGACAGGTCATTAGAAGACGATACTACAAGGGAACGCGTTCGCCCATCGGTTTTGCAGATAGGCAATTTCGCGGTGTTCTCGCTGCAACGCGGGTCAACGCCGGCGCGGCGGGGGACGGCGCTGGCCACCCGAGGGCGGCGGGCCGCTATCGGTCTTGTGGCGGAAGGTGATGCGCCCCTTGTCCAGATCGTAAGGCGTCATCTCGACGGTGACGCGGTCTCCCGCGATGGTACGGATCCGGTTGCGCTTCATCCGCCCGGCCGTGTAGGCGATAATTTCGTGGCCGTTATCGAGCTGCACACGGAAACGGCCGTCGGGCAGCACATCGTTCACGACGCCTTCGAATTCAAGAACTTCTTCTTTTGCCATTGACGCTCCTGGTGTTGACGGACGGCCACGCCGCCGCACGCCAGCACGCGGACAGCCAGGCCGGCGATCATCACGAAGACGCTTCTCGCCGGCCGGCCGGTCCGTTACTCGACGCGCAGATTGGTCGCTGCGGTGCGGCCCTGGCGGTCCTGCTCCAGATCATAGACCAGACGCTGACCTTCATCCGGGTTCGGGATGCCAGAACGTTCGACGGCGCTGATGTGCACGAACACATCCTTTCCGCCTTCATCGGGCTGAATAAAACCATAGCCCTTCTGGGAATTGAAGAATTTTACGGTTCCGCTCGGCATATCAGTCTCCTTTGTTGCCTGTTGAGGGAATTGGGAAAGGGAATAGCGCGCGTCCCGCCGGCCGTATCGTCATCGTCGTCAGCCGTCGTTACGCTGCGTTCCGGGAAGGGGTGGCGCGCCGGCTACGGCGGCGTGGGCGCCGCGCGCCGGGCTCTTTGCCAGGCGCTGGCGCGGCGACGACCAAGGGCGCGTCAAACGGATCGGCCTCAGCGCCGATCACATCCATCCGGCGGCGGGTAAGCTTCTCGATCGCGCTCAGCGTGCCGCGATCGGCTGGCGTGCACAGCGATATCGCGGTGCCGCTCTGGCCCGCGCGGGCCGTGCGTCCGATGCGATGGACATAGCTTTCCGGCTCGCCGGGCAGATCGTAGTTGATGACGTGGCTCACATTGTCGATGTCGATCCCGCGCGCGGCCACGTCAGTGGCCACCAACACTTGCGCCTTGCCATCGCTGAAGCGGGCCAGCGCGCGCTGGCGGGCGGACTGCGTCTTGTCGCCATGAATCGCCTCCGCGGCCGTATCGCCCTTGGCGAGTTGCTTCGCCAAGCGGTCCGCACCGCGCTTGGTGCGGGTGAAGACGATCGTGCGGGTGCACGATGCATCGCTCAGCAGCGTCTTTAGCGCGGCGAGCTTCCCGCTCTGTTCGACGAACATCACGTTTTGCTGCACGCGGTCGACCGTAAGCGTCTTCGCAGCGATCTCGACGCGCACCGGATCGGTGAGCAGCTCGCGAGAGAGCTTGGCGATTTCGTCCGGCATGGTTGCTGAGAACAGCGCCGTCTGGCGCGCCCCGGGCATCATCGCGGCGATTTTCCGCACGTCGCGAATGAAGCCCATGTCGAACATCCGGTCAGCCTCGTCAAGCACGAGAATGCCGGTATTCTGCAACCGGACATGACCTTGTTCGACGTGATCGAGCAGACGCCCGGTGGTGGCGACCAGCACATCGACGCCGTCGCGAAGGGCCTTGATCTGCGGCCGCGCCGCTACGCCCCCGACGACGATGCCATGGCGCAGCCGGAGCTTGCGCCCGTAACTGCGCAGGCTTTCAGCGATCTGCTGGGCGAGTTCGCGCGTCGGCGCGAGGATCAGCGCCTTTGGCTGGCCGGGCAGCGGCGGACGGGTGTCTTGGCCAAGCCGCTCAAGAATGGGCAGTGTAAACGCAGCCGTCTTTCCCGTGCCGGTTTGCGCCAGCGCCAGGACATCCTTGCCGCGTAGCAATGGCGGAATGGCTTGTTGTTGGATGGGAGTGGGTTGACTGTAATCTAGTCCAGCCAACACGTCGCAGAGAGCCTTGGAAAGCCCAAGGTGCTCAAATGTCGTCAAGAGAATAGTACCTTCTTCCGATGCGACAGGCAGTCACGACACATCTTTTGAACGCGAGCCTGACTGAGGCAAACATCCTCACCGCGCGCAAATCGGAGAAGACAGAGATAAAAACAACCGCCGGGATCAGGCTGTGGAAGCCGCTGCGCCATCCTTCGCCGGTGAACCGCAATATGATGGAGGACCTGGCGTGTGTCAACGCGCTTTAATTGGATTTTCGGGGTTTTCGGAGCGCACCAGCGCCGCCAGCGTGTCGAGCCGGTCGGCTTCGGCGGCTGGTTTGTCCCAGCGGATGCGGTTGATGCGCGGGAAACGCATCGCCAGCCCGCATTTGTGCCGCGTGGACGGGTGGATCGAATCGAAGGCGACCTCGAACACCAGCGCCTTTTCCACTTCGCGCACCGGCCCGAACCGGCCGGTCGTGTGGTTGCGGACCCATTTGTCCAATTCCTTCAGCTCCTCATCCGTGAAGCCGAAATAGGCTTTGCCAACGGGCAGCAGTTCACTGCCCTGCCAGACGCCAAAGGTGTAGTCCGAATAGAAGGATGAACGCTTGCCGTGGCCGCGCTGCGCATACATCAAGACGGCGTCGACCAGCAGCGGATCGCGCTTCCACTTGTACCACGCGCCCTTGGGCCGGCCAGGGATGTAAGACGTGTCGCGGCGCTTGAGCATCAGCCCTTCGACCGTGGCCAGGTCCGCTTCACTGCCCTCGCTGACGCGCGCGCGAAGGCCCAGAAGCTCCTCGGGCGAACCGAATTCGAGCCGGTCCGACAGCGACATGCCCACGGGCTCGTGCGCCGCGAACCAGTCCTCAAGCCGCGCGCGGCGATGATCGAGCGGCAGCGCGCGCAAGTCCTCGCCCTCCAGCTTGAGCAGATCATACAGGATCAAGTGGCCGGGCAATTCGGCCATCAGCTTCTTGTCTGGCCGCTTGCGGTTCAGCCGCTTCTGCAGGTCGTTGAAGGTGCCAAGCGCCCCGTCCTTCAGCACCAGCAGTTCGCCATCGAACACGCCGATGAAATCCATGCGCGCGACAACATCGGGAAACGCCGCGCTCATGTCGTCGCCGGTGCGGGAGAACAGAGCGCGGCCTTCGGGCGTGCTCACTACCTGCACGCGAACGCCGTCATATTTCCATTCCGCTTGAAACGCGTCCGGCGTAATGCTGTCGAGTTCGTCGTCCTCGATGGGGTGGGACAGCATCACCGGGTGAAACACAACCGCATCGCCGGTGCGCGGTTTTTCCGCTTTCCCCTCCAACCAGGCGAACAGCGGCTCATAGGGCGGCGGCAGCGCGTGCCAGACCTCCTCGATCTCGCTGACATCGACACCGCCATAATCCGCCAGGCACCGCTTCAAGAACCTAGCCGACATGCCAATGCGCAAGCCGCGCGTGCCGAGCTTGATGAGCCCCCACCGCTCCTGCGCCCTAGCGTTGTCAAGCAGATGGGCGAGATAATCGGCGATCTCGCCCTTCGGCAGCGTCGAAAAGTTCTCCACGACCTCATGCAGCGGCGGCAAGCGGTTGATCCGCCTGGCGTTCTCGCTCACCGGCCACAGATGCGCGACCGTCTCGGACAGTTCGCCGACATAGTCGTAGGAGAGATCGAACAAGACTGGATCGACGCGCGCCTTGATCATGTCGCGCACCAGCGCGCTCTTGAACAGGTCGAAGCGCAGTTCCCCGGCGATGGCCGCGACTGCCCAGCCCCGGTCCGGATCGGGCGTGCGCGCCAGATAGTCGCGCAGGACCGCCGCCTTGTCGGTGTTCGCGTAAGTAAAATAAAGCCGCTCAAGCAGCGCCGAAAACTCATGCATGGCTTTTTTCCGTTTCGCGCGTTTTGTCCGAAAACCGGTTCTGATCCCGGATCGGGTCCGGGACAGGCTTTTTCGGAACGCACTCAGTCCGCATCGTCCTCCTCGTAGCCGATGAGCGAGAGCGCCCGCGCCTTCAGACCCATCGCCTGCGCCTGATGGACCAGCGCGTCCTCGCGGCCATGCGTGACCCAGATCTCCTCCGCGCCGACATCACGGATCGTGCGGACCAGATCGTCCCAGTCGGCGTGATCGGAGATGATCAACGGCAACTCCACCCGGCGCTGTTTGGCCCGCGCGCGCACCTGCATCCAGCCCGAGGCCATGACCGGCAGCACGTTCGGCAGCCGCCGCGACCAGCGATCCGCGAGCGATCCGGGCGGACACAGCACAATCTCGCCAGCCAGCGCGCTGCGGTCGACTTCCGAGACTCGAACCAGTTCGCCAAGCGCAACGCCGTGCTCTTCGTACAATTGGCACAGCTTCACGAGCGCGCCGTGCAGGTAGATCGGCCGGTCATAGCCCGCGTCGCGCAGCGCCCGGATCAGCCGCTGGCACTTGCCGAGCGCATACACCCCAACGGCGTGGCACCGCTGCGGGAACAGCCGCAGCGATGTCAGCAGCTTTTCGATCTCGCCCTCGACCGGCGGCGAGCGGAACACCGGCAGGCCGAAGGTCGCCTCGGTCACGAACACGTCGCACGGCACCACCTCGAAAGGCGCGCAGGTCGGGTCGCGCTCGCGCTTGTAGTCGCCGGAGATGACCAGCCGCGCGCCGCCATATTCCAGCAGGATTTGCGCGCTGCCAAGGATATGCCCCGCCGGGTGAAAGCTGATCCCGACCCCTCCGGTCCCCGTAATCTCGCCATAAGGCATCGGGATCTGGTGCTCGGCAAAGTCCGGACCGTTGCGCGCGCCCATGATCGCCAGCGTCTGCGGCGTCGCCATGACGCACTGGTGCCCGGCGCGCGCATGATCGGCGTGGCCGTGCGTAATGAGCGCATGCTTCACCGGGCGGATGGGGTCGATGTAGAACCCGCCGGGCCGGCAGAACAGCCCTTCGAGCCGGACTTCCATCCAGGCACTGGGATGTGATTGACGTTTCTGCAAATTCTTTATCGGCTGTTTGGATGACCGGCACCCCACACATACCGGCTTACGTCGCGGACTGGTTCACGTTGCGCGGCTGGCGGCTGCATGAGCATCAGCGCGCGCTCATCAGCGCCTTTCGCGAGCGCCGCTCAACCCTGCTGATTGCACCGACGGGCGGCGGCAAGACGCTCGCCGGGCTGCTGCCCTCGCTCATCGACATTCACGAGAACGGCGATGGGCGGCTGCACACCCTTTATATATCGCCGCTCAAGGCGCTTACCAACGACATCGCGCGCAACCTGACCCGGCCCATCGAGGAGATGGCGCTGAACGTGCGCACGGAAAGCCGCACGGGCGACACACCCGGCGCGAAACGCCAGCGCCAACGCCGAAGCCCGCCGGACATCCTGCTGACGACGCCGGAATCGCTGATGCTGATGCTGTCCTATACCGACGCGCCGCGCATTTTCGGGCGCGTGCGCGCGGTCGTTGTCGATGAGGCGCACAGCTTCGCCGCCACGAAGCGCGGCGACTTCACCTCCCTCGCGCTCGCCCGGCTCAGGAGCCTTGCGCCGGATCACATCCGCTTCGGCCTGTCCGCCACGGTTGCCGACCCGGACGCGCTGGCCGCATGGCTCGGCAGCGCGGACGCGCCCGCGAGCGTGCACATCGCGAGGGAAGCGCCGCGCCCGCAGATCGAGATGCTGCGCACCGAAACGCCCCTGCCCTATGGCGGATTCATGGCGCGCTATGCGATCCCGGAGATTTATCAGGCGGTGCGGACGGCGCGCACCTCGATCCTGTTCGTCAACACCCGCGCGCAGGCCGAGCTGATGCTGCAATGGCTGTGGCAGGCCAACGAGGACGCCCTGCCGATCACGGTCTATCACGGCAGCCTCGACAAGGAACAGCGGCGCAAGACCGAAAGCATGATGGCCGATGGCTCTCTTCGCGCGGTCGTCGCCACCTCCGCGCTGGAGCTGGGCATCGACTGGGGCGATGTCGATCTGGTCGTGCAGGTCGGCGCGCCCAAAGGCGTCAGCCGCCTCCTGCAGCGGATCGGGCGCGCCAACCACCGGCTGGACGAGCCGAGCCGCGCGCTGTTGGTGCCGACCAACCGTTTCGAGACGCTGGAATGCCTCGCGGCAATTCAAGCGATTGAAAACGGCGTGCTCGACGGCGTGGACGACTGGACCGCCACGCGCGACACGGTCATCCAGTACATCCTCAACTGCGCCTGCGCCGGGCCGGTGTGCCCCGAAGCGCTTTATGCGGAGGTGACGCGCGCCGCGCCTTACGCCGCAATGCCCCGCGCGGAGTTCGACGCGCTGTTCCGTTTTGCCGTCGATGGCGGGTCGGTGCTGAGCAATTACGAGCGCTACCGGCGGCTTGAGTGTGGGCAGGACGGGCTTTACCGGCTGAGCCACCAAAGCGTCGCCCGCCGCCACCGCCAGAACATCGGCACGATCGTCGAGGCCAGCCGCCTGCGCGTGAAAAAGATGTTCGGCCCGCGCGCCGGGCGCGTGCTCGGCGAAGTCGAGGAGTATTTCGCGCAAGGGCTGACGCCGGGCGACACCTTCCTGTTCGCAGGCGAGGTACTCGCCTTCGAGCGCGTGCGGGACATGACGCTGGAGGCCCGGGCCGCCAAGGGCGGCGAGCCGAAGGTCCCGGCGTATGTCGGCGGGCAGATGCCGCTTTCGACCTATCTGGCAGAGCGGGTGCGCGCGCTGTTCGCGCGGCCGGAAGCGTGGACGGCGCTGCCCGAGAGCGCGCAGGATTGGCTCGCGCTGCAGGCCCAGGTCTCCCGCCTGCCCGGCGAGAACGCCATGCTGATTGAGCATTTCGGGCGCGGGCGGCTGCGCTACACGGTCTTCTACACCTTCGAGGGGCGCAAGGCGAACCAGACGCTCGGAATGCTCATCACCCGGCGCATGGAACGCATGGGCCTCAAGCCGATGAGCTTCGTCATCACCGATTACGGCCTGACTGTCACCAATCTGTCCACAGTGGCGGATGCGCATATCGACAGCCTGCTCGCGCCCGATATTCTCGGCGACGAGCTTGAGGAATGGATCGCGGAATCGCCGATGCTCAAGCGCGCCTTCCGGCAGGTGGCGACCGTCGCCGGGCTGACCGAGCAGAACTACGCGGGCGAGCGCAAGACCATGAAGCAGGTGACGTTCAGCACCGACCTGATCTATGACACGCTGCGCCGGCACGAGCCCGACCATGTGCTGCTGAGCGTCACGCGCCGCGAGGCGGAGCGCGAACTGCTCGATCTCAAGCGGCTGTCGCGGATGCTGGGCCGCGTTCATCGCAACTGGCAGTTCGTCAGCTTACGCCGCGCTTCCCCGCTCGCAATCCCGATGCTGATGCAGGTGCGCGCGGAACAGGTGCGCGGCAGCGGGATCGAGGCGCTGTTGGCGCAAGGCGCGCTGCACGATGAGGCAGAGCGGATGATGGAGGATGCGCGTGCCGCAGCCGGCTGAAGCGCAGAGCGAGCGCGCGCGGATCGAGATCACATTCTCCGGCGCACCTCTGGTGCTGGATGCGCGTGGCGCGGCTTACCTGCCTGATGCCGACACGCTGATCGTCTCCGACCTGCATCTGGAAAAAGGGTCGTACTTCGCCGCGCGCGGGGTGCCCGTGCCGGTCTGCGACACGCGCGAGACGCTTGCCCGGCTGGCCGATGTCGCCGCAGCCTACTCCCCCAAGCGTATCGTCTGCCTCGGCGACAGTTTTCATGACCGGCGCGCACGCGAACGGCTCTCGCCCGAGGATCGCGCCGCGCTGGCTGCGCTCGCAGAAGGGGTCGCGGACTGGGTCTGGGTCAGCGGCAATCACGACCCGGAACCGCCCGACGGGCTGACCGGCCGCAGCGCTGCGCACCTCGACATCGCCGGGCTGACGCTCGCCCATCAGGCGGTCGCCGCGGCGGGCGCGCAGATCATCGGCCACTATCACCCCAAGTTGAAATTCCGGCTGAAGGGCCACAAGGTCGCCGGGCCGTGTTTCGTTGCGAGTGACGGGCTGCTCATCATGCCGGCGTTCGGCGCGTTTACCGGCGGACTACAGGTCACGCGCGGCGACCCATGGGCGGACCTGCTCGGCGCACACTGGCGGCAATATCTGATCTTCAACGATCAGCTTTGGCCCGTCTCGCTCTGATCCTCCGCGAGGCAGACCGCATCGCCGATCCGGATACGCCCTGGCGTGAGCACCTCCGCGCCGATGCCGCCGTGATGGCGCACCGCTGAATAGCCGCCAGGCCCAAGGTTCTGCTCCATCCGGCTGCACGGCGCGCAGATGCCCGTCCCGCGCAGCACGACATCACCGATACGAAATGTCCGCCGCCGTAGCCCCATCAGGTTGATCCCGGCGATCGCGATGTTCCGACGCAAGAGCTCTGGGGCCGGCGCCTCGCGCCCCAGAAACGCCCCGATGACGGGCAAATGCTCCCATTGAATGAGCGTGACCGCGCGCGGGCCGCCCCGCCGCCAGTGATCGCCGGCCAGCCCGTCCTGCGTAACCTCAACTGACTCGACCGCCTCGATCTCGGCCTTGCGCGCCGGCCTCAGCCCGATCCACGCCACCCAGCCGTCCTGGGCCTGCCGGTCCATCATGGCGCGCAAAGGCGTACCCGGTTTCGTCATCCCGTCTTTCTCTCGGCTCATATGTGATGTTTGGGGGATGGTAACGGCGCGCCATCTAATGTCTGACCGGCGCCTTGCGTCAAGCATTCGGCTCTCTCGACAGAGGGGATCATGACAGAATGGCCTGAGCTTATCATCCAGGGCGCTTTCATCTTCCTTATCAGCTGCGGCATGATCACGGACCTGCGCGATCTGCGCGTGCCCAACTGGGTGCCGCTGGGTATCGCGGGGCTGTTCCTGCTGTACAGCCTCTATCAGGGCGTGAGCGGTTTTCCAATGCATCTGCTTGTTGGCGCAGCCATGCTCGCCGCGGGGTTCGGGCTGTTCGTGGCGGGCGTGTTTGGCGGGGGCGATGCCAAGTTTCTGGCAGCCCTAGCGCTCTGGATGGGGCCGGGCGCACTGGGGCCGTTCGTGCTGCTGACGACGCTGCTGGGCGGAGCGACGGCGGTCGCGCTGGTGGGGCTGAAGAAGCTTTTGATCTTCAATCCGGCGCTGGAAAATCATGCGGCCATCGCGAAGCCGCTCGCCTGGGCGCGGGCGGGCAAGATGCCCTATGCTGTGCCGATCGGACTAGCTGCGCTCATGCTCGGCCCAAGCCTCTTCCAATGAGGAGGCCTTTCCCAGCAGCCAGCGGTCTCCCATGAGAAAGCCCCGCGCAAAGGCGGGGCTTCAGCAAATCGTCACGGCGCTCAGACCTGCTTGTCGATCCAGGCCTTGAGCGTAGTTTTGGGGTGCGCGCCGACCTGCTGATCAGCGACCTCGCCATTCTTGAACATGATCAGGGTTGGGATGCCGCGAATTCCGTATTCCATCGGCGTCTTCGGGTTTTCGTCGACGTTCATCTTTACGACCTTGATCTTGTCGCCGTATTCCTCGGCCAATTCTTCCAGGACAGGCGCGATCGTCTTGCACGGGCCGCACCACTCCGCCCAGAAATCAACAATCACGGGCGTCGAAGACTGAAGCACTTCCTGATGGAATGTTTCGTCGGAGACTTTTGCCGTCGCCATTTTCGACCTTTCTGCTGTGCCGCGGTGCGGCCGTTTGTGTCATCTCAGTTCGTCAGCTAAGCCCGGGGGAACGATGCGTCAAGCCTCACCCCCGCGGCCTCCCGCGTCCAGCGGAATTTCCATGAGCGCGGGCGCGTCTGTCCACAGAATGAACGCGTGGAGGCGTTTATCAGGGAATACAGCCGCGAGCGCACGGCAATAAGCGTGAAGCTGGGCGATGTAGCCTGGCGGCGCATCGGCGGGCGAAGCGGGCACCCGCGCGTCTGTCTTGTAGTCGATCACAAGAACGTCATCGCCGCGCACGACCAGACGGTCGATACGCCCCGAGAGGCGCGCGGGTCCGGCTGGGGTATCGAATTGCGCGGCGATGGGCACTTCAGCGCGCGAGCCGGGGCCAAACAGCTGCGCGAAGTCGGGTGACGCGAGAATGCCGAGCGCCGTCTCCACGGCGTCGCTGCGCGTGGCGTCGTCCACCTCCGAATCGTCGCTCGCGGTCTGCTGCGCGACGAGCCGTTCCGCTTCGGCCCGACGATTTTCGGGCCGCAATTCCGGCAGCCGCTCAAGCAGGAGATGGATCAGTTCGCCGCGAAGGCGCGCGGCCTGCGCCGGACGATCCGAGCGCGGGGCTTGCGATAGCTGTTCCTTGGCCGAGGGCTGCAGCGCCGCCGCAGACGCCTCGGTGGGCGCGGTGGAGGACAGCCAGGCGGGCTGTTGGACCTCGGAAGCTCGCGCCGGCTCTGACCCCGCCGCTGCCGCGACCGCCACGGCGGGTTTTTCTAGGCGCAGGACCGTCTCGCCGTCCCCGCCCATTACGGCTTCTGCCACGCCGTCGAGCGCGTCGCGCACGACATCGTACCAGCAGCCAGCATCCCGCCCCGGCTGCTTCCGGCTCTCGAACCCAGTCACATACAGCCGGTCGCGCGCCCGAGTCATCGCCACATAGAGCAGCCGGTAGCTCTCCGCCTCATCCGCCGCCTTTTGCGCCGCGCGCACCTGCTCGACGGCCGGAAGGCGCTTCGCCTCGCCAGTCGCCCAGACGAGACAGTCAGCGAACTCCGGCGGTGCATCGCGCGGCACGCGCATCACCGGCCCGCCGCCGCGCGCGCTCATGGTGCAGGTGTCGGGCAGAAACACGATCGGCGCTTCCAGGCCCTTAGCCCCGTGCACCGTCATCACGCGCACCTGGTCCGCGCCCTGCTCCATGTCGCGGCGCACCTCGCTGCCCGCTTCGCGCAGCCACGCGAGAAAGCCCTGCAGGCTCGCCGGGCCGGTCTCCTCGTGGGCGAGCGCCAGGTTCAGGAATTCGTCGATCGCGTCCGCCGCCTCCGGCCCGAGCCGGGCGAGCAGCCGTGCGCGCGCGCCGTCGCGGTCCAGCACGCCCGCATAGAACTCGAACGGGCGCTGAGTGAGCGCCTCGTCGCGCCAGCGCGCCAACAGCGCCTCAGCCGCGGCAAAGCGCGGCGCATCCCCCGCCGCCTCCTCCAACGCTTCCCACAGGCTGCCCTCGCGACCATGCGCCAGCGTGAACAGGTCATCCTCCGAAAGCCCGATCAACGGGCTTTTCAGCACTGCCGCGAGCGAGAGATCATCGCCCGGCAACAGCAGCGCATCGCCCAGCGCCATCAGGTCCATGATCGCGAGCTGCTCGGTCAGGCGCATCCGGTCCGCCCCGGCCACCGGAATGCCCCGGCTTTTCAGGGCGTCGATCATCGGCGCGGCGAAGGGCTGGCGCTTGCGCACGAGGATGAGAATGTCGCCCGCGCGGAGCGGGCGGCCCGCCGACGGCAGCCATTCGCCATCGTCGAGCCACGCCTTGATCCGCTCCGCGATCCGCGCGCCCAGCCGGTCCACTGCTTCTGCGCCGGCCATCGGCTCGTCCAGCGGCGCAAACGCATCGGTCTCCGCGCGTTCGGGCGGCTTGATCGTCGGCCAGACCTCGACCAGCCCGGCATCGGCGTCGCGGTGCACCTCATGGGCGACTTGAGCGCTCGCCCCGATCCGCGCGCCCAGCCCGCTTTCGCCGCCGAAGACCAGATCGACTGCCTGCAGCACCGGCGCGACCGTGCGGAACGAGCGGGTCAGCGGCACATCCTGCCAGGCGTGGCGCGCGCCTTCGGCCCGGCGGCGGAACGCCTCTCCCAGCACCGCGAAATGCTCCGGCGCGGCCCCTTGGAAGCCGTAGATCGACTGCTTCTCGTCGCCCACCGCGAAGAGCGAACGGCCGGCCTCGCGCGCGCCCTCGCCAGCGAAGAATTCCTCCGACAGCAATTCGGCGACGCGCCACTGCGCGCGCGAGTTGTCCTGCGCCTCGTCAATCAGCAGGTGGTCGATCCCGCCGTCGAGCCGGTAGAGCACCCAGGCAGAGCCGTTCTGGAGCAGCGACACCGTCCGGTCGATCAGGTCGTCATAATCGAGCGCGCCATCGGCCTGCTTCCCGGTCTCGTAGCGCTGGATGACCGCATCCGCGAGTGTAAACAATGCCGCGCTCGCCTGCGCGGTTTCCAGCGCGATGCGGATTTCATCCAGTTCGCCGAAGGCATCTCGCGCCGCGCGCAAATCCTCGGCTGCCTCGGGGGCGGCTTCAAGCACCGCCTTGCCCGGAAAGCCGCGATCTTTTTTCGGCTGCCCCGCCTGCGTCATGAGGGCCGCGCGGAACGCTGCAACGCGTGTGGTTTGGCTGTGCGCGTTTGCCGCCTCGCCGAGTTGGCGGGACAGCTTGGCGTCGGTCTTGCTGCCTTCGGCGAGCACCGCAATCAGCCCCGCCAGCTGGGCATCGCTCAACACCTCGGACTGCGCCTGGCGGATCATCGCCAGATCGACCCCCGGCGGCGCGTCCAGCGCCTCGCCGATCAGCGCCTCCAGCGGCCCGCCCTCGGCCGCCCGCATCATCTGTCGCAGGGCCACCCGCTCGCGCAGCACCGCGCCCAGCAGCGCCTCGACATCATCCTCCCGCGCCAGCCCGGCGACCGTCTCCAGCGCGCGCCCGAGCGGGCTGTCCGCCGCGCCCGCCGCTTCCTCCAGCGCTGCCGTCATCGCCGCGCGCATTCGCCCGCGCGAATCCGCCTCCGCCAGCACCGAGAAACCGGGCGCGACGCCCGCCTCCAGTGGGAATTGGCGCAGGATGCGCTCGCAAAACGCATGGATCGTCTGGATCCGCAGGCCGCCCGGCGTGTCGAGGACATGGGCGAACAGCCGCCGCGCGCGCACCGTCTCCTCCGGCGTTGGCGCACGGTCCAGCAGCTTCGCCAGCCGCGCATCGAGAGCATCCGGCGCGGCCACCGCCCATTCGCCCAGCGCGCGCGTCAGCCGGCCCGCCATCTCGGCCGCAGCCGCCTTCGTAAAGGTGAGGCAAACGATCCCTTCGGGCGCGGCCCCGGCCAGCAGCAGGCGCAGCACGCGCTGGACGAGCACATGCGTTTTGCCGGTCCCCGCATTCGCCCGCACCCATGCGCTCACGGCCGGGTCAGCGGCGCGGGCCTGCAGGGCCTCGGTGCGGCGCAAGGCTTCGCTCATTCGCCCTCCCCGCCGCGCCACTCGGCGATGCGCGCCAGATGCGCATAAGGATCATACTCCCACAGCGCCTTAAAGGCCGGGCGCTGCATCGCCGTGTAAGGCGTGGCCGGATCGTCGAAGCGCGCAATCAGCGCCGCAAGCTTCTCCAGCGCGGCCTCGGCCAGCGCCTGCGGATCTTTCAGCGCCTTTTCATCGCCCGCATCGCGCCCGCCGGACGCGGAGATGTAGGCCAGCCGCGCGAGCGCGGGCGCTTCGTTCGTGGGCAACTCGAAGCCGCCCGCAACCGCGATCAGCCCCTCCAGCGGAAGCTGCGGCGATTGCAGACGCTCGGCGGCGCGACGGCGCGCCTCTACGCTGCCGGTCTTATAGTCGTAAATCACGGCTGATCCGTCCTCGCGCAGGTCGATCCGGTCGGCGCGCGCCGTCAGTTCGAAGCCGCCCCCGGGCGCATCGAGCATCAGACGCCCCGGCGCCTCGCTCAGGGACCGGCGAACGCCCGCTCGCCGCTCAGGCTCAGTATCCGCGAACCAGTCCGCGAAACGCGCGAAGCGTGGCCGCCAGAATGCGCGCACATGGGGGAACGCCCCCCATTCGGCCATCAGCGCGTCTGCAATCGCCATCAACTCGTCCGCGATGTCGTCCGGCAAATCGGCCGGGAACCGATCCGCGAAGCGCCCGAGCGCGGCGTGGATGATCTGCCCGCGAAGGCGCTCGTCCGGTCCCCCGGCGAGGACCGGCATCGGCTCCAGCCCGAGGATGTGCCTGGCATAGATCGCATACGGGTTGGCGATCCAGCGCTCGACATCCGACACGCTCATCCGGCGCGGGCGCGCAGCGAGCGGAGGGCGCGGCGCGGGCGGACCGGGCGGCGTCTCCGGCACGCCAGCCGACCGCGCAGCAGCCCAGTCGAGCCAGGGCTGCTTGGGCGCAAGCTGCATACCGAGCCCAAGCGCATCCGCCAGCAGGCGCAGCCGCGAGACCCAACGGCTCGGCACGCTCGGCGCACCGTCGGCCTTCAGCGCGCGCGTGAGCACCACCTCCGGCGACGCCAGCCCTTGGGCGAAGTCATGCGCGGAAAGCCCCGTCTGCCGCTCCGGCTCCGGCAGGCCCAGCGCGGCGCGCATCTGCCGGTTCAGCCAGGGGCCGGCTTGCGCGGCGCGCGGCCAGACGCCTTCGTTCAGCCCGCCGAGGATCAGCCGGTCGGCGTGCTGCAGGCGCGCTTCCAGCGGTCCCCAGATGAACAAACGCGGATGGGTGCTCGCGTCCATATGGACTGCCTTGCGCCGGGCGAGGCCCGCAAAAAAGCCCGGATAGTCCGGTGGCGCGATCTCCGGCGCGATGCCGCCCGGCGCGCCGCGCGCCAAGCCGTCGAGCAGGTCGGCAAGCGCCGCGCCAGCCGCATCGGCCCAGAGCGCGGACGCATCCGGCCCTTCGGCGAGCGCCTCGGCCACCGCCCGGTGCGCCTGCGCGTAGTCTTCCGGGGCCGCCTGCCCGGTCAGCGCCGTCAGCGGCGCGAAGGCCGCCTCCAGCCGGTCAACAAGCTCCACCGCGCCTTCGGCATTCCCGATCCGCTCAAGCGCCGGGCGCAAACCGTCAAGCCCGCCGGCAAAACAGGGCTGGCGCAGCGCGTCCACCTCAAGCGCCGCTACGCGCCGGCGCGCCTCTTCCGCCGGCCAGCCCAGACGCAGGAACGGATGCTTCAATAGCGCCAGCAGCGTCACCGCATCCGCCTCGACCGCGACCCGCGCGATCAGCGCCATGAAGCGCCCCACCAGCGTCGCGCCAAGCGGCTCGCCCGCGCTATCGGCCACGTCGAGCCGCCAGGTCTGCAACGCAGCGCGCACCCGCCGGGCCAGTGTGCGGTCAGGGGTTACCAGCGCGGCGGTCCTGCCCGGCGTTTCGACCGTCTCGCGCATCATCAGCGCGATCGCCTCGGCCTCGTGGCGCTGATCGGGCGCTTCGAGCAGACTGATGCCCTCAAGCGCACGGGCCAGCGCGGCGCGGTCCGCGCGCGCCAGAAAGTCCGGCCATTTCTCGGCCGTCTCCGCCGGGCGCATGATCTCGGACACGAGACGGGTGCGCGGCGTCTCGCGCGCGCCCGCCAGCACGCCGACATCTTCGCGCGCGACGCCCAAGGCGTCCAGAAGCCGCGCCAGCCCGGCCTGCGGATGCTGCGGGCACTGCGCCAGCGCGGCCCAGCTTTCCGCGTCCAGCGACTGATCCAGCCCGGGAAGCACGATCGTCCCGGCTGGCAAGTCCATGACCGTTTTCATCAGCGCGGCGGTGGCGGGCACGCTGCCTGTCGAGCCTGCGATAATCACCGGCTTATCCGGGTTCGCGGCCATCTGCTTGGCCTCGTGCACTAGCAGCAGGTTGCGCCGCGCCACCGGGTCGAGCAGCCCGCGCTCGCGCAGATGCTCCGGCCATTGCCGCGTTATGATGCTCAGGAACCGCGAGGTGCGCTGCCAATGCTCGGCCATTTCCGCGGGCACAAGCTCGTCAATGCGCCCCAGATCGACGCTTTCAAGTTGCGCCGTATCCAGCAGCGCCATCAGTTCCAGCGCCATCTCGCCCGCCGCAGCAGCGGAGACCGCTGAATAGCCCGGCTGCTCAGATGATGCGGATGTTGCGCGTGACCAGCGCTGCACCAGGGCGGTGAGCGTCAGCCAGCGCTCCATCTCCGGCACGGCCGCCGGGATGCCGGGCGCAGTATCCTCATCGGCGGGAGGGGCAAGCTCATCCACCGCGCCCAGCGGCCGGATGCGCGGCAGGAGCAGCGCGCCACCCGGCGCTTCGGCCAGCAGCGCATCGCGCAAGCCCGCGCAGGCCCGGCGCGTCGGCAGGTAGATAGTGGCGTCGGCCAGTTCCAGCGGCCCGGGGGCTTGGCCGCCCACGCGCGGCAGGCCGCCGCTCAGGATCGCGCGGGCAAGATCGGCCAGAAACGGCCGTTCAGGCGGGATTGTGAACAGCGCAGGATGCGTATCGCCCATCGCCCTCAGGCGGCCTTGTCGCGCAGGCGTTGCTCGGCGGCCTCTCGCGCCTCCGGCGTGCCGATGTGCATCCATTCGCCCTTGAGCCTCACCCCGAACACCCGGCCGCACGCGATGGCGCGGTCCCACAGCGGGTTGAGCGAGAACGCGCCCTCCGGGCTGCCGTCAAACAGGCGTGGATGCGCGATGGACACGCCCGCGAACACGTAAGGCGTGGTCTCGTCCGGCGCGCGGCGCGTCAGCCGCCCATCCTCGCCCAGCGCGAAATCGCCCCGGCCAGCGTAGCCCAGGCTGCCCTGCGCACTAGCCAGCAGCAGCAGCGCATCCATGCGCTCCGGCGCCCACATCTTTGCCAGACGCGCGAGATTCGGTTCGCCCTCCTCAATCCAGACCGAGTCGGAATTGTGAATGAAGAAGCCATCGCCGCCCAGCCGGTCCAGCGCCTTTTTCACGCCGCCACCGGTGTCTAGCAGCGCGCTGCGCTCATCCGCGATCGCGATCTCAGGCGGCCCTGCGCGCTCGCGCAGATGCGCCTCCAGCACATCAGGGAGATAATGCACATTCACCACCGCCTGCCGCACCCCGGCCTCCCCCAGCCGGTCGAGCACATGATCGATCAGCGGCCGCCCGGCAAGGCGCACCATCGGCTTCGGCATTGTCTCGGTCAGCGGGCGCATCCGCTTGCCGTAACCTGCTGCCAGCACCATCGCCGTGTCGATCATCACCGCCCCATCTCAATGCCCCGCGCTGGCAGACACGATCACCTGCGCATCTGTTCGCCCCGGAATATGCCGCGCATACCACGCGCGCAAGGGCGCAAGCGCTGGATGCTGCAAGTCACGCTCAAGATAGGCCCGCACGCGGCCCAGATGCTCAAGGTAGGCCTGCTTGCCATCGCGCAGCGCCAGCCGGGTAAAAATACCGAGGATCTTTGTGTTGCGCTGCGCGCCCAAAAGCGCATAAGCGCGCGCGAAGGCGTCAGCGTCAAAATCGCCATCACGCTCAGCCTGCGTGCAGTAATGCGCAAACAGCGCCGCCTCGACATCCGGCGGAACGGTCAACCGCGCATCCTGCAGCAGCGACACAAGATCATAGGCCGGGTGGCCGATCACCGCGTCCTGAAAGTCGATGACGCCGAGCGGCCCGCGCGGATCACCCGGCATCAGCGCCAGCAAATTGGGGGAGTGAAAGTCCCGCAGCACCAGCCCCGTTTCCTGACCGTCCAGCCAGTCGAACTGCGCCTCCCACAGTGCGGCGAACTCACCACGCGCGGCCTGATCCACATTCGCATCGCTCATGAAAGGCAAGAACCAGTCGAGCAACAGCGCCGTCTCCGCGTGGAGCGCGCGCTTGTCGTAATCCGGCAGCGTATGGACGCGATCACCCTCCACCGGCAGCTCGCGCGGGATCGACGTCCGCCTCAGGCGCAGCAGCAGATCGACCGCGGGGCGATAGAGCGTGGCAACCTCGCCGCTGCGCTCAACAAGCTTGCCAAGCACGAAGTCGCCGAAATCCTCGATCAGCAGGAAACCGCGCTTGGTATCCTGCGCAAAGATCTCGGGCGCAGGCAGCCCGGCTGCGCGCAACGCGCCCGCGACCGCGATGAATGGGCCAACATCCTCGGCGAGGTGCGCAATCCGGCTGTAGGGCAGACCGTCCGCGAGCGGCGGGCCGTCGGGCTGACGTTCCCAGTCCATCAGCACCGCGCGCTTGTCGCCGAGCCGCAGACGCACATAAGAGCGCACCGACGCATCGCCTGCGAGAAAGCTCGCGGAGGCCCCGCTCCAACCCGCGCTGTTGAGAAAATCGGTTGCCGCGCGGAACCGCTCAAGCCGCGGAGCCCAGCCGCCGGAGCCGGTGATCGTCACATCGCGCTTGTCGGCTTCCGCGCTTTCGGCGAGCGCCACGTCCAGGCGGTCTGCCGGCAGAGCCGCGCCCAGCCGTTCCGGCCATTCAACCAGCACCATCCCCTCTTCGCGCGCCTCGTCAAAGCCGAGTTCGCCCAACTCCTCCGGGCTTTCCAGCCGGTAGAGGTCGAAATGGTGGATTTCACCGCGCGCGCTCTCGTAGCTCTGCACCAGCGAGAATGTCGGGCTCGCCACCTCGACATCCTCGCCCGCGATCGCACCGATCAGAAAGCGCGCGAAGGTCGTCTTGCCTGCGCCGAGGTCGCCGGACAGCGCAATCATATCGCCCTTGCGCAGATAGGGCGCGAGCACGCGCGCCAGCCCGTCGAGCATCGCCAGCGAGAGGCCCGGCAAGCGGATTTGCGCTATCCCACCCGGCGTCTCCGGCTGCACCTGAAAACCTGCTTTCCCTATCGTCATATTTCGGGACGATGGATCGCGACTGCGCCGACACTTTGACCGCCGCGGCGCAGGCCACAGCTTTTCGATCTAGTGCGCCTGCTGAAGCCGGCCTTCCGCCTCGGGCGCGTCGGGCTGTTTCACTTGACCGTCCTCTGGCAGCAGCACCGTAACGGTTGTCCCGGCGCCCTGGGCGGAGCGCAAATCGATCTGCCCATTGTGCAACTCAACAAGGCTTTTCACCAGCGACAGGCCAAGTCCCGCACCGCGGTGCTGCGAGCCTTGCGGGCGGGTCTCGAAGCGCTGGAACACGCTGTCCTGATAGTCCTCCGGGATGCCGCAGCCGGTATCCTGCACCGAAAAGGCGATCATGTCGCCCTTGCGGTAAGCGCTCAGCCCGATGGTGCGGCCCGCCTCGGAAAAACCGATGGCATTCGAGAGCAGATTGTAGAGGATCTGCGTCACGCGTTTTTCGTCGGCCACCAGCATGTCGACGTCCGGCGCGATATCGACATCGAGTTCGATGTTCTCGTTCGCCAGCCGCTCGCGCACACCGAGTTCGGCAGAGCGGATGATCTCGCGCACATCGGCCTCGCGCTTCTTCAGCTCGAGCGCGCCGGCGTCGATGGTTGCCAGATCGAGGAGGTCGTTGATGATGGCCAGCAGCGCCTCGCTCGATGTACGGATGTCGGCCAGATATTCGCGCTGGCGCGGGTTCAGATCGCCCACATGCGGCTGGCCGAGAAGTTCGCTGAAGCCAATGATGTTCGTCAGGGGCGTGCGCAGCTCATAGGACACATGCGAGATGAAGGTGTTCTTGAGCCGGTCGGAGGCCTCCAGCGCCTCATTCCGCTCGATAAGCGCGCGCTCGACCCGCTTGCTGTCGGTGATGTCGACATAGGTCATCATCGTCGCGCCGTCAGGCAGCGGCACGCCGGCGTAGGCCAGCACCTTGCCGTCCTCCAGCGTCATCTGCCCGTCGAAAGCCGAACGCGAGTCCTGCACATCCACAACAGCGTCGCGGGTTCGCTCCCAAGGCTCGGAATCATTGATCTGGCCAGCACAGGCCGACATGAGATCATCGACATGCGGCGCGCCGTCCAGAAACGCCGCATCTAACCCCCAGATCTCGCTGAAGGCGGGATTGAACAGGCGCAGCCGTCCGTCCGAAGCGAACACGGCCACACCCTCGCGCAAATGATCCAGCGTTTCGCGCTGCACCCGGATCAGGGCGTTGTAGCGGCTTTCCAGCGCCAGCTTTTCGGTCACATCGTCATAGAGGAAGGTGACGCCGCCGTCCGGCCGCTGGTCCGCCGCCACGCGGACCGCCCTTCCGTCCGGCAGGTGCCACCAATCCTCCTGCAGAGCATCCGAGCCGGCGCTGTCGAAAGCCGCCATCTGCCGGGCGCGCCAGCCGCGATAGTCAACCTGCTCAGGCAGCAGACGATCCGCGCGCAGCCGGTCCATCACCTCGCCGTAGGTCGGGCGTTGATCGAGCCAGTTGGCCGGCAGCTGCCAGAGCGCGGCGAAGGCTTCGTTATGGAAGTTCAGCCGCCGGTCCGTGCCGAAGATCGCCACGCCCGTCGCCACCCGGTCGAGGGTGCGGGCGTGGGCTGCCATCTGCCGGTCAAGCTCGCCGCGCGCGCTCTCCAGGGGCGCAACGTCGATCGCAACGCCGCCGCTTGCCTCGCCGACCGGCAGCGCAACGGTGTCATAGCTGCGCCGCTCGCCGCCCACGATGGTTTGCAACCGCTCGCGGAAGGTCTTGCCGCCCTCCAGGGCCTTGTCGATGCGCTGACGCTGGCGCGACTCCAGAAGCTCGACCTGACCCTCGATCACATCGCGGGCGCTCGCCTCGTCCACCGCAGACACGTAAGCCTGGTTGACCCAGGTCAGGCGATCGTCGCGATCGCGCAGCCAGGCCGGAATGGGCAGCGCCTGCACGAGCGATCGGAAGGCGGAGAGATCATTCTCGGCCTCCTTCAAACGGTTTGCCAGCCGCGCCCGTTCCTCGCCGTGGTCACTCAAGGCGCGCAGGCGCAGGACCAGATAGGGTCCCGAAGGACGGCCATCGGCCTCGATGTTCGCTCCTGTGCCGGTGGTCAGGACCAAGTTGAACGCCGCGCCGGTTTCCTTGAGCCGCGCAAAACCTTGCTCCAGCGCCAGCGCGCTTTCGCGTTCCAGCCAGGCGGCGAACCGGCTGAGACGGCGCATCTCCATCGGCACGCCCAGCTCAGGGTCCAGGGCGTAGGTTGCCAGCCGCGGCTGCTCCGCCTCGTGCGACCACAGAAGCACCGCCTGCCGCTCGCTGTTCAGCAGCGCATGAGCCGCGCCGAGTTCGGCCGTGAGGCGCGTGATTTTCGCAGACGCATCGTCCTGCATCCGCCAGCACTGACGCAACGCGATGCCAAGCCCGATGACCGCGACCGCCAGGCCGGCTGCGGCCGCAGCGGCGGTCGCCGCCATCCAGGGCCCAGCCGCGGGCGACGACACACTGAAAAACTCGAATGCCGCAACCGGCGCCGGCAGGATAGCCGTCGCGGCCGACATCGCGGCCCCGCTGCTTAAGAGCCTGACAGCATTGCCGGAAATTGACCTGATGAGTTTCATGTTGCGTCGCTGCTCGCCGTGATCGCGGAGCCGGCTGCTGCCAGGAGGCGCAAGACGCCCATCGCCCCGGCCATTCCGCGCATCGAATCATCGGCAGTGTAGCGCCTGTAAAAGCCACAGCCCAACGTGAGGTTGTATCTTCCACGACTGACGCATGTTTTCAACGCTTGTCTATGAAATGTTTGCTGCGTTTGCATCTCGCCAATTCCGATGACAACGCGGCACGCATTGGCTATAGCTGGCGCTCACGCGGCCGCCGTCCGCGGCCCGAGCCAGAAAGTCACCGCGTAATCGGCGCACAAAGTCCGGGGGACAATAACGTGAGCAAGAGCCGCCAAGCCGTCATTCAGCAAGATACCGTCATCAAGGGCGTGATTTCCAACTGCGATTACATTGAAGTCTACGGCTATGTGGAGGGCGACCTTCAGGCCTCAAGAGTGCTGGTGCGCGAAGGCGGCAAGGTCTTCGGCACGCTGCGCGCAGGCGACGCCGAAATCCAGGGCGTTCTTCAGGGCGATATCCATGTGAACAGGCTCATCAAGATCGGCAGCACCGGCAATGTGAATGGCGATGTCCAATATGGGCAGATCGCGATGGATCTTGGCGGCGAACTGAGCGCGAAGCTGCGCAACGTCCCACCGGAAATCATGGGCGACCTGGAGCTGCACGTTCAGAAAGGCCGTGCGGTCCGGATAACCCTCATCGATCTCCACGCGGTTGACCCGGACGACAATGCCAAGGATTTGACATTCGCGGTCAGCAACGCGCATGGCGGGTTCATTGCCCACGCCAAGGCGCCGAACACGCCGATCACCAACTTCACGCAAGCGGATCTGGAAGCCGGCTCAGTCGCATTCGTTCACGACGGCGCGTCGATGGGCAAGGCCGGTTTCGACGTTCAGGTGCGCGACGCCAAGGGCGCAAGCTCCGGCGCGCCCAAGTCGGTGAATGTTGTCGTGCAGGGCTGAACGCAGGCATGAGAGCGACCGGGCGGCAGCTTCGTCCGGCCGCCGCCCGCCGTCCTCAATACCGGTACGCGTCGGGTTTGTACGGGCCCTCGGGCGTCACGCCGATGTAGTCGGCCTGCTCAGGCGACAGTTCGGTCAGCTTCACGCCCATCTTCTCCAGGTGCAGCCGGGCCACCTTCTCGTCGAGATTTTTCGGCAGCACATAGACCCTGTTGTCGTATTCGTCGCCCTTGGTCCAAAGCTCGATCTGCGCCAGCACCTGGTTGGTGAAGCTGGCCGACATCACGAAGCTTGGATGCCCGGTGGCGTTACCGAGGTTCAGTAGCCGCCCTTCCGAGAGCAGGATCATCCGCTTGCCGCTGGGGAACTCGATCATGTCCACCTGCGGCTTGATGTTCGTCCATTTGTGGTTCTTGAGCGCGGCCACCTGGATCTCGTTGTCGAAGTGACCGATGTTGCCGACGATCGCCATGTCCTTCATCTCGCGCATGTGGTCGATGCGGATAACGTCCTTGTTGCCGGTCGCGGTAATGAAGATGTCGGCTTCCGGCGCAGCATCCTCCAGCGTCGTCACTTCGAAGCCATCCATGCTGGCCTGAAGCGCGCAGATGGGGTCAACTTCCGTCACCTTCACGCGCGCGCCCGCGCCGCGCAGGCTTTGCGCCGAACCCTTGCCGACATCGCCGTAGCCGCAAACGACGGCAACTTTCCCGGCCATCATCGTGTCGGTGGCGCGGCGGATGCCGTCGACAAGGCTCTCCTTGCAGCCGTACTTGTTGTCGAACTTCGACTTGGTGACGCTGTCATTCACGTTGATCGCCGGGAACGGCAGCAGCCCCTGCTCGACGAACTTGTGCAGGCGGTGGACGCCGGTGGTCGTCTCCTCGCTGACACCGACGAGCTTGTCGCGCTGGCGAGTGAACCAGCCCGGCGTCTCACTCATGCGCTTTCTGATCTGCGCAAACAGCGCCTCTTCCTCTTCAGATTCCGGGTGGGCGATCAAATTGGTTTCACCGGCCTCAACGCGCGCGCCCATGATGATGTAAAGCGTTGCGTCGCCGCCATCATCCAGGATCAGGTTTGCGCCGTCGTCGAAATGGAAAATCTGGTCGGCGTATTCCCAATATTCTTCAAGGCTCTCGCCCTTGACGGCGAAAACCGGATTGCCCTTTGCCGCGATCGCCGCTGCGGCGTGGTCCTGGGTGGAGAAGATGTTGCATGATGCCCAGCGCACCTGCGCGCCCAGCGCGGTCAGCGTCTCGATCAGGACAGCGGTCTGGATCGTCATATGGAGTGAACCGGCAATCCGCGCGCCCTTGAGCGGCTGCGACGCGCCGAACTCCTCGCGCAGCGCCATCAGACCGGGCATCTCGGTCTCGGCAATGTCGATTTCCTTGCGGCCATACTCGGCCAGCGAAATATCCTTGATGGCGTAATCTTGCATATTGACCCGTTTTTGTTCGCGTTTCATGGCCGCGCGGGCGCATCCCGGCGGCGCGACGTGGCTTTTGATATACCCGCCAGGCAGGCCACGCGCAATAAAGACATAAAGATGAGTTTATATCATAAGGGCCGAACTGACCGGCGGCCGGCCCGAAAAGCGCTTGGCCCAGCCCTATGACGGGCCGCTTTCGCCCTCGTCTTCCTCATGGAAACCGGCCTCGACCAACCCGATCAGCGCCTCAAGCGCCTCCTCGGCCTCCGGGCCTTTCGTCTCGATCAGAATGGTGGAGCCTTGCGCCGCGCCAAAGGTCAGTAGCGCCATGATCGAACTGCCGTTGACGCTGACGCCATCCTTGGTGACAGTCACCTCGGCGTCATACTTCTCCGCCACATGCACGAACTTGGCCGTCGCGCGCGCGTGCAGCCCGCGCTTGTTGCGGATCTGTACCTCGGCCAAGCAGTGGTAGACGCCGTCGCCGGCTGGTTCGGTATCAGTCGAATCCGACATGCGTTTCGCTGCTCAAGTCTTCTGGCGCGGGTGCGGTGCGCGGCCCCGCGTCAATCGTACGCCCATGTGCGCGACCCGTCGCTAGCTGCCCGCGAGCATATCGCTGACGACGCGAATATATTTCTGCCCTGCCTCGCGCGCTTCATCCGCTGCCTCCCGCAGACGGCTTTCCTCGCGCACGCGCGCAAGCTTGATGAGCATCGGCAGATTGACCCCGGCGATCACCTCGACATTCGCGCCGGTCATCGCCGAAATCGCCAGATTCGACGGCGTTCCCCCGAACATGTCTGTCAAGAGCACTGCGCCGTCGCCGGTGTCGACAGACTTCATCGCCCGCAGGATCGCTTCGCGGCGCTCTTCCATATCGTCATCCGGGGTGATGGCGATGGCGGCAACCTGGTCCTGCGGCCCGACGACATGCTCCAGCACCGCGCGGAACTCGCGCGCGAGATTGCCGTGGGTGATGATGACGATCCCGATCATCGGCGGTCTCCGCGCCGCGCGAAGCTGCGCCATTCACGCCGTCGGTAAAAACAGGATTCGCAATTTGTCGTCATGGCCCGCTCGATTCACCTTCATGAATCTTCATAGTCACGCTGCAGCGCACACCATGCAAGAAGTTTCACCCTGCGCCGCGACAAATTTGCCCGACCAAACGCCCTCAAGCGCGGGCTGTCAGCGGCCGGCGCAATTGCGCAGCGTCGCAACCATTCTTATAACCGCAGCATGAGCATCGTGTTGCGCGCGCCCGCCGGGCACCGTCTGCACTATTGGAAGATGAACGGTCTCGGCAACGATTTCGTTATCGCCGACACGCGGATGGAAAGCATGCGCGTGACCGGGGCTCTTGCGCGCGCGCTTGCTGAGCGCGAAACGGGTATCGGCTGCGATCAGGTGGCAGCGCTTGAGCCTTCCAGCGAGGCGGATGTGTTCATGCGAATCTTCAACGCCGACGGTTCCGAGGTCGGCGCGTGCGGAAACGTCTCACGCTGCGTCGCCGTGTTGCTAGCCGAAGAGACAGGTGACCGGGATTGCGTGATCGAAACGGCATCAGGCGTCATTGAGGCAGAAGCCATCCGGCTTGATGGCGCCTGGGTCGACATGGGCGCGCCGCGCTTTGGCTGGGCAGAGATCCCGCTGGCGCATCCGGTGGACGACGCGAACGCGGTGTTCATCGGCCCGGCGGGCGCGGGCGCGGCAGCGGACGACGTGTTCGCCCTGGGACTGGCGAGCGTGGTCAATATCGGGAACCCGCACTGCATTTTCTGGGTCGATGACGCGGACGCCATCGACCTGGCGCGGATCGGCCCGGCGCTGGAGCAGCATCCGCTGTTTCCCGAGCGCGTGAACATTTCCATGGCGCAGGTCGATGGGCCGGACAGCATCACCCTGCGTGTGTGGGAGCGCGGCGCGGGGCTGACGCGCGCATGCGGCACAGCGGCCTGCGCGGTGACAGTCGCGGCGGCCCGGACAGGCCGTGCGAACCGGCAGGTGACGGTCAACCTGCCGGGCGGCGCGCTCGACATCGACTGGCGCGCGAGCGACGATCACATCATCATGACCGGACCCGTCGAATGGGAGCACCACGGTGAAATCTACGTGACGCCGGACGGCGCACTCGCCGGGTTCCGGGAGATCGACTGAGATGGGCGCCCGGATCATCACCTTCGGCTGCAGGCTCAACGCCAATGAGAGCCAGGCGATGGCGGAACACGCTGCAGCCGCGCGGCTGGATAACGCAGTGATCGTCAACACCTGCGCCGTCACGGGCGAGGCTGTGCGCCAGGCGCGCCAGGCGATCCGCCGCGCGCGGCGCGACCATCCCAATGCGCGCATCATCGTCACCGGCTGCGCGGCGCAGACGGAAGCCGAGCGCTTCACCGGGATGGCCGAGGTCGATCACGTCATCGGCAACGCCGAGAAGATGCAGGCCGCGACCTTCCAGCGCCTGAGCACCGGCGACGCCCCGCGCGCGATCGTCAACGATATCATGTCGGTGCGCGAGACCGCCGGGCACATGATCGCCGGTTTCGGCGGACGCGCCCGCGCCTTTGTCCAGATCCAGAACGGCTGCGATCATCGCTGCACCTTCTGCATCATTCCCTATGGCCGCGGGCCGTCGCGCTCGGTGCCGGCCGGCGAGGTGGTGCGGCAGATCCGAACACTCACCGAACAGGGCTACCGCGAAGTGGTGCTGACCGGCGTCGACCTGACCGCCTATGGCGCGGACCTGCCGGGCGAGATGACGCTGGGCAAGCTGGTGCGGAAAATCCTCAAGCTCGTGCCGGAGCTGCCGCGCCTGCGCATCTCCTCGATCGACACCATCGAGGCAGATGGCGACCTCGTCGCCGCGATGGCCGAGGAGGAGCGTCTGATGCCGCATCTGCACCTGTCGCTGCAGGCGGGCGACGACATGATCCTCAAGCGCATGAAGCGGCGGCACTCGCGCGCGGATGCGGTGCGGTTCTGCGCGGAAATGCGCCGGCTGCGGCCCGAGATCGCCTTCGGGGCGGACATCATCGCGGGCTTCCCGACCGAGACCCAGGAAATGTTCGCCAACTCTCTGGCGCTGGTGGATGATTGCGGGCTGAGCCACTTGCACGTTTTCCCTTTCTCGCCACGCCCCGGCACCCCGGCGGCGCGGATGCCCCAGCTTGAGCGTCGCGAGATCAAGGCCCGCGCGCAAGCCTTGCGCGAAAAGGGTCAGCAGGCCCTGAACGACCATCTGCGCAGCCTAGCGGGCCGCGAACTGGAGATCCTGATCGAGCAGCCGCAGCGCGGGCGCGCGCCTCAGTTTGCCGAAGTCAACCTGCCAGAGCCATGCGAGCCCGGCGCGCTGGTGCGGGCCTATATCACCGGCATGAATGCTGGAAAGCTGGAAGGAACGGTGGCCGCGTGAGCGAAACCCCGACAAAAAAATCCGGCCTGTTCGGGCGCCTGTTCAAGGGCGATGAGCGCGCGCGGCAACACGAACAGCCCGAAACCGCGCCGGAGACCGAAACGCCGCCGGGCACACACGAGTCCGACACGCCCGAGGCCGCGCACACCGTTCCCGAGGCCGTGGAGACAGAGCCTGGGCCCGAGCCGCAGAACAGGGGCTGGTTCGCGCGCCTTCGCGACGGGCTGACCAAGACCTCCTCGCGCCTGTCCGAGGGCGTCACCTCCATTTTCACCAAGCGCAAGCTGGATGACGACACGCTGGAGGAACTGGAAGACCTGCTGATCCAGGCCGATCTTGGCGTGGAAACCGCGATGCGTATCACCGAGCGGCTGGCGGCGGAGAAGTACGACAAGGAGATCGGGCCGGACGAGGTGCGCGCGGTGCTGGCCGCCGAGGTCGCCAAGACCCTCGCGCCGGTTGCGCAGCCGCTGCATATTGACCCAAGCCATCGGCCCCATGTGATCCTTGTTGTCGGCGTGAACGGCACGGGCAAAACCACAACCATCGGCAAGTTCGCGCGCAAGTTTACCGATGACGGGAAAAGCGTGATCCTCGCAGCGGGAGACACCTTCCGCGCGGCGGCCGTCGAGCAACTCAAGATCTGGGGTGAGCGCGTCGGCGCGCCGGTGGTCACTCGCGATATCGGCGCGGATGCCGCTGGCCTCGCCTATGACGCGCTCCAGCAGGCGCGGGAGGAAGACCGCGACGTGCTGATGATCGACACCGCCGGGCGGCTGCAGAACAAGGCTGACCTCATGGCGGAACTGGAGAAGATCATCCGGGTGATCCGCAAGCTTGACCCGAGCGCGCCGCACACCGTGCTGCTGACGCTGGACGCCACGACCGGCCAGAACGCCATGCAACAGGTCGAAGTGTTCAAGAACACCGCTGGGGTGACCGGCATCGTCATGACCAAGCTGGACGGCACCGCGCGCGGCGGCATCCTCGTGTCAATCGCCGCGGCCCACGCCTTGCCCGTCTACGCCATTGGCGTCGGCGAAGGCGTGGAGGATTTGCAGCCTTTCAAGCCGGAAGAATTCGCCCGCGCTGTCGCAGGCGTCGCCTGATGCACCGAGATGAGGGAGCGTTTGATGTCGCACACCCCGCCGAGCCAGTCCCAAACCATGTCGCCCGTCAAGCAGGGGCTGAAATTGCTGGTCGAGATCGGCCCGTTGATCGTGTTCTTCATCGCCAATTCGCGTTACGACATATTCATCGCCACCGGCGCGTTCATGGCCGCCACGGCCGTTTCGCTCATCGTCAGCCGGCTGATCTTCAAGCGCGTTCCCGCCATGCCACTGGTGACAGGAATTTTCGTGTTCGTCATGGGCGGGCTGACACTTTATCTCCACGATGAGCTGTTTATTAAGCTGAAGCCCACGATCACGAACCTGCTGTTCGCCTCGATCCTGCTGGGAGGTCTGGCTTACGGTCATTCGCTGCTGAAATATCTGTTCAGCGACGTTTTCCAGCTCCTCGATGAAGGCTGGCGGAAACTGACCTTGCGATGGGCGCTGTTTTTCCTGTTCCTGGCGGTGCTGAACGAGATCGTCTGGCGGTTCTTTTCCACGGATTTTTGGGTGGCGTTCAAGGTGTTTGGCGTATTCCCGTTGACGCTCATCTTCAGCATCATGCAGCTCGGGCTCATGCAGCGCTATCAGATCGACAACAGCGGAAAACGCGAGATGGCCTCGCGATGACAATACCGCTGCGTGCGCTCGTTCTGGCCGGACTGCTGGCTGGCGCGCCTGCCGCCGCACAGGACATTCCCTTGCCCGGTCCGAAGCCGGACCGTCCCACGCTCGGCCTGAGCGAAGACGACAAGAACGCGCTCTCACCCGACGAGGCCCGCGCGCTCTACCAGCAGCACGAGCGCCAGCTTGACCGCATTCAGGGCGAGCGCGTCGAGGTGGAGGAGACCGTCGGCGCGACCGAAGCCGAACGCGCGCAGCTCAACGAGCGGCTCCTGGAAGCCGCGCGCAAGTCGGCCGACAGCGAACAGCGGTTGACCGCGCTCGAAGAGGAAATGGCCAAGCTGCGCGGGGAGGAATCCGCGATCCGCGAACAGTTGCGCGAGCAGCACCGCGAAATCGGGGATCTGCTGGCTGTCATCCAGCGCATGGGCCGGGAGCCGCCCCCGGTCATGGTGACCCAACGCGAAGATGCCCTGCGCATGGTCCGCAGCGGCATGCTGCTCAACAGCTTCTTTCCGGCGCTGAAAACCCGCGCGGACAGCCTCGCCGGCCGGCTCACCGAACTCACCCGCGTGCTGAGCGAGAAGCAGCAGCGCGCGGAACAATTGGCCGTAGAGACCGAGGAACTGGAGCAGCTGCGCGAGCGCACGCAAGAGTTGATCGCCGAGAAGCGTGAGCGCCTGCAGCAGCAGCAGGCGCGCCTCAATGCGCTGGACCGTGCGGCCGAACGTCACGCCGCGGCGATTACCGACCTTGGCGAACTCCTGCAAACGCTGGATGAAGAGGTCGCCGCGCGCACCGGGCTGGGCGCGTATGAAGCGGAACTCGAGTCCGGCGAGATTGTCGAACTAAGTCCGCGCGCGAGGGAGGCCGCACTGGTTCAGCCGGGCCGCATGAAGCCGGCTGTGCCATTCGCGCAGGCCAAGGGCCTGCTGATGCTGCCCGCCTCAGGGACCATCGTGCGCGATTTCGGGGATGCCGACGAGTTTGGCATAAAATCGCAAGGTGTGGCGATCGAAACCCGCGAACAGGCTCAGGTTGTCTCGCCAGCGGACGGCTGGGTGAGTTATGCGGGCGAGTTTCGCTCTTACGGGCAACTCTTGATTATTAATACCGGTGGTGGGTATCATATTCTTCTAGCAGGCATGGAAGACATCTATGTCAGACGGGGTCAGTTTGTCCTCTCCGGAGAACCTGTCGCAGCCATGGGCGGAGCAAGTGCTTCTGAAAGTCGCTCTGGAAAAGAGGCGCGCCCATCGCTTTATGTCGAATTCCGGAAAAATGAAGCGCCCATCGATCCGAAGCCGTGGTGGGCTTCCGAGTTAGCAAAAGGCTGAAGACTATGCGCAAGTCCCAGATCGTCGTGTGGGTCTTTTTGGTTGTGGCCGGCATCGTTGCCGGCAATACCGTGTTGAATCTGACCCGCACCCACGAAGCCGTCGCCGCGAATTCTGAAATCTATCGCCAGCTTGATCTTTTCGGCGAAATCCTCGAACGCGTGCGCGCCGATTATGTCGAGGAACCCGACGATCGCGAGTTGATCGAGGCAGCCATTAACGGGATGCTGTCCGGGCTTGATCCGCACTCGGCATATCTGAGCCCGAAGAACTTCCGCGAGATGCAGGTGCAGACCCGCGGCGAGTTTGGCGGTCTCGGAATCGAGGTGACGATGGAAAATGGCGTCGTCAAAGTGGTCTCGCCGATCGAGAATACCCCGGCTGAACAGGCTGGGCTGCTGGCGGGCGACTACATCACGCATCTGGACGGCGAATCGATCCGCGGCCTGACGCTGAACGAGGCCGTTGAGAGAATGCGCGGCCCGGTGGACAGCGAGATCGTGCTGACGGTTGTGCGCGAGGGGATGGACGATCCGTTCGATGTCCGGATCGAGCGCGACATCATCCGGATCACGCCTGTGCGCTACGAAATCGAGGACGGCATTGGCTATCTTCGTGTGAAGACCTTCAACGAGCAGACCTATGACGAGCTGCGCAATGCGATCTCCAGCGTTCGGGACGAACTCGGCGATGACCTGCGGGGCTACATCCTCGACCTTCGCAACAATCCAGGCGGTTTGCTGGATCAGGCGATCGCGGTCTCCGATGCGTTCCTCGATCAGGGCGCGATCGTCCTGACTCGCGGACGCAAGAGCAGTGAGTCGCAGCGCGCATCCGCGCAGGCGGGCGATCTGACCGATGGCAAGCCGGTCGTGGTGCTGATCAATGGCGGCTCGGCCTCAGCCTCGGAGATCGTTGCCGGCGCGCTTCAGGACCAGCAGCGCGCGAAGGTGGTCGGCTCCCGGTCCTTCGGCAAGGGGTCGGTCCAGACCATCATCCCGCTCGGCACCGACGGAGCGATTCGCCTGACAACAGCAAGGTATTACACGCCTTCAGGCCGATCGATCCAGGCGAAAGGCATTTCGCCGGACTACGACGTCGAGCAGGAATTACCTGAAGAAATGCAGGAGCGCCTGACCGCGCCGCGCGGCGAGGCGGGCCTGCGGGGGCACCTCAGCGCCGAGGACGGCGAGGAGACCTCCGGCAGCGTGGCCTACGTGCCTAAGGAAAAGGAAAAAGACACGCAACTGCAGTTCGCCATCGCCCTTCTCAATGGCGAAGTGCCGGAAGAGCAAGAGAAAGCGCAAAGCACGGTCATTCCGGAGCAGGAGGCTGCCAACTGAGGCGGGCGCGGTTGAGAGCGCCTCGATCCACAGCTTTGCGAGCATCTCGCCTTGTTCTCGCCAGGGCAATGCGCGTATAGCGTGAAACAAAGGATGGACACGCGCAGATTGCGCAAAGCACTGGCGCGTGTCCTCCATATTCGGGGGTGATGCGGCCAGACATGCCAGAGGCGGCAGTGTCTGATCGCGTTCCCGCAGAACAACGGGCGCCGGACCGCGCTCCGGCATGCGAGCGGTGCAACGGGGGGCATTATGCGAGCTCTGCTTTTCACGGTGTTCGGCGTGATTGCCGCTGCCACGGCCGGCATATCCTATCTCGCGCTTTCACCTGCGCCTGACCAAACCTCCGATTCGCTCACGCTGGTGATCGAAACCGGTTCCATCCCGGCCACGCGGAACACCGCAAGTCCGGACCGCGAATTGCCAACCGGGGCTCTCGGCAATGAGACGCCGACGGCAAACGGCGCAAGGCCGCCGACCCTCGATGAAGTGATTGCCGCGCGGTTGCAGCAGAGAAGGCAAGACGAGGGCCGGTCCGCGCCTCCGGCCAGCGAGACTCCAGCCAGCCAAGCTAACGCGCAGACGGCTGCGAATGCGACTGCGGCAACGGCGGGCGCTGACGCGCCTGCCGGCGGCACCGGGGAGACAATCGCGCCCAGCAGACAACCGGAAAGCGGGTTCGACGTCCCTGCGGCCGTGAACGCTCCGGATGGAACGGTCTCCATCACACAGATGCTGGCGGCCCAACTGAGCGGTGGCGAAGCCGCTGCCAATGATCCGGCTGGCGACGCTGCTCCCGGCGCGTCCGGGCAACCCGCAGGCGCGCGCGCTGATCAGACGCCGTCAGCC
>CAZYUT010000006.1:32939-36856 GCA_964650735.1 uncultured Hyphomicrobiaceae bacterium
CAGCCTCGAGCGATCCGGCGAAAACTTCCGGCCGGCTTGGCCAGGCTGAACAGGGTTCGCCTGAACCTCAACCGACGGCAACCTTGTCGCCAAGCGCCTCGGAACCCTTGGGGGAGACCGGCTCGATCCCAGGAATGGCGGTTGCCGCCCTCGACCCGCAGGCTGAGGCGAACGCCACGCCGGGGCTTGAGGCGGGCGAAGCTGCCGCGCCCGAGGTGACTCAGGACGATCCGCCTGCCGCGTCGCGGGAGGCCGGAGCGACGCCAGAAGAGCCCGCAAGCGAGCCGCAAGTGCTTGCTGCTGCGGATGCGCCCGCGCTGCCCCGCCAGCGCGGGGACTACCGTCTGCAAGGGCGCATCGCCCTGATCATCCGCGGGCTTGGGGTCGAGCCGGAACTGACCGAACAGGCGATTGCCGCGATGCCGCAGCAGGTCGCGATGGCGTTTGTGCCCTATGGCGACGATCTGCAGACCTGGACCCGGCGTGCTCGCGCCGATCGCCACGATATCCTTATCCAGATCCCGCTGGAGCCAGAGGGCTATCCGGAAATCAACCCGGGTCCGCACACGTTGCTGACCTCGCTCTCCATCGACGAGAACCTTGGGCATCTGGACTGGCTGCTGGACCGCTTCGACGGGATCACCGGCGTGACCAACTACATGGGCGGCAAGTTCGCCTCCTCGCCCGGCTCATTTGCGCCGATGCTGATGGAACTCAAGGCGCGCGACTTGCTTTACGTCGATGACAGCAAGGCGGCCAACGCGACCACCCAGCAGCTTGCGCGGCAGGTGTCGCTGGCCTATTCCGTCGCCGATGTGGTGATCGACACCCAGCGCGAGCCTGAAGCCATTCAAGAAAAACTGGCAGAACTGGAAGCGCGGGCGCGCGAGGACGGCTCGGCCATCGCTATCGGTCACGCCCACGCGGCAACGCTGGCGGCAGTCGAAAGCTGGCTGGGATCGCTACGGGACAAGGGACTTGCGCTCGTGCCGATTACCGAATTGACAGCGCCGCCAACGCCGCGGGTTTCGCAAACAACCGGCGGGTAGCGCATGCCAGAACTGGAATTCATGCCATACCGTCCCTGTGTCGCTGTGATGCTTTTCAGCGCCGTGGGCGAGGTCTGGATGGGGCGGCGCCTCCCTAAATGGGACGAGGGCCATCTGACCTCGCCGTGGCAGTGCCCGCAAGGCGGCATCGACCCTGGCGAAGACCCTGAGGCGGCGGCGCACCGGGAACTGCTTGAGGAAATCGGCTCGAACAGCGTGGAAGTGCTTGCGCGGAGCAGCAACTGGTACACCTACGATCTGCCCAGCGAAGCGATCGGCGTGGCGCTCAGCGGCAAGTACCGGGGCCAGAAGCAAAAGTGGTTCGCCATGCGCTTCCTGGGCGATGAAGGTGAGATCAATCTGATCCCGCCGCCCCCTCACAAGCAGGAGTTTGACGCCTGGCGTTGGGTGCCGATCGATGAGGTCCCCGACCTGGTCGTGCCCTTCAAGCGCGATGTCTACGCCGCGGTCATTGATGAGTTTCGCCCGGTCATCGCCGAAAAATTCGCGATCGACACGCGCGCTTCCAACCGGTCCTGATCCGCCTCGACCTTGGCCCGCATTGGCGATCGCGTACCCAACCGCCGCGGCATTAACAGATAATTTTCGTTAGATTCGAACGGGTTTGGCGATAACTTTTCCATTAAACCGCGCTTAAGCGTTAGGGCCTAGCGTCTGTTCCATCAAAAGGGCTTTCAAGACACTTCGACCCTTTTCCAGGCGCCCTGAAAACGCACAGGGCGTCCTGCACAGCATTGGTGGGAGTACAGGACGATGAAACGACAGCTTCTGCGCTTCTGGCGCGACGAATCCGGCGCCACCTCCATCGAATACGGTCTGATTGCCGCAGGCATCGGTGTTGCGGTGATTACCCTGATCGGCCAGGCCGGCGACGACGTTCAGGCGCTACTCGGCCGGATCAAGGACCAGATCATGAATGTCAACGGAACAGCGAAGTGACGGCGCAAAACGCGCCGCCTCCCGCGAATCAAGCTCTCACGTCGATGACCATGCGTCCGCGCACCTCCCCTTTCAGGATGGCCCCCGCCAGACGCGGCACTTCGGTGAGCGGGGCGGTGTTGGTCATGGCATGCAGCTTTTCCATTGGCAAATCGCGGGCAATCCGCCGCCAGGCCGCCTCGCGCCGTTCCGCCGGGCAAAGCACCGAATCGATGCCGAGCAGATTCACGCCCCGCAGTAGAAACGGCATGACGGTGGTCTCCAGCTTCGGTCCGCCGGCGAGCCCGACCGCCGCAACCGAAGCGCCATAGCGCAACTGCGCGAGCACCCGCGCGAGGACGGCGCCGCCGACCGCATCCACACACCCGGCCCAGCGCTCCGCCTCAAGCGGGCGCGGGTCGCCCTCGAGGAAGCTCTCGCGCGCAACGATTTCGACGGCGCCGAGACCTGTCAGATAGTCGGCCTCACTGGTCCGCCCCGTCAGCGCTACCGGGCGATAACCGCCATGCGCCAGGATGGCGATCGCCACCGAGCCGACACCGCCCGAGGCGCCGGTGACCAGCACATCGCCGCTGTCTTTGGTCAGCCCGTGCTCCTCCAGCGCGATGATGGCCAGCATCGCGGTGAAGCCCGCCGTGCCGACGGCCATCGCATCGAAGGTGGACAGACCCTCGGGGATCGGCGTCAGCCACTCGCCCTTCACCCGCGCCTTCTCGGCATAGCCGCCCCAATGCCGCTCCCCGACATGCCAGCCGGTCAGTAGCACCTTGTCGCCTGGCTTGAAGCGCGGGTTGCGGCTCTCGTCCACCGTGCCGGCAAGATCGATGCCGGGAATATGCGGGTAAGCGCGCACGAGCTTGCCAAGCCCGTTTACGACCATGCCGTCCTTGTAGTTGAGGGTCGAGTAGTCCACCGCGACCGTAACATCGCCTTCGGGCAAGGCGTTATCATCGACCTCGGCGACGGATGCCGTAATGCGTCCGTCCGTCTCATCCAGCCGCAGCGCTCGGAACATGGCTGTCGCCTCCCGGTTGTGTCGCCTTTGTGTTCTGCGGTGATACGTTGTGGCAGCGGTTTCGTCAAACCGGCCAGCGGGGAGCTGAGGAAAGATTGCCCGTGGGCATTGGCGGCGCGCGAGTCCGGCGCTATCCTACACTTACGTGGTGTTCAGGCCCGGTTCAGGCGCGATTTCCCACTGTTCGCGAAAACCCTAAAGCACGTGGATTGTAAATGACCGTTTCCTTGCGCGACATTCGGGACGAGCTCGACGGGCTGATCTTGGCAGACAACGCAAATGACGATGCCTTGCCTGTCTGGCCAACCGGCGACAACGCCGACAAGATTGACCTGCCCGGCCTGGCGGAGCAGGCCAAGATGTGGCTGCGCGCCATCGACTGGAAAGGGCGCGGCGGCAATACGGCGCTTTTGCCAGGCGCGGATGGGCTGGCCGGCGCGGTGGTGGGGGTCGGTCGCGACGAGCACGCCCCCTTTCGCGCCCTGACGCCCGGCATCCTGCCGACCGTGCTGCCCGAGGGGACCTATCGTTTCGCCGCTCCGCCTCCCGATGCCGAACTCGCGGCCGTCGCCTGGGCGCTCGGCGCTTATGACTTCACGGCTTTCCGCACGGGCAAGGACGCCAAGCGCGGCCCGCGCCGCCTCGTCCTGCCCGACGGCGTGAGCCGCGAGCGCGTCCTCAATATCGCGTCGGCCGTCTGGCTTGGCCGCGAACTCATCAACTACCCGGCCAATGAACTTGGGCCGGCTGAGCTGGAGAGCGCCGCCAGGCACATGGCAAATGAATTCGGCGCGCATATCCATGTTATCGAAGGCTCCTTTCTGGAGGCCGAGAACTTCCCGATGATCCATGCCGTGGGCCGCGCCAGCGACCGGGCGCCGCGCCTGATCGAC
>CAZYUT010000007.1:0-35829 GCA_964650735.1 uncultured Hyphomicrobiaceae bacterium
ACGCCCTGCACCGTGTCATAGGTATCGACCAACAGCACCGTTCCGGGATAGCTGCGCGTGAACGCGGCGAACGCTTCGGCCTCGTTGGCGAACGCTTCGACATAGCTGTGCGCCATGGTGCCGGAGACCTCGATGCGGTAAGCGCGGCCCGCCTCGACATTCGATGTCGCGCTCACCCCGGCGATGTGATAGGCGCGCGCCGCCTTCATCGCCGCATCGCGACCGTGAATGCGCCGCGCGCCGAAATCCACGACGGCCCTGCCCTGCGCGGCTTCGACGACGCGCGCGGCCTTGCTCGCCAGCAGCGTCTGGACATGGACGATGTTCATCACCGCGGTTTCGACGAGCTGCGCCTGCGCGATCGGCGCCTCGATCTCCAGGATCGGCTCATTGGCGAAGACCGGCGTGCCCTCCGGCACAGCGTAGACATTCCCGCCGAAGCGAAAGCCCTTCAGCCAGTCGAGGAAGTCCGGCGTGAACTTTCCCAGATCACGCAGATAGGCGATGTCCGCGTCATCGAAGCGCAAGGCCTCCAGATAGGTCAGTACCCCGTCCAGACCCGCGGCCAGAAGATAATTCCGTGTCTCCGGCAGATCGCGCACGAAAAGCGAGAAAGCCGCGCGATCATGCATGTCCTCCGCGAAGTAGGACTGCATCATCGTCAGCTCGTAGAGATCAGTGAACAGCGCGTCGGTGCGCGCCGGGCCGTCCGTTTCGGGCATGTTGGGCGCTCTTTGAGAATGCGACGCGACAGGGCTTCGCTAATACCACAGCCCGCTCATCCAATGATAGCGCGGCCGGCCGAAAAAGCGGCCCAAGTCTGCCAGCTGCTCGAAGGGGCTGGTCGGCAGCGGCAGCGGGTCGAGATCGCGCGGGTCAAGCTGTCGCAGCCGCGCCACGCGATCTTCCGTTTTGGGATGCGAGCGCAGCAGCGAAGGCGCGGGATTTTTCCGGCCCGGCATGAAGATGTTTTCCCAGAATTGCCCCTGATACCGCTCCAGCTTCATCAGCGCGGAAGCGAGCCCGTCCGGGTCGCCGGAGAGCCGCGCGCCCTCCAGATCGGCGTCGTATTCGCGCGCCCGCGACAGCGCCAGCTGCAGCACCGCGGAGATCGTCGGCGCGAAATAGAGCAGCAGCACCGGCGCCCACGGGATATGCGCCTCGCCCATCATCGCGAGCGGCAAATTGACCGCAACAAGGAAAACCGCGAGATAGCTCATGAACAGCGTCAGCCGGCTGAGGATATCGGCGACGCCCATGATCCAGAGATCGCCGTTGCGAATGTGGCTGATCTCATGCGCCAGCACGCCGGCCAGTTCGCGGGTTGACAGACGGTTGAGCAGGCCGGTCGTCAAGCCGATCGAGGAATCGTCGCGCCGCCCCGTCGCAAATGCGTTCATCATGTTGCTGGGGATAATGTAGACCTTCGGCTGCGCCTCCAGCCCCGCGCGCCGGGACAACGCGTTGACGAGCCGCATGAGCGCGCCGCCCTGGTCAGGGCGCACCCGCTGCGCGTGGTACATCCGCATCAGCGCTTCGGGGGCGACCCGCGGCCCGAAAAACAGGATGATTGCCACCGAAACGAATGCCCACACAACGCCCGCGCCGCCAAACAGCAGCCAGGCGCACAGCGCCGTCAGCGCCGCGATGCCGCCCACCAGGACGATCGAATGAAGGACATTGCGCAGCTTCGGGTCGAGGCTGTCGTCAATCGCTGAAAAAAAGGAAGTCATCTGGCCTGTCCCGCGCCGGGCTCGCTCCACTGCTCCTGTCACATAATCAGATTGGGACGCAGGACAAGCGCGTCATGCCGTCAGGCCAGATGGTCGAGAGAGCTGACCGCGTCGCTCGACCCATGCGCAAGCAGGAACGGAACGACCGACGCCGCTTCGTCCAGAACGTGATAGGCCGGCTCCAGCCCTGGACGAATAAAGCCCTCCGCGCGCATCTGCTCCAGGAGGCCGAGGAACTGCCGCCAGTAGTCATCCGTGTTCACGATCACCACCGGCTTGCGGTGATGCGCAAGCTGCACCCAGGTGAGCTGCTCGACCAGCTCCTCCAGCGTGCCGATGCCTCCGGGCAGCGCGACAAACGCGTCCGAGCGTTTGAACATCAGCATTTTGCGCTCGTGCAGGTCCTTGGTGACGACGAGTTCGTCAAGATCCTGGTAGGGCCGCTCTACTGCGACCAGACTCTGCGGGATGATCCCGGTGACGCGGCCGCCATGCTCCATGACCGCTCGCGCGACCGTGCCCATCAAGCCGTTGCTGCCCCCGCCGTAGATGAGGCGGATGCGGGATTTCGCCAGGTGCTTGCCCAGCTCGCGCGCGGCCTCGACGTAGCGAGGGTTTGTCCCGCTGCCGGACCCGCAGTAAACGCATACGCTCCTGATCGTGTCGCTGGGCAACTCGTTCGTGTTCATCCAGTTGTCTTTTTGCTGCTTCATTAATCTGGTTGGCGTGTCCAGGAAGCATCCATACCTATAACTCGGCGTGGGGTTTCACAAGCGGGGGCTGCGCGCATTGGGCCACAGTTTTTCGCAGAGGAAACCGACGCTTGACAACCGGCGTTAACAAGCGGGTGCGTTTGTGAACGCATTGCGCTAGGGTGACGGCCAAAATGAACTTCCCCGGCCGCCGCGGCGAGGGCGGTCGATGATAGCGGGTTTGGCCATGAAATTGATCGCACGTCTCTTGCTTGTCGCCCTGCTGGTGGCTGCGGCCTCGACCTGGGCATGGATTGGTTTTGATCGCTGGTGGCAGTCTGGGACCGGCGAGACGGAGGTTGCGACACAACAGCCGGCGGAAGAAAATGGCCCCGAGACCGGACCGAAAACCGCCGCGGCACCAGAGCCGGCGGCCGCCGGTGAACGCCCTCCCGCCTTTGACATCGTGCGCGTCGAGGACACGGGACAAGCCGTCATCGCGGGTGTTGCGCCGCCGGGCTGGACCGTGCGCGTGGAAACGCCAGACGGCCAGATCGGCGAGGTGACCGCGGACTCTGATGGTTCGTGGATGCTGCTTCCTGATGCCCCGCTGCCCGCGGGCGATCATTCCTTGAGCGTGCGCGCTCTCGCGCCTGACGGCTCCCGCACAGTCGATAGCGCCGAGCGCGTCGCGGTCTCCGTTTCGCCTGAACGCGAACCTGCGGTCGTGGCCTTGTCGCAAGCGAACCAGCCGACTCGGGTGCTCCAGTCCGGGCGCGCCGAACCAGCCGTTGCGGCAGCGCCTTCATCCGAGGCGCCAAGCGTCGCGTTTTCGGCGGTGGACTACGAGAACCGTGACGACGGGCAAGACGCCGGGCGGCTCTATCTGAGCGGTTCCGCAGCGCCCGAATCGCGCATCGCCATTTATATCGACAACCGCTTCTTCGGCTCGACCACGGCTGGAGCCGACGGCTCCTGGGAGTTCGCGCTCCCGCACGTATCGGGCACCGGCGAGCATCTGCTGCGTGCCGATCATATTGATGTGGACAGCGGCGACGTTCTGTCGCGCGCCGAAGTCAGTTACGACCCGCAGGCTGTTGCCGTCGCTCAGGAGCCCAGCGTGGCAAAGGAGCCCGGCGATGAGATGCGCTCGGCAAGCGCAAACGTGGCGGGCAGCCTATCGCAAGAGCAGCGGCTGAGCAAACCGCTCGACGACGCAACGGCCGTCACGACCGAAACCGGCGCAATCGCTTCCGGCGCGCTTCCCATCGAAGCGGTGGTTGTCAAGCGCGGCGACACGCTCTGGCACATCGCGAAGAAGCACTATGGCAGCGGGATTCGCTACACGAAGATCTTTAACGGCAACCGCGATCAGATCCGCGATCCACACTGGATCTATCCAGGCCAGCGCTTCAAGCTGCCGCATTAGCGAAGCACGCCGCCGCCCGGCGCCAGTTTGCGTGCAGCGGCCTCATCGTCTATATCTGTTTTGAATTGTTCAAAACAGAACGGGGCGCATCGGTCTCGGTGCCATAGCGTGACTGTATGCGCACGCGCGGGCAGGCGAGGCCGGCAATCTCGGCCCCACAGGGTTCCAGCTTGAGACGTTTCTCCCAAGACGCTCCCGCCCCGACGGGCGCGGACCTTTTCGCCGAGCGCAGCAACCACTGGTCTGTGCTGCGCGCCCTGGCGCCATATGTCTGGCCTGAAAACCGGCCCGATCTGCGTCTGCGCGTGGTGCTGGCGGTCATCGCGCTGGTGCTCGCCAAGGTCATTACCGTCGCCACGCCGTTCGCCTATAAGGCCGCCGTCGACTGGCTGACCGGCAACGCCTCTGGCGAGGATGCCGTAAGCGCGGCGACGCTCGCCTATCTGCCGATTTTGCTGATCTTCGCCTACGGCGCCGGGCGCGTGCTGATGATCGGCTTCAACCAGCTCCGCGATGTGCTGTTCACCCGCGTCGGACAAAACGCGGTGCGCGCGCTGGCCAACCAGGTTTTCCGGCATCTGCACCGGATGTCGCTGCGCTTCCATCTGGAGCGGCGCACCGGCGGCCTCAGCCGCGTGATCGAGCGCGGCAGATCGGCGGTCGAGCTCATCATCCGCATGGGCGTGCTCAACTCCGTCCCGACGGTGCTGGAGCTGACCTTTGTCTGCGTGTTGTTCACCTTCTATTTCGGACCGGAATACACGCTCGTCATTCTGGGCACCGTGGCGGTCTACGCGGCCTTCACCTTCAAGGCCAGCGAGTGGCGCATGGCGATCCGGCGCGAACTCAATGCCTCGGACAACGATGCCAGCACCAAGGCGATCGACAGCCTGCTGAACTACGAGACCGTCAAATATTTCGGCAACGAGCGCTGGGAATCGCGCCGCTTCGACCAATCGATGGCGAATTACGAGAACGCGGCGATCCGCACCTTCTATACGCTTGGCCTGCTCAATGCCGGGCAGTCGTTCATCTTCAGCATCGGCCTGACGATCTGTATGCTGATGTCGGCGAGCGCGGTGGCGGCCGGCACGCAGACGGTCGGCGATTTCGTGCTCATCAACGCGTTGCTGATCCAGCTCTATATCCCGCTCAACTTCATGGGAATGGTCTACCGCGAGATCAAACAGGGCCTGGTCGACATCGAAACGATGTTTGCGCTGCTGGAGAAGAACCCGGAGATCACCGACAAGCCCGGCGCGAAGCTGCTGACCGTGCCCGAGGGCAATATTCGCTTCGACAACGTCGAATTCTCCTACGATGGCCGCCGCCCGACACTTCGCAGAGTCGATTTCACCGTGCCGGCAGGGCAGATGGTCGCCATCGTCGGGCCCACGGGCGCGGGCAAATCGACGATCTCGCGCCTGCTGTTCCGCTTCTACGATGTCAGCGGCGGGCGCATCCTCATCGACGGACAGGACATCCGCGATGTCACGCAGGAAAGCTTGCGCGCGGCCATTGGCATTGTCCCGCAGGACACGGTGCTGTTCAACGACACCATCGAATACAATATCCGCTACGGCCGGCCAGACGCCACCGACGCAGAGGTGCGCGAGGCCGCGCGCATGGCGCAGATCGACAGCTTCATCAGCGACCTCCCTGATGGCTATCAGTCGATGGTCGGCGAACGCGGGCTGAAGCTCTCGGGCGGCGAGAAGCAGCGCGTGGCCATCGCGCGTACCATTCTTAAAAGCCCGCCGATCCTGATGCTTGACGAGGCCACCTCGGCTCTGGACAGCCACACGGAAAAGGAAATTCAGGACGCCTTCGACCGCGTGGCGCAGAACCGCACGACCCTGGTGATCGCGCACCGCCTGTCCACAATCGTTCATGCGGACAACATCATTGTCCTTGATAATGGCCGAATCGTCGAGCAGGGACGCCATGCTGACCTGTTGGCGCGCAACGGTCTGTACGCCAGCATGTGGCGTCGCCAGCGCGAGGCCGAGGCCGCCCGCGAACGTCTGGCAGAGGTCGGCGAAGAAGGCGACGCGGTCGCGCCGTCATTTTACGCCGAGCCAGCGAAATAGCACCCGCGCCGCCTGGCGGGGGAAAGGACAAGACCGATGAGCGAGCCTAAGCCACCTCACAAATCCATCTGGGACTCCGCCGTGGGCGCGATCGACCCGATCCACCGCGAAGGCTACAAATTCATCATCATCGGCGCGCTCGCAACGCTGGTGCTGTTTATGATCTGGTCGCCGCTGGGCTGGCTCGCGCTGATTGCAACGCTCGCGATAGCCTACTTCTTCCGCGACCCCGAACGCGCGACGCCGGTCGCCGACAACCTGCTGATCGCCCCGGCTGACGGCAAGCTGACCGCGATACGCCGGCGCCTGCCGCCGCATGAGCTGACAGCGCTCGGCGAAGCGCCGATGACCGTGGTGTCGACCTTCCTCTCGCTGTTCAACGTGCATGTCGTGCGCGCACCGGCCGGCGGGCGGGTGATTTCCTCGCGCTACGAGCCAGGGATTTTTCTCAACGCTGACCTGGAGGAAGCCTCTGAGCAGAACGAGCGACAGGCTATCGTGATCGAGCGTCCCGACGGCGAGCGCATCGGCGTCGTGCTGATCGCGGGATACGTCGCGCGGCGCATTGTCCCGTTCGTCAAGGAAGGCGACACCGTAAGCGCCGGCCAGCGCATTGGCATCATCCGCTTCGGCAGCCGGGTCGACGTCTACGCGCCGGGCGAGCGCAAAATGATGGTCGGCGAGAACCAACGCATGGTCGGCGGCGAGACGGCGCTCTTGGATCTTGCCGGGCCGCCGTCAGGCTACGAGGTGCGCGTGCATTGAACAGCGGCGCAGGCCAGGGCAACGGCAAGGACGGCAGACGGCCCGCGTTTCTCAGCCGTGGCGCGCAGGTTCCGGTTCGCGCGCTGATCCCGAATCTCGTGACGCTGCTGGCGCTCTGCGCGGGGCTGACCGCGATCCGCATGGCGATCGACGCGCGCTACGAGCTTGCCATAGCCGCGATCCTGCTGGCGGCGGTGCTCGACGCGCTCGACGGGCGTCTGGCGCGGATGCTCAAGGCGACCTCGCGCTTCGGCGCGGAACTGGACAGTCTCGCGGATTTCGTGAATTTCGGCGTCGCTCCGGCTGTGATACTCTACGTCTGGGCCTTCGCTTCGGTGCCAAGCTTCGGCTGGCTGGCCGCGCTCATTTTCGCGTTGTGCACGGCTCTGCGGCTGGCGCGCTTCAACTCCGAACTGGACGAGGCGCAGCCGCGCTGGCAGGCGAGCTATGCGACCGGCGTGCCCGCCCCGGCCGGGGCCATCGTGGTGTTGCTGCCATTCTACGCTGCGGGGATCGGCGCGCCGGAAGGCGCGGTGCTGACCACCTTCGCGTTCGTCCACACCTGCGTGATGGCCGGCCTGCTGGTGAGCTGGCAACCGACGTTCTCGGGCAAGTCTTTGGGACGCAACATCAACCGGAAATATGTGCTGCCCCTTTTTGCGGGCGCAGCCGCCTTCGCGGCCGTGCTGGCCACTTACCCATATCTGAGCCTTCTGGCCGGTTCGCTCGCTTATTTGGCATCAATCCCGATGGCGGGCCGCCGGTTTGCTACGCTCGCCAAGGAGGAAAGCGCCGGCCTGCCGATGCCTGACGCGACTGCCTCCGCAGCACCTGCCGAACGCAGCGCGGATGATGAGACGCGTCCACATTAACGTGCGCTCAGTCCAGTTCGCGGAGCAGACGCGCCAGCCCCCGGTCCAGCAGTTTGTCGCGGATCTCGCGTGCGCTGGGCAGCGACATCTGGAAACTGCTCGCGAGCAGTTCGACCTGGCCGCGCGGCGTGATGCGCACAGCCATGGCCTCGCGACAGGCCAGACCATAATTCAAGAGTTTTGCGGAGTGATCCTCCGGCAGCTCGCCTTGCAGGCAGGGGCGGCTGGAGATCTTGCGAAGTGAAGACGCTTCTGACGCGGACAAACGGATTGGCGGCATGACTCACCACTCTGAACAGTTGCACAGGTACCGATGTATTCCTTACGCATAGCCCGTACGCTTGAACCTGAACGCGAGCGATGGATACCATTTCGCCGTTAACAGGAATGCCCATGCCGGACAATCCGAAAGGGGGCAAATGTGCATATCTCGGCGGCTAAAATGCCATTTTGGGTTGTAAAGTGACGCTCCTGCAACACTCTGCCACGAGCGCCCGGAGAAAACAGGCAACAGGACGTTTTTTATGAACCAGCAGCATCAGAGCGCGACAGCGCATCCCGAAGAGATCCGGCTGAATCGCGAGAAGGACCAGCTCACCGTGACCTTCTCTGACACGGCCTACGCATTGACCGCGGAGATGCTGCGCGTGACCAGCCCAAGCGCCGAAGTGCAGGGCCACAGCCCGTCTGAGCGCGTGACCGTCGGCGGCAAGCGCAACGTGACGATCACGCGGATCGATCCGGTCGGCAATTACGCCGTGAAGCTGGTCTTCAGCGACGGACACGACACCGGTATCTACTCGTGGAGTTACCTGCGCAAGCTTGGCGTCGAGCGCGACGAGATTTGGCAGCAATACCTGAATGAGCTGGCGGAAAAGGGTTTGAGCCGGGACAAATGATTTGCGGCATGCGGGAGGGGGCCATAAGGTGTTGACGTCCCAATCACGTTCCGGGCGTTCTCCGCGCCTGGTCAGCAGGTCAACTCTCAGACCGCTATGGGCACTTTCAATCCGCATGGACTACGGTTCCAGCACATTTTCGGAGGAGTGATACGCCATGACCTTCAAGTCTCTCGCCAAATCATTGGCCGCTGCCGGCGCGCTGACGGCCGCTGCAGCCATGTCGCTCACGGGCGCTGCAAATGCGCAGCAGCAGTTCTTCGCCATCGGCACCGGTGGTCCGACCGGCGTTTATTTCGTCGTCGGCAACGCCATCTGCCGCATGGTTCACAAGGAAGCCGCCGAGGGCCGCGAGGATGGCCGCAAGCACGGCCTGCGCTGCGCCGCGCCTTCGACCGCCGGCTCGATCTACAACATCAATTCGATCCGCCAGGGTGAGCTGGAGTTCGGCGTCGCCCAATCGGATTGGCAGTATCACGCTTTCAACGGCTCCAGCCGTTTCGAGGAGAACCCGTTCCCGGAAATCCGCGCCGTGTTCTCGGTGCATCCGGAGCCGTTCCAGATCCTCGCAGCAGAGGGCAGCGGCATTCAGAGCTGGAACGATCTGGAGGGCAAGCGTGTCAACATCGGCAACCCGGGCTCTGGCCAGCGTGGCACCTTCGAGGTGCTGATGGAGGCCCACGGCGTTGACACATCGTTCTTCGGGCAGGCCACCGAACTGACCTCGACCGAGCAGTCTGGCGCGCTGTGCGACGGCAACATCGATGCCTATGGCTACACGGTCGGTGTGCCGAATGCGGGCGTGGCTCAGGCGGCTGACGGCTGTGGCGCCTACATCGTCGATCTGCAGACCGATGCGGTGAAGAAGCTGGTCGAAGAGAACCCGTTCTATGCCTTCACGACTATCCCGGAAGGCACCTATTCGACCACAACCGAGGACGTCACGACCTTCGGCGTGATGGCGACCTTTGTGACCAGCGCCGACGTGCCCGAAGATGTGGTCTACGAGGTCACTCGCGCAGTATTCGAGAACCTTGATGACTTCCGTAAGCTGCACCCAGCCTTTGCCAATCTGACGCCTGAGCAGATGATCACCAACGGCATATCTGCGGACATTCATCCTGGCGCGATGAAGTACTACAAGGAAAAGGGCTGGATGTAATCTTCAGCTAAGCCGCACACGAACATGGAGATGGGGGCTTCAGGAGCGGGGATAGCCGCTTCGCCCCCGCTCTGGTTACCTGCCCTCCCGTTTTCATTTCCGGCACAGCGCGAGCACGGAGCAGCACATGAGCGACGACAGCGGCAAGCAGTCCCGGTCGGCGCCCGGAGCCAACGATACCGACAACATGGCCGAGGAGATGCTGCGTCAGGACACCGGGCAGGTCATGATGGCCGGCGCCTGGGCCTGGGTGTTCTCCGGCATTGCGCTCACCTGGTCGCTGTTCCAGCTTTGGATCGCCTCGCCGCTGCCGTTCATGCTGCAATTTGGCCTGATCGACGGGGTTGAGGCGCGCGCCCTGCATCTGACCTTCGCGCTGGTCCTTTGCTTCCTCGCATTCGGCGCGGTGCGCAAATCCGGCATCCGTGCGCCGAGCTGGCTTGACATAACGCTGGCGTTCGCCGGGGGCTTAACGGCGAGTTATCTCTACTGGAACTATGACGGGCTTGCGCAACGCGCTGGCATCCTGCTGGTGTATGAAGTCCTCGGCGTCACGATCCCCATCGAGGTCATCCTTGGCGGAATCGGCATCCTCGTGCTGCTGGAAGCGATCCGCCGCGCCATCGGTTTGCCGCTCGTCATCGTCGCGGGTCTCTTTCTGATCTATTCACTGTTCGGCCAGTCGATGCCGGACCTGATCGCCCATCGCGGCCTGTCGCTCGACCGGCTGGTGGGCTACCAATGGCTGACCGGCGAAGCGATCTTCGGCATTCCGATCGACGTCACCACGCGCTTCGTCTTCCTGTTCGTGCTGTTCGGTGCGCTGCTCGACCGCGCGGGCGCGGGCCAATATTTCATTGATCTCGCATTCGCGATGGTCGGGCGCTATCGCGGCGGCCCGGCCAAGGCCTCGGTGCTCGCCTCCGGCATGACCGGCATGATCTCCGGCTCCTCGATCGCCAATACGGTGACGACCGGCACCTTCACCATTCCCATCATGAAAAAATCCGGGATGCCCGCCACCAAGGCCGGTGCTGTCGAGGTCGCGGCCTCGACTGACGGGCAGATCATGCCGCCGATCATGGGCGCGGCCGCATTCGTGATGGCCGAGTTCATAGGTATCTCGTATTTTGATGTCGTGATCCACGCCTTCCTGCCCGCCATCCTGTCTTATATCGGGCTGTTCTACATCGTTCATCTTGAGGCGCTGAAGCTGAATATGCGCCCCATGGATGATGCCGACATTCCTCGCGCGGGCGAGATCTTCTGGCGCGGCGCGCATTTCCTGCTGCCGATCTTCCTGCTGGTCTGGCTGCTGATGGTCGAGCGCATGACCACCGGCACCGCGATCTTCTATTCCACCATCTTTCTGATGGCGGTCATCCTCGCGCAGGAGGTCCGGCGGACGCTGCGCGAAGGCTCCGGCATCATCAGGGGCGTGACCGACGGGGTCTTTATCGTCGTCGCCGGGCTGATCCAGGGCGCAAAAAACATGATCGGCGTGGCGATCGCGGTTGCCGGCGCGGGCATCATTGTTGGCGCAGTCGGCTCGACGGGCCTCAACAACGCATTGATCGGCGTCGTCGAGGCGATCTCGGGCGGCAATGTCTACATCTTGCTGGTGATGACGGCCGTGCTTTGCCTGATCCTGGGCATGGGCCTGCCGACGACTGCCAACTATCTGGTCGTCGCCTCGCTGATGGCGCCGGTGCTTGTCGAACTTGGTGGCGCAGCCGGGCTGGTCCTGCCGCTCATCGCAGTGCATCTGTTCGTGTTTTACTTCGGATTAATGGCCGACGTGACGCCGCCGGTAGGCCTCGCGGCCTATGCGGCCTCGGCAATCTCGCGGGCCGACCCGATCCAGACCGGCATCCAGGCATTCATTTATTCAATGCGCACGGCCATCCTGCCGTTCATCTTCATCTTCAACCAGACGCTGATCATGATCGGGATCGACAGCATCCCTTATGCGCTCATGATTATCGCGGTCTCGCTGATCGCCATCCTGTGCTTCACGTCGATCACCTTCCGCTTCATGTTCGTGAAGCTCAACTGGCTGGAGATGATCGCGCTCGCGCTGGTCGTCGTCGCGCTGTTCCGCCCCGGCTTCTTCATGGACCGGATCTATCCGCCTTTTGAGCACTTGACGGTTCAACAACTGAGCACCGGGGTGGAGGCCGAGCAGGTCCGGCTGCACATCACGCGGGAGACCCCCTATGGCGAGCGTTTCAGGCTCTATGTGTTCGAGCGCGAAGGCGACGCGCCGCTGACCTGGGACGCTCTCGGCCTCAGCGTGGAGCAGACCGCGAACGGCAATATCCGCGTTGCCGATCCCGGCTTCATGACCCGCGCGGAGGACGCCGGGGTGGAATTTGGCGATATCATCACGCGTGCCGATCAAAGCGTGTCCGGCCAGCCCGCGAAGGAACTGATGTTTATCCCTGCGCTGTTGCTGCTGGCTCTGGTGGTGGCGTGGCAACGCCGGCGGCTGCGCGCGCAGGGCCAGCCCGGCCAGGCACCAGCCCCAGCCTCAGCGGAGTAGCGTTGCGCGCAGGGCAGCGGCGTCGGCTGGCGTCATGATCCCGCGGCCGCTGTCGCGCGCCGCCTCGGCGGTAAGGCTGACCAGTTCGGCGTTCGACTTCGCCACGCCGCCGTCCGGCAGCCACAGATTGTTCTCGAAGCCCACGCGCACATGCCCGCCTGCGTCGATCGCGGCTTCGGCGCAGGCATGCTCCTGCGGGCCGAATGCGCAGATCATCCATGTGGCGCGCTCGCCGCCCAGCGCCTGCAAAAACGGCGGCAGATCGGCTGGCGTCGCCACCTGCCCGTCGCTGTAACGCCCGAGCACGAACAACAGGAACGGCTCGGCAGACAGGATATCCCCATCGGCTTGCAGCCGGAGCAGCGTCTCGACCTCTTCCGGCCGGTACAGGATGAATTGCGGCCAGACGGCATGCGCCTGCATCCATACGCACAACTCGCGGAACCGGGCACGTGCCGCATCATCCGTCGGGTCCGGCAATAGCTCGCTCAGCGCGATCGACACGGCGGCTGGCTGCAGCGCCTTGATCAGCGCCATCTGCGAATCCGGCTGATAGCGCCCGGCCGCCTCGGTGGTGGCCTGCGCCATCACATCCTGCCCGGCGCGCGCCGCGATCCGCGCGAATACCTGCTGGTAAAGCGCCGCATCCAGCACATGCCGCCCTTCACCATCGCGCACGTGCACATGGGCCATTGCCGCGCCGGCCCGCGTACAGGCAGCGACATCCTCGGCGATCTCCGGGACAGTCATCGGCAGCGCCGGATGATCAGCCTTCGTTCGTCGCGCGCCGTTGACGGCGGCCATGATGAGCGTTTTCGCCATATGGTCCCTAGCCGAGCGCCGCGGCGGCCGGGTCGGTCCGCGCAAGCGTCTGATCCACACTCACGGCCAACCGCTCGACCAGCAGCGCGAGGTCATCCTCGCTGATGTTGAAAGGCGGCGCCAGCAGGACATGATCGCCCGAAACGCCATCGGCCGTGCCCGAAGCCGGGTAGCAGATCAGGCCGTTCTCCATCGCGATATTCTTGAGCGTGGCCGCGAATTTGCGGCGGGGATCAAACGGCGTCTTGCCCTCGCGCTCGGCGACGAACTCCATTGCGATGAAGAGGCCGCGCCCGCGAATGTCGCCAATGTTGGGATGATTGCCGAAACGCTCGCGCAGCATCAATTGCAGCCGCGCGCCAGTCGCCCGCACCCGCGCGAGCAGGTCTTCCTCCTCGACGACCTTCTGAACCGCCAGCGCGCCGGCACAGGCGGCGGCATGGGCCATATAAGTGTGGCCGTGCGCCAGCGCGCCGCTGCCCCCGGCGATCGCCCGCGCATGTTCCTCGCGCGCAAGCATCGCGCCGATCGGCTGATAGCCCGCGCCGATCCCCTTCGCCACCGCGATGAAGTCCGGCGAGACCCCGTCCTCCGCGCAGGCAAAAAGGTGTCCGGTGCGGCCCATGCCTGACATCACCTCATCGAGGATCAGGAACACGCCGTAGGTGTCGCAGATGCGCCGGATATTCGCGAGATAGCCTGGCGCCGGCGGCACCGCACCCAGCGTGGAGCCCGATACCGTCTCGGCGACGAACGCGGCGACCGTCTCAGGCCCAAGCCGCAGGATTTCCGCCTCAAGCTCGGCGGCTGCGCGCTGGCCGTATTCCTCTGCCGTCTCGCCCGGGCGCTGATAGCGGTAGGCATAGCACGGGGCGATATGGCTCACGGGGAATCCGCCGATCAGCCCTTCGTAGGGCGCGCGCCGCGCTGGATGATGCCCCATGGCGAGCGCGCCCAGCGTGTTGCCGTGATATGACTGCCGCCGCGCGATGAAACGCACGCGCCTGGTCTCGCCGCGCTCATAGTGCACCTGCCGCGCCAGCTTGATCGCCGCCTCCACGGCCTCGGAACCGCCGGAGACGAACATCACGCGGCCGAAACCGGCCGGCGCGCGCTGCACCAGCCAATCGGCCAGTTCCTCGGCCGGGCCGGTGGTGAAGAACGCGCTATGGGCGTAGGCGAGCGTGTCGAGCTGCGCCTTGACCGCTTCGATCACGCGCGGATGGCCGTGCCCGAGCGCACAGACCGCCGCCCCCCCCGAGGCATCGAGATAATCCTTGCCCGCATCGTCGTAGAGAAATGCGCCTTTCGCCGATACGGCCCGCGGATACGCCCTGTTGAGCTGGCGATGCAGCACAGAGGTTGACTGAGGAGCGCCGGCGTCGGCCCGGCTAAGCTGGAGGGAAACCATCGGAATATTGCCGCCTTCGGGTCATGAACGGAATGGACGCCAACGCAGGCACGCCGCGACTGCGCCATGCCCAGAGTGTTGACCTCTGCCCACCTCTGAAACCAGTGAGCTTTGCGCAGAGCTGCCGCCCGTGTTCGGCATGACCCAGGCGGTTTTGGGCTTTGGCGAAACTGTCGCACTTCCATGTTACGAATACCCGGGATTGCGAATCGGTTGCGGGCAGAGGCGCGCAGGCGCGGCCAGTGCAGCGCCCTGCCGGCGGAAAGGATGCCACGATGTCGGTCGAGAACCAGACCCGGCGAACCCAGACGGATTGGAAAACCGCGTCCGCTGCGCGCTTGTTCAAGCGATGGCGGCGGCGGCTTTTTCTCCGGCGCTGGTTGGTGATCGTGGCCGCGTTGGTCATGCTGACCTTCGCCGTGTTCTTCGGCCTGAATCCCTTCGCGGCGGCGGCGGGCGTCGCCGTGGTCGCATTCTCAGCGGGCACGCTGCCACGCGAGGGCATCTTAAAGCGCCGCCCGCTGCGCGAGACGGACGCTCAGCGTGTCGAGGCCCGGCTGGATGCGATCGGCCGGCTTATCGACGGCCTCCCAGAACCAGCGCTCGTGCTGTCGCGCCAGGGTATCGTGCTGCGTTTCAACGCGCAGGCGGCAGAATCTTACAGCGCGCTGAAGGCGGGCGCGCCGGTCTCGACAGCCTTGCGCCATCCGCAGCTGCTGGACGCGATTGACGGCGCGGCGACCCACCAGCGCCACCAGGTCGTCGCGCTGAATGAAGTGGTGCCGGTCGAACGCTGGCTCTCAGCGGCAGTAAGCTGGATCGCGCCGCAGGGCGCCGGCCCTAACGACCCCGCGGTTTTCGTCTTCCTGCGCGACCTTACGGAACAGGAGCGGATCGGGCAGATGCGCGCGGATTTCGTCGCCAATGCCAGTCATGAACTGAAAACGCCGTTGGCCTCGGTACTCGGCTTCATCGAGACGCTGCGCGGACCCGCGCGCGAAGACGAAAAGGCCCGCGAGGAATTTCTCGGCGTGATGGCGCGCGAGGCTGAACGGATGAAGCGGGTCATCGATGACCTGCTTTCGCTCAGCCGCGTCGAGATGAAGGCGCATCTGCGCCCGACCGATCCAGTCGATATCAACGAGGTGCTTGATTACGTGCGCGGCTCGCTGGAGCGGCTGAGCGCCGGATACGGCATTACGATCGAGCTGCAGCGGCTCGACGGACCAGCCTACGTGCTCGGCGAGCGCGAAGGGCTGATCCAGGTGTTCGAGAATCTTGTGAACAACGCCGTCAAGTACGGCAACGACGGCGGCTTGGTCCGGATCGTCGCCGCGCGCGAGGGCGCACGGGAGCCGATGCTGAGCGTGGCGGTCATCGACAATGGTCCGGGCATCCCTGAGGAGCACCTGCCACGCCTCACCGAGCGCTTCTACCGGGTGAATGTGGCCGCCAGCCGCGACCGCGGCGGCACTGGACTGGGCCTTTCGATCGTCAAGCATGTGCTGAACCGGCATCGCGGGCAGCTTCGCATCGCTTCAAAGCCTGGCGAGGGCTCAAAATTCACGGTTTTGCTGCCCGAATACAGACGAGTCGACGCCCCGAACGACGCCGCTGCCGCGCTCACGGCGGACCGCGCCGGCAGCACGCTTCGCGAAGGCGCATAAAGCCATTTTTAATCAATGCTTTAGACTGTCATAAAAGAATTAACGGCAGGCTGTAAGGTGCCTGCCAGAAAGGTCGAGAAGCGGCCTTTCTTTGCAGTATGTCTAGATTTTTAGACAGACAGGGAGAGCAAATGAATACGAAGTTTGTAGCGTTCACCGCGGTTGCCGCCGTGGCTGGCGCGATGGCTGTTCAGCCGGCTGCGGCCCGCGATCAGATCCAGATCGTCGGTTCGTCCACCGTTTATCCGTACGCTCAGGCGGTTTCGGAAGAGTTCGCCAACGAAACCGGCAACCCGGCTCCGGTTCTGGAATCGACTGGTTCCGGCGGCGGTCTGCAGATCTTCTGCCAGGGTGTTGGCGCTGATCATCCCGACATCACCAACGCTTCGCGCGCCATGAAGAAGTCCGAGTGGGACCTCTGCCAGGAAAACGGCGTCGAGAGCATCACCGAAGTTCAGGTTGGCTCCGACGGCCTGTCGATGGCTGTTTCCCGCGAAGGCGCTGACCTCGACCTGACCAAGACCCAGATCTTCCTGGCTCTGGCTCAGCAGGTTCCGGTTGATGGCGAGCTGGTCGACAACCCGTACACCAAGTGGTCCGATATCGATGCTTCGCTGCCGGACGCTGAGATCCTGGTTTACGGCCCGCCGCCGACCTCCGGCACCCGCGACGCCTTCGTTGAGCTGGTCATGGTCGCTGGCTGCGAAGAGCTTGAGTATTTCGCTGACAAGGACGCCGAAGAACTGTGCGGTCCGATGCGTCAGGACGGCCCGTTCGTTGAAGCTGGCGAGAACGACAACCTGATCGTTCAGCGTCTGGAAGCCGATCCGAAGGCTCTGGGCATCTTCGGCTATTCGTTCCTGTTCGAAAACCAGGACAAGCTGAAGGCCGTTGCGGTTGACGGCGTGAACCCGTCCTTCGAGACGATCGAATCCGGTGAGTATCCGGTTGCCCGTCCGCTGTTCTTCTACGTCAAGAACGCGCACCGTGAAGTTATCCCGGGCATGCAGGAATACATCGCCGAGTTCGTTTCTGAAGAAGCGTTCGGCCCGGACGGTTACCTGAAAGAGCGCGGTCTGGTTCCGCTCGGCGACGCGCGTCGCGCTGCGGTCCGCGAGGCTGCTCTGGAAGGCACCCCGATGGAAGCTCCTGAATAAGCTTCAGGTTTGCTGGTGGTCGCGCTACGGCGCGGCCACTTTCATGTCATTCAGAACGCTCGCGACGCCTGCACCGGTCACGAAAAGCGTAACACAGCGTTCAAGTTCAAGGGCTGCGCCAAGAGTTATGGCGGGGCCAGCGGCAAAGCAGGCACGCTCCCATGTTGACAAGTGTTTTTCTCGCGCTGCTTCTTCTGATCTTCATTGGCTACATTATCGGCGTGCGCCGCGCCTATGGCGTTGTCGGCGGCAATCAGACCCAGTTGCATTCCCGGCCCGGCTATCATGGCGCCTTCGTGGCTGCCTGGGTGGGAATCCCTTCCCTCCTGCTGGTGTTGATCTGGCTGCTCTTCCAGAGCACCGTGATTGACAATCTCCTGCTGATGAGCCTTCCGGAAAGCGCGCTTGAGGGCAAGCAACCGGCGGAAGTCGACCTTCTCCTCGCGCAGATCAAATCGGTGGCGGCCGGCAACATCTTCAGCGAGCCCGCTGCGTTCGTCATGGAAGCGGCGACGCGCTACCAGACCTGGCAGGATATCGCCGAACTCGCCATGTTCGCCTCTGCTGTCATCCTTGCGCTGCTTGGCCTGTTAGCGACCCGCCGCATGATCAGCCAGCAGTTCCGCGCCCGCCAGCGCGTCGAGCGCGTCGTCACGGGCATCATGGTGGTCTGCTCCACGATCGCCATCTTGACGACCTTCGGCATCGTCTTTTCACTTCTGTTCGAGGCGTTGCGCTTCTTTGAGCGCGTTCCTCCCATGGAATTCTTCTTCGGCCTGAACTGGGAGCCGCAGATCGCCATTCGCGCGGATCAGGCGGCAGGCTCGGGCGCATTTGGCGCGATCCCGGTCTTTACCGGCACGCTGCTGATTGCAAGCATCGCCATGCTGGTGGCAATTCCGATCGGCCTGCTCTCGGCGATCTACCTGACCGAGTACGCATACCCGCGCTTCCGCGCTACGGTAAAACCGATCATGGAAATCCTGGCCGGCGTTCCCACCGTGGTCTACGGCTTCTTCGCCATTCTGGTCATTGCGCCGGCACTGCGGGAGGCTGGCGTGGTACTGGGCCTTGACGTTGCGCCCAACAGTGCGATCGCCGCCGGTTTCGTCATGGGCATCATGATCATCCCGTTTGTGTCCTCGCTGTCAGATGACGCGATTGCGGCAGTACCGCAGGCTATGCGTGACGGCTCCTATGCAATGGGCGCGACCAAGGGCGAAACTATCACCAGGGTGCTGCTGCCCGCTGCGCTTCCAGGCATCATGGGCGGCATCCTGCTGGCGGTGAGCCGCGCCATCGGCGAGACAATGATCGTGGTCATGGCCGCCGGCCTGATCGCCAACCTCACGGCGAACCCGTTCGAGGCGGTGACAACCGTCACGGTCCAGATCGTGACGCTGCTGATCGGCGACGTCGCCTTCGACAACCCCAAGACGCTCTCGGCCTTCGCGCTGGGACTGGTGCTGTTCGTGGTCACGCTTATCCTGAACGTGATCGCCCTGCGGATCGTGAAGAAATATCGAGAAAAATATGAGTGAGATCACAGCCGACCGGCGCGCGCCTTACGACTGGACATCAGATCAAAGCAGACGCCGGGTACGCAGGCGCTACGCTGCAGACCGGCGGCTGCAGGCCTTTGGCCTGGCGGGTATCGGCATCGCCCTGCTGCTGCTAGGGACGCTGTTTGCCTCAATCATCTCGAGCGGCTACAAGGCGTTCGTCCAGACACACATCAAGATCGAGGTTTTCGTCGATCCGGCTCTGGTCGATCCCGAAAATCCGGGCAGCGGCAATTTTCGCGCCCTGGTCCGCGATTCATTCTTCGCCTATTTCCCGGAGGTCACGTCGCCCTCGGACCAGCGGGCGCTCCGCGATATTCTAAGCTCCAGCGCGCACTTCAATCTGCGCGATTACGTAGTCGCAAACCCTGATGTGATCGGCCAGACCATCACGGTGGATCTGCCGGCCTCCGACCCCTTCGACCAGCTTTACAAGAACGTCATCCCGCGGCGGATTGAGGCGCTGAGCTGGCAGCAAGAGGATGCCTTTGACGATTATATCGTGGATCGCGGGCTGGTTTCGATCCAGGACGGCGAAGCGTTTATGCGCCTCAACGTCTTTCTCGATCCGGCAAAGATCGACGCTGAAGATCCGGCCGATGGCGATTATCGCAGTATGCTGGCGGAGGCGATGCGCGCGCTCATTCCGGTGCGGGCGATCGGCAACCCGATCGACGTGCTGAGCGACGACGCGGTGGACAAGCTGCGTGATTTCGCAGTCGCCAATCCCGGTCGCCTCGGCCAGGTGATCGAGAATTTCGAAGCGCCGCTCTCGGTGCACTACGCCACGCTCGCCCGCGGCGAGGAACCGACGGTGCTGAACCCGCGGTTCCGCAATGCGAAAGAGTTCGAGTGGTTCGACCGGTTGATTGCGCAGGGCCAGATCAGCCTGCCGTTCAACTGGGCCCTGCTCACCAACGGCGACAGCCGCTTCCCCGAACAGGCGGGCCTGGCCGGCGCGATCGTCGGCTCGGCACTGACGCTGATGGTAACGCTGCTGATAAGCTTCCCCGTCGGGGTGGCCGCCGCCGTCTATCTGGAGGAGTTCGCGCCGAAGAACCGCACCACGGACTTCATCGAGGTGAACATCAACAACCTCGCTGCGGTGCCATCGGTGGTGTTCGGTCTACTGGGGCTGGCGCTGTTCCTCGGGACATTCGGCATGCCGCGCTCGACGCCGCTCGTCGGGGGCATGGTGCTCTCGCTCATGACGCTGCCGACGATTATCATCGCGACCCGCGCGGCGCTAAAGTCGGTGCCGCCGTCGATCCGTGAAGCCGCGCTGGGCGTTGGCGCCTCCAAACACCAGGTGATCATGCACCATGTCCTGCCGCTGGCGATGCCTGGCATCCTCACCGGCACGATCATCGGGCTCGCGCAGGCGCTGGGCGAAACCGCCCCGCTGCTGCTGGTTGGCATGAACGCATTCATCACAACGCCGCCGACGGGTATTCTGGATCCGTCTACGGCGCTGCCCGCGCAAATCTACAGCTGGTCCGATAGTCCGGAGCGCGGTTTCACCTCGCGAACATCGGCCGCGATTCTGGTGCTGCTCGCATTCCTGATCATCATGAACGCGGCAGCGATCATCATGCGCCAACGGCTGCAGCGAAAGTGGTAATATTCGTGCACAGGCGCAGGACTGAAGCAACTCAGGACTGACGCAACTTAAGATTGAGAGAGAGGCTCCGTGGATCAGTATCAAACAGCAACCAGTTTCGCGCAGCCTGCCGCGTCGGGCTCGACGAAAATCCGGGCGCGTGACGTCGACGTTTTTTACGGCAGCGCACAGGCGCTCTTCAAGGTCGGCATCGACATCCGAGATCGGACAGTCACGGCGTTCATCGGCCCATCTGGCTGCGGCAAATCCACCTTCCTGCGCTGTCTTAACCGGATGAACGATCCAATCGAAGGCGCGCGCGTGGAAGGCGAGGTCATCATCGACGGCGAGAACGTATACGCGCCGCACATTGACCCGGTGCAGTTGCGCGCGCGGGTCGGCATGGTGTTCCAGAAGCCGAATCCCTTTCCGAAGTCGATTTATGAGAATGTGGCCTACGGTCCGCGCATCCACGGTCAGGTCAGCTCGAAAAGCGAGCTTGACGATGTCGTCGCCGAAGCTCTGCGCCGCGCCGGGCTGTTCGATGAGGTGAAAGACCGCCTTGAGGAGCCCGGCACCGGCCTGTCCGGCGGCCAGCAGCAACGCCTGTGCATCGCGCGCGCGATCGCCGTGAACCCTGAGGTCATCCTGATGGACGAGCCAGCCTCCGCGCTCGACCCGATCGCCACCGCAAAAATCGAGGAACTGATAGACGAGTTGCGCCGTAACTATTGCATTGTCATCGTGACACACTCGATGCAACAAGCCGCGCGTGTCTCTCAGCGGACGGCGTTTTTCCATCTCGGCTATCTGGTGGAGGAAGGCGATACCAATCAGATATTCACCAATCCGAGAGACGAGCGCACCCAGGACTATATCACTGGGCGCTTTGGCTGAGATTTCTGGCCGCGCGGATACTCAGGTAATGTGAGCGGCACAGAGAAATGGAACAGCATACGGTCAGCTCTTACGAACAAGAGCTTAAAACACTGGACTCAAAGATCGCCCACATGGGTGGACTTTGCGAACAGTTGCTCGCGCAGGCTATAGAAGCGCTGGAGAAAAACGATCCCGAGCTGGCGGAAGACGTCATAGCCCGCGACAAGAACATCGACCAGATCGAAGAGGATATCGAAGAACTTTCGGTGCAGATGATCGCGCGGCGCCAGCCGGTCGCGCTTGACCTACGCCAGATTATCACCGCCATCCGCATCGCGGGCGATCTGGAGCGCATTGGCGATCTCGGCAAGAACATCTCCAAGCGCACGCTCGCGATCGCCGGCGAGCCGCAGCCCAAACGCGCGATGCTCGGCCTGAAGCACATGGGCATCCAGGCATTGCAGCAGCTCAAGGATGTGCTCGACGCCTATGCCACGCGCGACGCGGAAAAGGCCCAACGGGTCTGGACGGACGACTATGAAATCGACGCGATGTACAACTCGCTCTTCCGCGAGCTGCTGACCTACATGATGGAAGACCCGCGCAGCATCACGCTGTCAACGCATCTGTTGTTTGGCGCGAAGAATATCGAGCGCATCGGCGATCACGTCACCAACATCGCGGAAATGACGCATTTCATGATCACCGGCGAAACGCTGGCCGACAGTCGTCCGAAACTTGACAACACGAGCCTGTTGTCCCCGGCCGATGCGATGGGAGGCCCGAGCGATAACATTTGAGGTGGTTTCCAGGGCAGGCCGGCATGTCAGCTAAGGTTCTGGTCGTTGAGGACGAAGAGCCGTTGGCCATGCTGCTCCGCTACAATCTGGAGGCGGAGGGCTTCGACGTTACGGTGGTCTCGCGCGGCGAGGATGCCGAGATGGCCGTGGCGGAAGACGCGCCCGACCTCATCGTTCTCGACTGGATGCTGCCCGGGCTTTCCGGGCTGGAGCTGTGCCGCCGCTTGCGAACCGGCCGCGTCGGACGCAACATCCCGATCATCATGCTCACCGCGCGGGGCGAGGAAACGGATCGCATCCGCGGACTGACCACGGGCGCCGATGACTACGTCGTCAAGCCGTTCTCGCTGCCCGAGCTTCTAGCGCGCATCCGTGCGATCCTGCGGCGCACCAGCCCGAACCGTTTGCAAGACACTCTTGAGGTCGGCGACATTGTGATGGACCGCGAGGCGCACCGCGTGTTCCGCGGCGGCCGAGAATTGCGGATCGGCCCGACGGAGTATCGTCTGCTGGAATTTATGATGGAGAGCCCGGGGCGCGTGTTCACCCGCAGCCAACTGTTGGACGGCGTTTGGGGCCGCGATGTGTTCGTCGATGAGCGCACGGTGGATGTACACATCGGCCGGTTACGCAAAGCGCTGAACCGCGGACGCGAGCCCGATCCTATCCGCACGGTGCGCGGGGCGGGCTACGCTTTCGGCGAAAAGCTGACGAAGAAGACCGGCACCGGAGTGTAAGGCCGGCGCGCGCCGGAGAAAAACCCAGCGCTGCGCCCCGACCCCCGCCCCCTTATGCCGCCTGTTTCTGCGCCGCGCGGCGGCGGGCCGCCGGCTGGAACGCCATCGCCGCGTGCCGTTCGCAGTACGGACCGTCATGCGGCTTCTGGCAACCGCAGAACCCGAATCCCGGCTGGTCCGGGTCGCCGATGGGCCAACGGCAGCTGTTTTCCTTAAGCTCCAGCAAGCCAACGACCGGGCCGGTTTCCACGTCGGGCTGCGGGACCGGACGCAGATCGGGCCGCCGCGCTGGCGCCGTCCAGACAGCCGGATTGGTCTCGGCCTTGAGCGCCGCATTGCCCTGAACCGGGTACGCTGCGCCAGTGCCTGCGCGCGGCTTATGGCTACGCGGGCGCATCTTGATGCGCGCGGCGCGGAACCGCGATTCCGCTGCGCGGCCGGAGAGCCCCAGCCGATGCACCTTGCCGATGACCGCATTGCGCGTAATGTCGCCGAATTGCTCGGCAATCTGGCTCGCGGTGTGGCCCTCAGTCCAAAGTCGGGTCAAAAGCGCGACGCGCTCTTCCGTCCATGCCATTGGCAGCCTCCTCATGCCTCTGTCTCGTGAGCGCTGCACACGCAAATGCAGCGCTGATCGCGCAGACGCGGCGTCGAAACGCCCCCGCTGGACGCAACGCGGCTACGCTGTGACCAATCTCGCCAAAGCTGTCGAAAACAACGACAAACGCTGTACTGGGAAAACTCTCTCTCGGCCGCGCTTCGCTGATTTCACCGGGGTGCAAAAGCACCGGTCGAAATGCATGTTGGCCGAGGCGGCAACTGAGGACTCGAAGGGGCCGCCAGCCCTTATACGCCGTGGGAAGTACTCATGTGTTGCGCCAGAACCACTTGCTCTAGCGCGATGCACTCCGCCACCGTGTCCCAAAAAGTGCCACGCCTGGTTGCGAAACTCAAATGCGGAACACGCTCCTGTGTCCGTTTTGACGGCAATTATTGCCCAACTGTGTCTTTTCGGCCAATTGACACCTCCGAGCCCGCTGAGGATTATGCGACACAATCCTGGCCGCGCTGGCGGCCAGCCCATACGCGTGTGCAGTCTTGCAATAGAGAAGAAAGTCCTCGGACATGCCGGCGGTGCTGCCAACTTACGCCCGCGCTGACCTCGTTTTCGAGCGCGGAGAGGGCGCTTACCTTTTCACGACCGCGGGCGAGCGCTATCTCGACTTCACCGCCGGGATCGCCGTGAATGTGCTCGGCCATGCGCACCCGAAGCTGGCCGAAGCACTCTGCGAGCAGGCGCACAAGCTCTGGCACACGTCAAACCTGTTCCGGGTCGCCGGTCAGGAGCGTCTGGCCCAGCGCCTGTGCGCGGCGACCTTTGCCGAAACGGTTTTCTTCACCAATTCAGGCGCGGAGGCGCTCGAATGCGCGATCAAGATGGCGCGCAAGTTTCATTCCGCGACCGGCGCGCCGGAGCGGCACCGGATCATCACCTTCGAAGGCGCGTTCCACGGCCGCACCATGGCGACCATCGCAGCGAGCGGCCAGGAAAAGCTTCTGAGCGGCTTCGGCCCGCCGATGCCGGGTTTCGACCAGGTGCCGCTCGGCGACATCGACGCCGCGCGCGCCGCGATCAATCCTGAGACCGCTGGCATCCTCATCGAGCCGATCCAGGGCGAGGGCGGCATCCGCAATCCCGGCTGGGCCTTCCTGCGCGCGCTGCGCCATCTGGCGGACGAGCATGGGATCCTTTTGATCTTCGACGAGGTGCAGTCGGGCGTCGGCCGCACCGGGCGCTTCTTCGCATACGAACATGCTGGCGTCGCGCCGGATATCTTGGCCTCGGCAAAGGGGCTGGGCGGCGGCTTTCCTGTAGGAGCCTGCCTGGCGACGGAACACGCCGCGCAGGGGATGACAGTCGGCACCCACGGCTCGACCTTCGGCGGCAATCCGCTGGCAATGGCCGTCGCGAACGCGGTTCTGGATGTCGTGCTCGAGCCTGAATTCCTGGCGCATGTGCGCGAAATCGGGCTAAGGTTGCGTCAACAGCTGGCCGAACTGGGCGACACGCACCCCGGCATGATCGAAGAGGTCCGCGGCGAAGGTCTGCTTCTCGGCGTGAAGTGCACGCTGCCAGCGGGGGATGTCGTCGCCGCTCTGCGCGACCAGCACATGCTTACGGTGGGCGCGGGCGACAACGTCGTTCGGCTGGTGCCGCCGCTGAATATCGGCGAAGAAGAAACGCGCGAGGCCTGCGCACGGCTCGACGCGGCGCTGACGGCGCTGCGCGCCAAGGCTCCGGCGGCAGCGCATCACGGCTGATCTCCCTGCTGACGGGTTGTTCTACCCTTACCGGCTGCAGTCTAAAAACATGGACCTGCCATGATGCCTCGTCATTTCCTCGACCTTGATGTCACGCTCGATCAAGCCGGCCTGCGCAGGCTGATGATGCGCGCGCATGAGATGAAGGCGCGGTTCCGCCGCGACCGGATGTCGATCGCCCACCTCGCGCGCGGCCGGGTGCTGGCCATGCTGTTTTCCAAGCCTTCGACGCGTACGCGCGTCTCATTTGATGTCGCCATGCGCCAGCTTGGCGGCGAGACCCTGGTGCTGAACGCAAACGAGCTGCAGCTCGGCCGCGGCGAGACCATCGCCGACACCGCCCGGGTCTTGTCCCGCTATGTCGACGTCATCATGTTACGCACGACGGCCCACGCGGACCTGCTCGAACTCGCCGGACACGCCGACATACCGGTGATCAACGGCCTGACGAACCACTCGCACCCCTGTCAGGTCTTCGCCGATGTCATGACGTTCGAGGAGCATCTTGGCCCCATCAATGGGCGGAAGATTGCGTGGATCGGCGATGCGAACAACAACGTGGCGACCTCCTGGCTCCACGCTGCGTCGATGTTCGGCTTTGCCTTGTCCATCGCGTGCCCGGCGGCTTACCGGCCTTCGCCGCAACTCATCGCGGAAACCGCGGCGCGCGGCGGGCAGATCGCTATTCACGAAGATCCGGTCGAGGCGATCGCGGGCGCAGACTGCGTCCTGACCGACGTGTGGGTATCGATGGGACATGAGGACGGTGAACGCCGCATGCAGCTGCTGCGTGATTATCAGGTCGATGCGGCGCTGATGAGCCGCGCCGCGCCGCATGCTATATTCATGCACTGCCTGCCCGCCCAGCGCGGCCATGAGGTCACGGCGGAGGTGATCGACGGTCCGCAATCGGTGGTTTTCGATGAGGCCGAAAACCGGATGCATGCGCAACGGGCCATTCTGGCATGGTGTTTAGAGGCGGAGTGAATGGTTGGAGAATCCGGCGGAACAAAATCAGATGGCGGTGCGCGAGACCAGAGGGAGGGGAAACTGGTCGGCGCGCTGGAAAACTATGTCTTGCCCTTCCAGATCGAAAGCGCGGGCGTGCGCGGCCGCCTGGTGCGGCTTGGCCCGGTGGTCGATGACCTGCTGTCGCGCCACGACTACCCCGAACCGGTCTCGCGCCTGCTCGGCGAGGCGATCCTGCTCACCGTGATGCTGGGGGACTCGCTGAAGTTCGACGGCAAGCTCACCCTCCAGACCAGTTCTGACGGGCCGATCACCTTCCTGGTTGTGCAGTTCCGCGCGCCGGGCGACGTGCGCGCCTACGCCAGCTACGAGGACGACGGCGTCGCCCAGGCGATCGAGGAAGCGGGCGAGAGCGATCCGCGCCTGCTCGGCAAGGGGCATATGGCGCTAACGATCGAGCCGGGCGGCGGCCTCGAGCGTTATCAGGGCTTTGTTGAGCTCGAAGGCGAGAACCTTGTCGATGCCGCGCACACCTATTTCCGGCAGTCGGAGCAGATCCCCAGCTTGCTGCGGGTGGCAGTCGCGCCGCAATTCGTCGGCGGGCGCGGCGGCGAGCGGGGCGGCTGGGCGTGGCGCGCTGGCGGGCTCATGATCCAGAAGGTCGGCGCGGAAGGCGGCCGGAACGCCATTCATGCGGCCGATGCGGAGGACCAAAGCGCGGAGGACTGGAACCGCGCCTCTATGCTCGGGGCCACGGTCGAGGACCATGAAATTCTTGATCCAACCTTATCGCCGGAGCGTTTACTGATCAGACTTTTCCATGAGGAACAAGTGCGCGCGTTCCCGGCAAACCGGATCAAGGCGTTTTGCCAATGCTCGCGCGAGCGGGTGGAGGATTTGCTGAAACGCTTCCCGGCAGACCGCGTTGCGGAGATGGCGCAAGACGACGGCACTGTGTCGGTGACATGCGAGTTCTGCAACAGCGAATACAGTTTCGACCCGGATGCGCTGTTCGGTCACGGGACAGAATGATCTGCGTCAAGGACCTGCGCCACCGCACGTTACAAATTGACACAGATTATTCATTGCTCATCCAGACTGGTAGGGGCACACCAGCCCAGCGATTGTTCAAGTAAGGTGGTCTGCGTTGCAGAAGCATGCCGAGGAAGCGACGGAACTGGAGCATCGGCCGGAGCAGCCGCGGCGTGGCGTCCTGAGCGCCTTAGGCCGCGGCGTGAAGGCGCTCATCCAGGTCGCGCTGCCGGTGGCGCTGTTGGCGGGCGCATATGCTGGCTACGAGTACCTTCTGGCCACGCGCCCGACCATAGCGCCGCAGCCGCCCCAAGAAACCGTGTCGCCCGTGCGCGCCGTTCCCGTGACCTATTCCAGTTATCAGCCGCAGCTCACACTCTACGGAGAGACGGTCGCCGGGCGCGAGGTGCAGCTTCGCGCGCTCGTCTCCGGGGAGGTGGTTGAAGCATCGCCGAACCTGCGAGAGGGCGGCGAGGTCTCCGAAGGCAATCTGATCATCAGGATCGACCCGCTCGATTATGAGGTCGCACTCGCGGAGACCCGGGCGCAGATTGCCGAGACGCAAGCGCGGCTGGAGGAAAGCGAAGCGCAGACCCGCGCACAGGAAGCGGCTCTGGAACGGGCGCGCGAGCAGTTGCAGATCGCCGAGCGCGATCTTGAGCGGGCCGAGCAGCTGGTCGAGCGAGGCGCCTTGTCGCAGCAAGTGCTGGATCAGCGCCGCCTGACGGTCAGTCAGCGCCAGGATGCGGTCGAACAGGGCGACATCAGTCTGTCTGTGCAGCAGGCGCGCGCTGATCAGCAGCGCGCCGCGCTGGAGCGGTTGCGCGCCACGCTGCGCACGGCGGAGCGCAATCTCCAAGACACCAGTCTGATCGCACCCTTCGATGCTTATGTGAGCGAACCGAACGCCGAGGTCGGCAAGGTGTTGAGCACCAACGATGCCGTTGCGACCCTCATCGACAAAGCCTTGATCGAGGCGCGCGTGACGCTGAGCGACGCGCAATATGGACGCATCGTGCGCGCGACGGGAGGCGTGCTCGGGCGGCCGGTCGAGGTGCGCTGGTATGTTGGCGATGAACCTTTCGTCTTTGAGGCCGAGATCGTGCGCATCGGTTCTCGGATTGTAGCGGCAAGCGGCGGCGTCAACGTCTACGCGCGCATCAACAGTCCGCTGGAGCCAACGCCGCTGAGACCTGGCGCCTTCGTCGAGGTGGTCGTGCCGGACATTCGCTACGAGGATGTCGTCCGGCTGCCCCAGACGGCGCTGTACAACAATGACCATGTGTTTGTGATCGAGGACGGGCGCCTTGAACGGCGCGAGGTCGCACGTTTGGGAGGCGCGGACGGTTTCGTGCTGGTCCGCGGCGATCTTGCAGATGGCGAACAGGTCGCGGCAACGCGGCTGGCCCGCCCGGGCGACGGCGTCAAGGTGAGGGTGGTGGAGCCGGATGTCTGAGGAGCGTCCAACGGGCCGGCCCGGTGTCATCGGACTGTTTGTCCGGCACCCCACCGCGTCCAACCTGCTGATGCTCCTGATCATTGTTCTTGGGCTGTTTTCGGTCAGCCGCCTTAACACGCAGTTCTTCCCGACCGTCGAAATCCCGGCGATTACCGTCACGATCCAGTGGTCCGGCGCGAGCGCGCTCGACGTCGAGCAGAACATCGTCGACGCGATCGACCCTGAGCTGCGCTTCCTCGACGACGTCGACCAGATCACCTCGATCGCCCGCGAAGGCATAGCCGTCTTCAACATCGAGTTCTTCGCCGATGCGGACATGCAAAAGGCGCAGTCGGACGTCGAACAGGCCGTTGAGCAGGTCACCACGCTGCCCGACGCCGCTGAAGAGCCAACGATCCAGCGCGTGACCTTCTATGAACCGGTCGCCAAGATCGCAATCTCCGGGCCATTCAGCGAACGCACGCTTAAGGATTACGCCAAGGAAATCCGGGACGGGCTGCTGGATGCAGGCATTGACCGCGTTACCTTCACCGGCGCTCGCGACGAGGAAATATGGGCGACGATCCCGGAATCGGAGTTGCGCCGGCTCGACTTGAGCGTCGACCAGGTTGCCACGCGCATTCGCGAAGAGACCCGGGATCTGCCCTCCGGAACCGTCGAGGGCGCGGCGGAAATCCAGCTCCGCACACTGGCGGAGCGCCGCACGCCGGAAGAAGTCGCCGAAATCGAAATCAAGTCCGACGCGGCCGGCAATAAAATCCAACTTAAGGACATCGCCGAGGTCCAGCCCCACTTCGATGACGATGCAGTCATCGGGCTCCACCGCGGCGACCGGGGGATTCTGCTGCAGGTGCAGCGGGCGGTAAGCGCAGACACGCTTGAGACGATGGACAAGATGAAGGCGTACATGGCGCGTGTCACGCCAACGCTTCCGCAAACGCTCAACGTGGAAATCTATGACATCCGCGGCGAGTATGTCACCCAGCGCCTCGGCATCCTCATCAAGAACGGGCTGCAGGGACTGGTGCTGGTCCTCATCGTGCTGTTCCTTTTCCTCAACATGCGCATCGCGTTCTGGGTCGCGGCCGGTATCCCCATCGCATTTCTCGCAACGCTCGTTGTGATGTTGCTGTCCGGCCAGAGCATCAACATGATCTCGATGTTCGCGCTGATCATGATGCTCGGCATTATCGTGGACGACGCGATCGTGGTGGGCGAGGAGACCGCAACCCGCCAGGCTCTCGGCGAAGGGCGCATGGAAGCCGCGGAAAACGGCGCGAAACGCATGTTCACGCCAGTGACCGCGGCCAGCCTGACCACGATGGCCGCCTTCCTGCCGATCTTCATCATCAGCGGGCGCATAGGCGACGTGATGGTCGCCATCCCGCTCGTCGTTATCGCGGTGTTGATCGCGAGCCTCGTCGAGAGCTTCCTGATCCTGCCGGGCCATCTCGGCCACAGCTTCGGGAGCCTGAACCGGCCGCCGAGCGCGTTCCGCCGGACCTTCGACCGCGGCTTCGAGTGGGTGCGCAACGGGCCATTCCTGCGCTTTGTAAAATTCAGCTATGACTGGCGCTATACCACCCTTGCCTTCACCGTCGGCGCGATGATCCTCGCGATTGGGTTGCTCTCGGGCGGGCGCGTGGACTTCCAGTTCTTTCCATCGCCGGAATCCGAGAACATCTCCGCAGAGGTCGAGTTCGCCGCGGGCACGCCGGAGGCCGACCGGATTGCGGCGCTCAATCGCATCGAAGACGCGCTCTACGAAGCCGAAACTGCGCTGACCGACGGCGCGGACGGGCTGGTCGTCACGGCGTTCACAACGCTTGGCAGGGCTGGGCAGTCTCAGACGGATACGCTGGCCGAAATAGCTGTTCAGCTCATTCCTGGCGAGGAACGCACAATCCGCACGGAGACCGTCATGCAGGCCTGGCGCGAGCGGCTGCCAACGATACCGGGCGTCGAGCAGGCCACAGTGCGCACCGAGCAAGTCGGCCCGCCGGGCCGGGATGTCGACGTCAAACTGCAAAATGCGCCGATCGAGGATCTCAAGGCCGCGGCAGAAGAGGTCAAGACGGCGCTGCGCGGCTACCCCGGCGTCACGGCGATTGCGGACGACCTGCCCTATGGTAAGCGCGAACTCATCGTCGAAGTCACCCCCCGCGGCCTCGCGCTGGGCTTCACCGCCGAGAGCGTCGGTACGCAGCTGCGCAACGCCTTTGACGGCGCGATCGCGACCCGCTTCCCGCGCGACGATGAGGAGATCACGGTTCGCGTGCTGCGAGAGCAGCAAGCCGAAGGCGCGCAAGCCCTGGAGAACTTCTATCTTCGCGCCCCTGACGGTACTTTCGTGCGCTTCCCCGAAGTCGCGCATGTCCGTGAGCAGGCCGGCTTCTCCATCATCCAGCGGATTGACGGCGATCGCACCGTATCCGTGACCGGCGACATCGACGCGGACCTGAACAGTGTCGCGAATGTCGTGCGGCAGCTTGAGGCGGACGTGCTGCCGCGGCTCGTCGAGACATACGGCATCGAGTACGAATTCGGCGGCCGGCAGGAGGATCAGCAGCAGTCCTTCGCCGACCTGCAAACCGGCGCTATCGTCGCGCTTGTCCTGATCTATGTGATCCTCGCCTGGGTCTTCGGAAGTTACGTCAAGCCGCTGGCGGTTCTCGGCATCATCCCGTTCGGGTTGGTGGGCGCGATCGTTGGGCATCTGATCATGGACATGCCGCTGACCATTGTGAGCCTGATCGGGCTGCTCGGTTTGTCCGGCATTCTCGTGAACGACTCGATCATTCTCGTTTCGCAGGCCAATGAGCGGCTGAACGCGGGCGAGAACCTGCGCGAGGCCGCGATCGGCGCGTCCTATGACCGCTTCCGCGCGGTGCTGCTGACTTCGCTGACGACCATCGGCGGGCTGACGCCGCTGCTATTCGAAACGAGCCGGCAGGCGCAGTTCCTGATCCCGATGGCGATCACGCTGGTGTTCGGTCTGGTGGCCGCGACTTTCCTGGTGCTGATCCTTGTGCCCGCGCTCATGGGCTTTGGGCGCGACATCGGCCGGGCCGCGGGCGCGATCAAACGGCTCTATGTCCGCGACGAGCCCGCCGAAACCTCGCAGGCGTGACGCTCACGAGCGCCAGAACGCCGGCAGCAGCAACACCAGCACCGCGAAAATCTCCAGCCGCCCCATCAGCATCGCCGCACACATCAGCCATTTGGCCGCGTCCGGCAGACCGGCGAAATTCGTGGACGGCCCGACGCTCTCGCCAAGCCCCGGCCCGACATTCGAGATCGCTGTCGCCGACGCGGATATTGCGCTCAGTGTGTCCAGCCCGAGCAACTCCAGCATGATCGCGACAACCGCAAAGGTGCCGATATACATGAAGAAGAACGTCGTCACGGCGCTTATGACATCGGGCGACAACGGCCGGCCGTTATAAGTTTCCAGAAACACGCCGTGGGGGTGAAACGTCTGTCTCAGTTTCTGGCGCAATCCCTGAAACAGCACCTGGAAGCGGAAAATCTTGATCCCGCAGGAGGTGGAGCCGGAACATCCGCCGATAAACATCAGGATGAAGAACAGCGACACCGCCATCGGGCTCCACAGATCGAATGCGGCCGTCGTATAGCCGGTACCGGTCATTATCGAGACGGTGTTGAAAACCGCATCCATCACCGCGCCGCTCGTGGCCTCGGACGCGTTCGGCCCGCGCGACAGCCACGCCAGGAAACTGGCGACCGCCAGCGCGGCCAGGTACCAGCGCACCTGCGAGTCCTGAACGATCGAGCGGAAGTCGCCATGAAACGCGCGCAGGAACAGCACGAATGGCGTACCGCCGAGGATCATGAAAACCACCGCGATAATCTCGATCGGCAAGCTGGCGAAATGGCCGAAGGACGCGTCATAGTTCGCAAAGCCGCCCGTGGCGATGGTTGTCATGGAATGTACCAGCGCATCGAACGCGCTCATCCCGGCCATGCTGTACGCCGCCGCGCATATGGCCGTCAGCGCAATGTACAGCACCGACAGTTCTCCGGCGATCTGGGTGGCGCGCGGGAGGATCTTGCCGGCGGTGTCGAAACCCTCGACGCGGAAAAGCTGCATCCCGCCGACCTTGAGCATCGGCAGCACCGACAGCGCCATCACAATGATCCCCAGCCCGCCGAGCCATTGCAGCAGCCCGCGCCACAGCAGGACGCCCGGCGGCATGCCGTCGAGACCGGTGAGCACGGTCGCGCCGGTTGTGGTGATGCCTGACATCGCCTCGAAGAAGGCGTCGGTATAGCTGAGTTGCAGGCTCGACCAGGTGAACGGGATCGCGGCGAAGGCTGTCAGCGCCACCCACGACACCGTGGTGAGCAGAAAAGCCTGCTTGGTGTTGAGATCACGGGTGCGCCCCCAGTTGGATGCGCAAAGCGCAATGCCGACGAACAACGTCACGCCGGACGAAGCCGCGAACACCATCCAGTCCGGATTTCCCGCCGCGATATCGAACAGCAGCGGCAAGAGCATCGCCGCCCCAAGCGTCGACAGCAAGATGCCGATGACGAGCAGCACGGGACGGAGGTCTATCATCGCATTCCCGCGCGCTCCCTCGCCGCGCTGCGCGATCACCCATGCGCCGCGCGCATGCCCCGATCGATGTCGGCCATGAGATCGCGCACATCCTCCAGGCCCACGGACAGGCGCAGCAGGTCGCCGCCGATGCCCAGTTCGGCGCGCGCGTCCTCGCTGAGACGCTGATGGGTGGTCGTTGCCGGATGCGCGATCAGGCTCTTGGCGTCGCCGAGATTGTTGGAAATCTTGATGATCTGCAGAGCGTTCATGAAGCGGAAGGCCGCCGCCTTGCCGCCTGCGATGCGGAACGCCACCATCGGCCCGCCATTCTCCATCTGCCGGCGCGCGATATCGTGCTGCGGATGGTCCGCGCGGCCCGGATAGGACACCCCAAGGATGCCCGGCGCTTCGGCCAGATGATCGGCAATCATGGCGGCGCTCTCGCTCTGGCGCGCCACGCGCAGCGGCAGGCTCTCCAGCCCTTTCAGCATCACCCAGGCGTTGAACGGGCTGAGACAAGGGCCGGTCTGGCGCAGGAAATTGCCGAGGTGCTCGTCCACGAACGCCTGATCGCTGAGCACCACGCCGCCCAGGCAGCGGCCATGCCCATCGACATGCTTGGTGGTCGAATAGATGACGATATCCGCGCCCAGCTCCATTGGCCTTTGCAGCATCGGCGTTGCGAAGACGTTATCGACGATCAGCCGTGCGCCTGCGCTGCGCGCGATCTCCGCCACACCAGCAATATCCACCAGCTCCAGCGTCGGGTTCGCAGGGCTTTCGAGGAACAGCGCGCGGGTGTTGGGGCGAATGGCGTCGCGCCACTGGCTCAGGTCGCGCCCGTCGATGAGCGTGCTCTCGATGCCGAAGCGTGGCAGCAATTCCTCGACCACATACCGGCAGGAGCCGAACAGCGCCCGCGCCGACACAACATGATCGCCCGCGTTCAGCCAGCACAGCATGGCCGAGGTGACAGCCGCCATGCCCGATGCGGTCGCGCGCGCGGCCTCCGCGCCTTCCAGCATCGCCATGCGCTGCTCGAACATGGTGATGGTCGGGTTGGCGTAGCGCGAATAGACATAGCCCGGCTGGTCGCCGCTGAACCGCGCCTCGGCCTGCTCCGCGCTCTGGTAGACATAACCGGAATTGAGGAAGATCGCCTCGGAGGTCTCGCCGAACTGGCTGCGCAGCGTGCCGCCATGCACGAGTTGGGTGGCTGGGCGCCATTCACCATGGGGGCTATCGTCGCCGGATTGGGTCATCGCGCGAACTCCTTATCGCCCGGCAAGCCTGCCTGAGCGTGCAATTCGCGGGATTAAGCAACCGGCCCGGCTTGGCGTCAAGGCCGATCTCCGCTACACGAAAGCGCAAGGGAGCTGACACATGAGTGAAGCCACGGCGCATCCGGACAGGGCATCAGGGCTGCTGCCCTGCCAAGCGCTTGATGCGCTGATCGCGGCGGGGCATATCACGGCAGATGCGCCCATCACGGACGAACAGGTGCAGCCGGCGAGCCTCGATCTGCGGCTGGGCGGCCACGCTTGGCGCGTGCGCGCGAGCTTTCTGCCCGGCGAGCGGCTGACGGTCGCGGACGGGCTGTCGCGCTTCGGGCTGCACCGCATCGACCTGAGCGGCGGCGCGGTGCTGGAGACCGGCTGCGTCTATGTCGCGCCGCTGCAGGAGGCGCTGGCGCTGCCTGCCGATGTGAGCGCCAGCGCCAACCCGAAAAGCTCGACCGGGCGCATCGACGTGTTCACGCGCGTCATCTCCGATCACGGCCGCACATTCGACCAGATCCCGGCGGGCTATCGCGGGCCGCTCTATGCCGAAATCTGCCCGCAGACCTTCCCCGTGCTGGTGCGCACCGGCTCGCGGCTGGCCCAGATGCGCTTTCGCCGCGGCGCGATCGACACGAGCGATACCGCGCTGGCGGCGCTGCACGATCAGGAGCGGCTGGTCTCCACGCAAGCGGATATCGACCGCGGGCTGGCGCTTTCTGTCGATCTCGCGGGCGACGCGCCCGGCGCGGTGATCGGCTATCGCGCGAAACGCTATACCGGCGTCATCGACATCGACGCGGCGGGCGCTTGCGCCGTTGAGGACTATTGGGAGCCGCTAGACGCCAGACGCGAACCGGAGCTGGTGCTGGACCCCGACCAGTTCTACATCCTCGCCTCGAAAGAAGCCGTCCACGTCCCGCCGACCCACGCCGCCGAGATGATCCCGTTCAACCCGCTGGTGGGCGAGTTCCGCGTGCATTACGCCGGCTTTTTCGATCCCGGCTTCGGCCATGATGCCGCGGGCGGGGCGGGCAGCCGCGTGGTGCTGGAGGTGCGCAGCCACAAGGTGCCGTTCATGCTGGAGGATGGGCAGATCGTCGGCCGCGCGGTTTACGAGCCGCTCACCCAGCTGCCCACGCGCCTCTACGGCCGCGACATCGGCTCGCACTATCAGGCGCAGCGGCTGAAGCTGTCGAAGCATTTCCGCTAAAGTTGACAGATACAGAGCGATAGACGTCATCGCGAGCCCCAGGGGGCCCAAGCGATCCAGCAACCGGACTTGACGCTGCTATCTGGATTGCGTCGCTACGCTCGCAATGACCGCGTGAAGCGCCGCTCAGCCCGAGCAGCTCGCGCCGCCCAGCACGCAAAACCTCGCACAATG